>NZ_JBMMUE010000002.1:0-516784 GCF_049257215.1 Pseudoalteromonas thalassia
ACTTACCGCCGAAGAGCTTTCAGACAAAGCGAGTTCAGCTATTTTGAGCTTGAATGCTCGGTGATGTTTGGACATAAAAAGACCCCCAGTAATTGGAATGTCCAACTATTGGGGGTCACTTCAGACTTACAAGGTTTTTTTATTACTAAAACTATGCTTTATTTAATAAACGAACAATAAATAGAGCAACATAAATGGACTTTTTAAGTCAGGTTATTTACGTCGACAACGTAGAAGAAGTACTCGACTTTTACTATCAAGCATTTGGTTTTAATACCAATCATATCAGTGATGATGCCGATTACGGTGAACTTGTTACAGGGCCTGTTAAGCTTGCTTTTGCAACCCATCCGCATGCGCAATCGTATTTTAAGCAAGGGTATATTCGTGCCCACCCTAAGCAACCTGCACTTGGTTTTGAGCTAAGGTTCAGCTGCCATAATTTAGTAGAAAGTTACGATAAAGCAGTGCTTGCTGGCGCTGAGCCATTGTGTCCGCCAACTAAAAAAGACGCCCAGCATTATGCGTATGTTCGTGCTATTGAGGGCACCTTGGTGTGTTTAGTAGAAGATTAGCCTTTAGTAAGGTCAGTGTGTAGCTCAAGGGTTAACTCGCGTAATAACTCGATTCGCTCCAAACTCATGTTTGAGCGCGCCATTAACTTAGCCGTTAATGCTTCGGCATCAGTTTTAAGCTGCATGCCCTGCTCTGTTAATGAGATTACTTTTTTGCGCTCATCTTCATTCGATACCTGACGCGTCAATAAACCTTTCGTTTCTAAGCGTTTAACTATCGGTGTTAAGGTGCCTGAGTCTAAGTGCGTATCATGAGAAAGCGCTTTTAAACTCACCTGATTTTTATACCAAAGTGAGTGCATCACAATATATTGCGGATAGGTCAAGTCATAAGCTTCAAGGATTGGTCGAAACGCTCTGATCAACGCATTTGTTGCACTGTATAAAGTGAAACACACATTGTCTGATAAGTTGTTGCTCATGCTATTACCCTAAACTGAAATACAGCCGTATTATTGCCTTAATTTAGTTTGCGCGCAAATTATTTTCTGACGATCTATTGCCTTTTACCGTAAACTTCATTAAATTGGCCACAAATAGTTTGCGCGCAAATAATTAGTGCAAGCTATAATTATTCGCTCACTAGCCTAGCTAGCTCAAGTATTCGAGGTTTATATGGTTACAAGTCAACAAATTCACTTAGTTTCACGCCCAACGGGCATGCCTACACAGGCTAATTTTGCACAGGTAGACGTATCACTTCCAGATTTGAACGACGGCGAAGTGTTAATTAAAAATACTTGGATGTCTGTCGACCCTTACATGCGCCCACGCATGATTGATCGTAAATCATATATTGCGCCATTTAACTTAAACGAAGTGATGGAAGCCGGTGCTATCGGCGAAGTAGTTGAATCACGCAATAACGACTTTCCGGTAGGAAGCAAAGTAAGTCACATTAGTGGCTGGCGTACCATGCACATTAGCGATGGCAGCGATTTAACCCTACTACCTAGTGTACCACTGCCTGACCAACTATTTTTAAGTACTATGGGCATGACAGGGTTAACCGCATGGGCAGGTTTAACAAAGGTAATTAGCCTAAAAGAAACCGACACTGTGTTTGTTTCAGCGGCATCAGGGGCTGTAGGTAGTGTAGTGTTCCAAATTGCCAAGCTAAAAGGCTGTAAGGTAATTGCATCGGTTGGCTCTGACGAAAAAGCGCAGATGGTAAAAGCGTTAGGCGTTGATGAGGTAATTAACTATAAAACGGTAGCAAACCTAACAGAAGCCCTTGAACAAGCGGCACCACAAGGTATTGATGTGTACTTTGAAAACGTAGGTGGCGATCATCTAGAAGCCGCACTTAATGTAATGAACGATTACGGCCGTATTCCTGTTTGTGGCATGATCTCAGGTTACAATAACGACACAGCACAGCCAGGGCCAAGCAACCTGTTTTATATCAACTCGAAAAAGCTCACCATGCAAGGCTTTATCGTGATTGATTATTTTGATCAGTTCCCTGAGTTTATTGAGCAAATGGGTGCGTGGATCAGCGAAGGTAAAATTAAATCTGAAGAAACGGTATACCATGGCATCGAAAATGCCGTTGATGCATTTCTTGGCCTGTTCGAAGGTAAAAATAAAGGAAAAATGCTAGTTAAGCTTTAACACTTAATAGCTAATAAAGCCTGTATCTTAATTGGTACAGGCTCTATTTAGGCAAGTTTAAAAAATACGATTGCCGAAACAAGCACCAACCCCACATAGGAAAGAAACAAAATCCCAGCTTGGCGATGTTTTTTTGCATTCGCTCGCACAGTTTCGTTCTCTGTGGAATTTAAAAGTGTTAAGCTCTTTTTAGACACAAACACCATAGGTACTTTTAAAAATCGCGGTGCACCCAATTGTTGCCACAGTTCCGGCTCTAAAGTTTTAACCGATTGATAGTATTTATATTCAGCGCTCGCAGCATAAAGCATTAACAGCGCCCACACTAAAACCAATATTATTGTTATTAGCATAGATTACCTAATCAATTTAATTAGTTAGGTTTAAAGTGTATGCCATCAAACAAAATGCACAACCCGCCAAATTGCTTACTTTGCCCTGTAAAGCGAACTACCATATTGATTCCTGAGCAAATGTCCTTTGCTTAACCCTGCTTCAAATAATGTCATAATTAAACCAACAAAAGGTACAAACCAAATTAGGCAATTCCAGCCCGACTTTCCAATATCGTGCCAGCGTTTGACTTGAGAAGCCATTAGTGGCCATTGAAATAAAATAAATATGCTAATAAAAAGAAACATATCAACTACAGCAATAGTTTGAATCACAAAATAAAACCCATGCACAAACCAAAACTGTTTTCTATTCAAACGCCCATGAAAAGAAAACAACACATCAAAAAGCTCTAAATCTCGAGGTTTCGAAAGATAGACAGATTCGTGAGTAAGTTCAGCGTCTGGTGTTTTATATAAATTATCAGTCATTCAAAATCGATAAATAGGCAAGTTCTGCTAGTTTTTCTAATGATGACGTTGCTTTAGAATCTGGCTTTTTAGCATGAACAGAGTGACGTCTTTTCGGGATTTTAACTTGAATAAAACCATGATTGTTGGCCATATCAATACGCAGCATTTCACGCTCTTTTGGCGTTAAATGATTTTCATGGATCTTTTCAAGCTCACCATGATCGAGCCAAATAGCTGCACAGTTTGGGCACTCGTCTATTTCAACCACTTTAAGTGGACTAAAAAAACGCCGCATCATCACCACGTCAGGGCACTTCGGGCAATTAATTCGCGTTGCTATATCAACACATTCTGTTGGCAAGGTTTGTAAATGAGCCACCAGCACTTGCGCGGGTTTTAAACTTGGATCGCTAAAGTGAAATATTTGTCGGTTATCAAAAAATACGCCACCAGATTTTGATAAATATACTTTAACATCGCCAATACTCACTGCTTCAAGGGCTGTTTTAGTACGTGGGCAAAACATATTACATCCTTGTTTTTATAATTAATTTAGCGCTTTTGTTATTAACGGCTTAAGTGGCTCAGGTAAGCTGATGTGTCCAGCTAATACAAATTCATGTGCTTCATCTGACATTTTTTGCCATGTTTTACGAATAATACCCAGCCATTTTTGCTCATCGTAATCAGGCTTGCTACTTGCAAAGTCAAGCATGTAATGCTCAATAAACACGAGGCTGGCGATATCTTCAATCAATTGGCTATCTGGGTTTCGCTTTATATTCTTTTTCGCTACCGCTGCGTATACACGCTCACAATCAGCCGTTGAATAACCAGCCGCTTTCATGAGGGCTGTTACACGCTCAGCATGAAAATCATATAAAGCAGTGCGCCATTGATAATAACCTTGCTTACCCATAGGAAAATCACTGCGCGGAGAGCGCCATCGCTCAATATGTTGCCCTCGGGCAGCAATATGCATTAGCTCATCGGCTTGAGGCTTAAAACGATTGAGCATATCGGTCATACGCATGGCATATAAACCTTCTTTTGCAAATTCTTGTTCATCGACTAGAACTCGGTTTGGGTCTACTGCATTGGCTGTATCAATGGCTTTAATAACGGCGGTATACATCATGGGTTCTCATTGTTATTGCTTCAAAGTGATTGTAAATGGCAACAATCACTTTGGCTATATTGCATCAGGCGATCTGGTACTGCTAGCTTGAGATCTAGTTTTGCAAAGTTAAATCAGCAGCAATACTTTGCTTTGGTTTTTCTATCATGCGCGCGAGCTCTTTTTCGCCATCGCTAACGATAATGGTTGGCGTATACAGTAAATCGTGCTGCTTTGCTAAACCGGCAGGATCAAGCTTATCGTAGCCTACAGCCACTAATTTAAGGGATCCTAATTGCACATTCGCTGTATCAATAAGTTTTAAAAACCGAGGGACTTCACGTTTAGAGTCATGGCACCAAGTGCCTAAAAACACTAACACTTGCTTACCTTGCAGTGCTCTTATAGTACTTAGCTCTTCTTCACTGGGTGAGTAATCATTATATTCTTCACTAAAAGCAGGATAGTCTTTAAGTAAGTCGGCAACGCTGATATCTCCACTATAAGGACCTGAGCTTGCAAATGTAAAAGCAGAAAATAACAATAAAGCGATATAAACTAATTTTTTCATATTTTGTTCTCTGAATATTTTTCTCACCATAACCAATTTAACAGCAACACTCCAGCATGCTATTAGCGTGAATCCTGTTTTTTGCAGCTTAGATTGGCATGTAGAGTAAATGCGAACTACTATATTAGATATATCTAATATAAGGCCTTACAATGCACACTTTAAGAACGATAGCGCTTTGCACCCTATTGCTTTCACCTAGCCTTTATGCTGAAACGAATTCTGCTACCCTAGAAACCCAAGCAGCTGAGCGAGCAACTGAATTTGCCACTACGCTCAAATCAGTACTAGGAGCCGCTATAAAACAAGGCGTTTTAGTTGAAGGTATTAACGTGTGCAAAATGCAAGCCCCTGCTATTGCCGAAAGCTTATCAACCGATGGTTGGACTGTGGCACGTAAAAGCACTAAAAACCGAAATCCGAACAATAAACCAGATGACTGGGAAGCTGAGAAAATCGCCCAGCTAGTTGATATGATCAGAAACTCAGAAAGCATTGATAATGTGACTTTCTCGACCAATAAAGATGGCCAATTCCGCTTTGCTAAAGCGATAAAAGTCGCGCCAGTTTGCCTCAATTGTCATGGTCAAACGATTGCTCCAGAAGTAAAGCAAGTGCTTAGTGAGCATTACCCCCATGATTTAGCCACAGGCTATCGGCTTGGTGATTTAAGAGGAATATTCTCTATTACCAAAACACTTGAAACGTCTGAGCCATAAAATATAAGCCTTATGCTCGCTTAGTTTGCTCTTAGCCATTAAAATACGCTTTTAAAATTAACCAAGGTGTTTTTATGTCTTTTCCTCCTTGTCCAAAATGTAATTCTGAATACGTGTATGAAGATCAAAACAACTTAGTATGCCCAGAGTGCGCTCATGAGTGGGATCCTAATGCGGTTGATACCGATGATGTGATCGATGTAAGAGATGCTAACGGCACCTTATTGGTCGATGGCGACAAAGTGACTGTTGCGAAAGATTTAAAAATTAAAGGCAGCTCACAAGTAATTAAAATTGGTACCAAAGCCGTGATCCGCCGCGTGTTAGATAAAAAAGACCACGAACTAGACTGTAAAGTTGATGGCGTCGGTGAAATGATGGTAACTGCTAAGTTTGTTAAAAAAGCCTGATAGCATTATCAAAATTGTTATTGCTGTGAATAATTACACAGCAATTTCAATAAGCTAACTTTTTTAATAGCCAAACTTTTCAACAACAATCCCCGTTACTTCACAATGCTCGCAGCTTAACTGCCAGCCAGCAGCCCATGTGGTTACGCTAAGATTTCCTTTGCAAAGTGGACAAACTTCGCCAGCAAACGTACTGGGGGTAATCTCTTTAGCTTGTTTAGAAATCGGTCTTAAAAACCAAAGAATATTATCGTCGATACTGATAGTTAGATCGTGGTGTAGCGTCTCGCAATAAGCATCAAACACCGCTTTTTTATACTGTTTTACGTCGTTTTTAAACAACCCACAGCCAATGCTCGAAGAGCTTTTCAAGCCTGAAGGTGACTGATTTTGTTATTTCTGATGCTATGCATGAATAAAGGTAAGCAATAAAGCATGCTTACCTTTATAGGGCGTGTTTAGATTTAACTAAATTTGTTTTGGTAATTTAGTCGAAATAACGGCGGTAACAACAATAAATAACAGCGATATAGCCAAACACGCTGCTAAGCCATAAAGCTGAAACACTAAGCCCGACAACACAGTACCAATTAAGCGACCCATGGCATTGGCCATATAGTAAAACCCGACATCGAGTGACACGCCATCGGCATCAGCCATACTAACAATTAAGTAGCTGTGCAAAGATGAGTTAATTGCGAATAGCACACCAAATAACATCAACCCGCCTATCAGCATTGGTTTTACAGCCCAGTCAAAGCCATTAGCAAGGGCAATGACTAAGGTGACTAAAGCAAGCAATGATGCCCACTTAACTGTTTCTGCACTTGGTGATGTTTGCTTATTAAGCTTAATAATTTTAGGTGCAAAAGATTGCACAGCCCCATAGCCAATAACCCAACTCGCTAAGAAGGCACCCACGGTCCAGTGGTCCCAATCAAAGGCTTGTGATAAAAATACCGGTAGTGCAACTACAAACCAAACATCACGCGCACCAAACAAAAACAACCTCGCGGCTGACAAGATATTAATTGAATTACTCTTTGAAAATATCTCGTTAAACTTAGGTTTGTTTTTGGCTTTGCCTAAATCATTTTTAAGTGCAAAAAGACTAAAACACCACACCACCAGCAAAGTGGCAGCCATGGTTAGCATTGCGCCTTTAAACGACATTAATGTGAGAAGTAAGCCACCTAAAAAGAAGCCCACACCTTTTAAGGCGTTTTTAGAGCCTGTTAGTATCGCCACCCATTTAAACAAGGTACCTTCTTGGCCACTGGCAACCAGCATTTTGATTGAGCTTTTAGCGCTCATTTTATTGAGATCTTTGGCAATCCCAGACAGAGCCTGCGCTAACATCACATAGGCAACACTCAGCCATTCAGGAGGGACTGCCAACATGAACAAGGCTACAACCTGTATGGCAAGGCCAATGTTCATGGTTTTATTTAAACCAAGCCTTGCGCCTAAATAGCCGCCCACTAAGTTAGTGACAACACCAAAAATCTCATAAAACAAAAACAGCATGGCAATACTCAAAGGCGAGTAGCCAAGCGCATGAAAGTGCAGTACCACCAACATTCTCAATGCGCCATCTGTAAGCGTAAATGCCCAGTAATTCCCGGTGACAATTAAGTACTGCTTTATATCAGCGGGAAGATTAGCCAAACGCGTCATTGCTTTTAACCTTGAAGTGATCGCGCAACTTTTCGGGCAAGTTCGGCGGTACGGTTTGCATAACCCCATTCGTTATCGTACCAAACATACAGCTTAACTTGTGTCTCGTTGACAACCATGGTTGATAGCGCATCAACAATGCTTGAGCGTGGATCAGTTTTATAATCAATAGAAACAAGTGGCTTTTCTTCATAGCCCAAAATGCCTTTTAGCTCGCCCTCTGCGGCTTCTTGCATCCATTGGTTAATTTGCTCAGCGGTGGTTGGCTTTGTTACTTCAAACACACAGTCAGTGATTGATGCGTTTGCTAAAGGCACACGAACCGCGTGGCCGTTTAATTTGCCTTTAAGTTCAGGGAAAATATGTGTGATCGCCGTTGCAGAGCCGGTTGTAGTTGGAATTAAGCTCATGCCGCATGCGCGAGCACGGCGCAAATCTTTATGCGGCGCATCTAAGATAGTTTGCGTGTTAGTAATATCGTGAATAGTGGTCATTGAACCATGTTTGATACCAATTTTTTCTTGCAATACTTTAACCACAGGCGCTAAACAGTTGGTAGTGCACGATGCTGCTGTAACGATATCATGCTGATTTACATCGTATAAATCATCGTTTACACCCATTACTATATTCAACACACCGTCTTCTTTTACAGGCGCAGTTACAACAACTTTCTTCACACCTTGATCAAGATATGTCTGAAGTAGTGACTTTTCTTTTATCACGCCAGAGGCTTCAATAACGATATCGCAGCCAGACCAATCAGTGTCTGTAATGGCTTTATTTTGCGTGACGTTAATTACGTGACCATCGATGATCACACTGTTGTCGTTACTTTCAACCTCATGAGGCCAAATACCGTGTACCGAATCATACTTAAGTAAGTGAGCTAATGTAGCTGCATCACCCGCAGGGTCATTAATTTGCACAAACTCAACGTCGTCCCATGCAAACGCTGCTCTTAGCGATAAACGCCCCATGCGGCCAAAACCATTAATGCCTACTTTAATTGCCATTGTTAAGCTCCTACTTTTTGAAAATTGTCGAAAAATGAACGTTGTATCGGGTTTTGCAACGACTTAGGGCGAATAGCCTGCACTTGATTAACTATGTCGTTTTTAGCATAGCCAAGCTCATGCATTAATAAACCAATGACTAAGCCTGTGCGGCCTGAACCGCCTTTACAGTGCACAGCCACGCTACCACCATTTTTTATGATGGCAAGAATATCGTTAAGGTGTTTACTGAATGCTTGATTAAACGCTTCGCTTGGCGCGTCATCATCGATAATAGGTAATTGAAACCAGCTGAGATCTGCATGCTCACATTCGATTGCAAGCTGCTGCGCGCCATTTTTAACAAGCTCTTCATCGTACATCAGAGTAATAATTGCTTTTGCACCTGCCGCTTTTAAATCAGCAACAGACTGTGATAAGCCAACGTCTTTTGTGCCAGGGCAAGGGGTAAAAATAAATGCCCCAGTTTCTAGCTGTAAAATATCAAATGGATGTGATTGCATTATGATTCCCCAATTATTCTTTAAACCAATGTGTTGTTTTATTGACGATTGCAACCAACGACAGCATCACAGGTACTTCGACCAACACCCCAACAACGGTTGCTAATGCTGCACCCGAGTGCAAACCAAATAATGAAATAGCCACTGCGACCGCTAACTCAAAAAAGTTAGAGGTACCAATTAAACATGCTGGTCCGGCAATGTTGTGCTTAAGCCTAAGCTTTAACGCAATGAAATAGGTGATTGCAAAAATACCGTAGGTTTGCAAAACGAGCGGAATAGCAATCAGTACAATGTTTAGCGGTTGAGCTAAAATCGTGTTCGCCTGAAACCCAAATAGCAAGACCACTGTGGCCAATAAGCCAACAACTGAATACGGTTTAATTTTCTCTAAAAATGACTGCACTGCAGCTTCATTTTGTGCTGAATTATTAAGCGCTTTTCGTGTTAATACACCAGCAATAAGTGGCAGCAATACATACAACACAACCGAAATCATCAATGTAAGCCAAGGCACATGAATATCAGATACACCCAGCAACAACCCCGCAATAGGTGCAAAGGCAAAAATCATAATAATGTCGTTCACAGACACTTGCACTAAGGTGTAATTTGCATCGCCTTTGGTCAGTTGTGACCACACAAACACCATTGCCGTACAAGGTGCAACACCAAGCAAAATCATCCCTGCAATATATTCTTGCGCCGTTTCAGGGCTAACCAAATCAGCAAATAACCCTTCAAAAAATAACCAACCTAATGCGGCCATTGAAAATGGTTTGATTAGCCAGTTAATGATTAAAGTGAGCATCAGCCCTTTAGGGTTCTTACCGACTTCTTTAATCGTTGAAAAATCAACTTGCACCATCATTGGGTAGATCATCACCCAAATAAACAGTGCAACAACAATGTTTACATGCGCCACTTCGGCTTTCGCTATTAGCTCGAATAAAGGCGGAAACATCACCCCAAGCCCCACACCAATGGCGATAGCAGCAGCAACCCATACAGATAAATATCGTTCAAAAACACCCATTTTCAGTCCTTAATTGCAGCAACGAGCAACACGGGTTGGGCGATCATCCCCCATCGCATTTAGCCTTGCTAACTCGTTTTCTATGAAATTTGGTTCGTTTACCACGGTCGAGGTAATTGTTTGTTTCATCCACATAGGTAGAGTCGGGTTTAAAGAGTAAAACACCCACTGCTGGTGTTTTCTATCCGACAAAATGCCCTGTTTTTTAAGTTGCGCTAAATGCCTTGAAACCTTTGGCTGGCTCTGCTCATTAAGTGCCGTCATTAGTTCGCATACGCAAACCTCTTGCTCAACGGCGATGAGCAATAAGCTTTTTAAACGAATATCATCTGCAAGGGCTTTATAAAATGTAGTTGGTGAAATCGATGCTGGTTTTTCTTTGTTATGGGATTGCACAAACTGTTTAATTCGCTCATTGAGCTCTTGCAAGGTTTTTTCAAAGGCGTGAGGTTCAGGACGCGTTTTAGGATCGATAAAATCCCATGCAAGGCAATGGCTGCCATCGACGCGATTAGCACATTCTTTTACAGCGTCATCACATAGGGTAATGACGTAATCAAAATGCAGATTAGTGACATCGTTTAAGTGTTTTGAGTGTAAGTCATCGGTTTTTAAGCCAAAATGATCAATCGCCGCAAGCGTACGAGGGTCTACCGCATAAGGTTCGGTACCCGCACTAAACACCTCAAACTCACCTTTACCATGATGTTTAAGCAACGCTTCAGCCATAATTGATCGGGCTGAATTTTCTGTACATAAAAAGAGAACTTTCACGACTCACTCCATAACAATTTGGTTATATAATATTTTTGTTATATAAAGTGCGCAAGTTATTTTTCTTGATGACTTAGCTTAAATTGAACTAAAGAAAGAATCTGGCGCATCTGTGCGCCAGCTTAGATTTTGCCGTGTTTAGAGGGTTATTTTGCTTGTAAGGTTAAATAGTCACTCATGACTTTTTCAAGCTGATCGTAATCTTTTTGCTGAGTAACAGCCCCTGCGACCACCACCTGCGTTGTTGGCTCATACATCACCAAAGTGCCCCAAAAGCCACCATGTTGATAAACTAACGTGCCGTTATATTCTTTTGCGAATACACCCAAACGATAAGGACTATCTGCAGGTAAGCCTTTATCAGATAGCATGAGTTTGAGCGTTTCTGAGTGTTTGAAGACCTTACCTAAAAATAAAGCCTGATAAAATTTAGCCATACCGATTGGGCTGGCAACAAGCCCACCGCCACCATATAAATCGACTGTTGGGCTCCAATTGAAAGTATCGGTGCCATGCAAATATTGATGTACGCGTCGCGACTCATCCACAGCAACTGTATCACCACGTTCCCAGACCACATTTTCGATATGATTTTTATCGAAACTTAAGTATTGGCGAACCGCTTCAGGCAAAGGTAAACCTGTAACTCTTTCAATAATATGGCCGAGTAACACATAACCGGTATCTGAATATGAGAAACGCTCACCAGGTTTACCAACTGGATCGCCCCACTCTACACACCCTTTAATTTGCTCGCGCATCGTAATATCTCGCTGCGGATTTGCCATTATGCCAGCTAAATACTGATCGCTTTGGGCGTGATCGTATAACCCTGCCGTATGACTCAGCACTTGCTTTAGCGTCATTTTATCTAGGGCATAGCCATCGCTTTCAAGAAGCGCAAAAAAGTCGTCAGAAATTAACTTATCAAGCGTTGTATCAAGGTTTAATTTACCTTCTTCATGCAAACGTAGCACCGTTGCTGCAGTGAAGGTTTTAGTGACACTGGCAATTCTAAATAAACTATTTGGGTTAATAACTTGCGGCGCATTTTCTTTACTTTGCTTTGCCGTTGAAAAAGCATGTCCATCATCAACAATCACATGAAGTGCAAAACCTGTAAGGGGAGCTTGTTGATTTGCATTGAGAATTTGCCCCATTAAAGCATGGTGAGTTTCGAGAGGCTTTGTAGGCTCTGCAGTCACAGGTAAAGCCATTAGTGATAAAGCAACGAATAAAGAGCTTAGCGTTTTTTTACTCGCTTGAGAGCACCGACGATCCATAACATTTTCCTTAAATATAGTCCTTAAATAGCGCCTACAGCTTTCGAAAAAAGGCAATTAAGCAGCCTAAAAACTGCTTAACTGAAATTAACAAACGACTTTCGTCTTGTCGAATTAATACGTTAACACTATTTAGAAAGCATATTCACAGCCATAATTACCAATAGCCCTGCAAAGATTTTTTTGATGGTAGAGACAGGCAAATGATGCGTTGCTTTTGCACCTAATGGCGCGGTAAACCATGAAGTACACACAATGCCAAACAAGGCAGGCAAATAAACAAAACCAGCAAAGCCTTCTTTTAATGTAAAGTACTGACTGCCAGAACTGATGTAACCCACTGAGCCAAATAGCGCAATGACAATACCGCACGCCGAAGCACAGCCAATAGCTTTTTTCATATCGACCGAGAAAAACGTCAGTAACGGTACAAGTACCGCACCACCGCCAATGCCTATCATGGCAGAGAGACCCCCCGTGATGCTTGTATAAAATGTTAAAAGGCCTTTATTAGGTAGCGAGCGTGTTGTTTGGCTATCATTTTTACTGCCTAAAATCATTTTTAGTGCAATAAGCAATACACTCACAGCAAATACAATTCGCACTACATGTTCTGGTAATAGTGAAGCCAAAAAGCCACTGATAAGTGCGCCTAATGCAACCCCTGTCATCACCCACGGAGCCAATTGCCAAGGCACATTGCCATTTTTGTGGTGGGCAATAGCAGATGAGGTTGAAGTAAACAGAATTGAGGCAAGCGATGTAGCAATCGCCACCAGCACAACTTGCTCAGCAGGTAACACCTGAAAGTGCAGCAAGATCATGCTTAATATGGGCACAATCACCAAACCGCCACCAATTCCTAATAGCCCCGCTAAAAAGCCAACCCCGCTGCCAAGTACGGCGCAAGCAATAATAAGCACGATTAATTCATTCATTGTATTTGTCTGTGTTGTTGGTTTAGGGAACCGAGTATAACAACAATAAAGTACGGGGTTGCTCTCAAAAGTCCTGTTAAGTAGTGAATATTACTCACGTTTTATATGAAATTACTGCAACTCTAATAAATTAATCTAGAAATCTAGACGTCCAAAATGACTTAAAAGCATTTTTTCACTATCCGTTCCTAAATGTTTTACTAAAACAGTAAATATTTATGAATCTGCCTCATGTTTTACCTGAAATAAAAACGTTTTTCTTCATGATACTGAGCACGTATAAATTGATACCCAAGCCACCTCAAAGTTAATGACCTAGCGATTTAAGGAAGGTGAGCAGCAATCATTTATCTCAGGAAATATGGACACATTGCTATGAACAACGATTTTAAATATACAGTTAAAAGTTTAAAGCTAGACGAAAACTATCACCCATCTAACAGCACGCGTATTACAACTAACTTTGCTAACTTGGCACGAGGCGCAAGCCGTCAACAAAATTTGCGTAATGCATTAAAAATGATTGATAGCCGCTTTAATGCACTAGCAAATTGGGATAACCCGCAAGGCAACCGCTATTCAGTAGAACTTGAAATCATTTCGGTTGATTTAGAAATTGCGGGGAGCGCTGAAGCTTTCCCATCTATTGAGGTATTAAAAACCAATATCATTGATCACCAAACTAATGAACGTATCGAAGGAATTGTTGGTAATAACTTTTCATCGTATGTACGTGATTACGACTTTAGCGTGCTATTGCTTGACCATAATAAAAACAAAACAGAGTTTACTATTCCAGATAACTTTGGTGATCTTCATGGCAAACTTTTTAAAAGCTTTATAAATTCAGAAACCTATAAACAACACTTTAAAAAACCTCCTGTTATTTGTTTAAGCGTTTCTGATAATAAAACCTATCATCGCACTGAAAACCAACACCCGATTTTAGGTGTTGAGTATCAACCGAATGAGTCCTCATTGACCGAGCAATACTTTAAAAAAATGGGCTTACAGGTGCGCTATTTTATGCCACCAAACACAGTTGCTCCGCTGGCGTTTTATTTCTTTGGTGACCTGCTGAATGATTACACCAACCTAGAATTGATCAGCACCATCAGCACCATGGAAACATTTCAGAAAATCTACCGTCCAGAAATTTATAACGCCAATGCCGTGGCGGGTAGTTGCTATCAACCAAATTTAAGAAACAACGATCACTCTATCACGCAAATCGTTTACGACCGTGAAGAGCGCAGCCAACTGGCTGTTGCACAAGGTAAATTTACTGAACAACACTTTATTAAGCCTTATCAATCAGTACTTGAGAAGTGGTCTGCTAACTGCACAATTTAATGAGAGTAAAAATGAAAAAGTTATTACCGACATCTACAGCAGGCAGTTTACCAAAACCTGCTTGGCTTGCTGAGCCTGAAACCTTATGGTCACCTTGGAAATTACAAGGTGCAGAACTTACCGACGGCAAACAAGACGCACTACGCGTTGCCTTACAAGAGCAACAACAAGCTGGCGTTGATATCGTGAGCGATGGCGAGCAGACCCGCCAACACTTTGTAACGACCTTTATCGAACACTTAAATGGCGTTGATTTTGAGAACCGTAAAACCGTAACCATTCGTAATCGCTACGAAGCAAGTGTTCCGAGTGTGATTGGCCCGGTATCACGCAGCAAACCAGTGTTTGTTGAAGACGCCAAGTTTTTACGTTCGCAGACCAAGCAACCTATAAAATGGGCGCTGCCAGGGCCTATGACCATGATCGACACCTTGTACGACGCGCACTATCAAAGCCGTGAACAACTGGCGTGGGAATTTGCCAAAATCCTCAATCAAGAGGCAAAAGAGCTCGAAGCCGCGGGTGTTGATATTATTCAATTTGATGAGCCTGCGTTTAATGTGTTCTTCGATGATGTGAATGACTGGGGCATTAAGTGCCTAGAAAGAGCAATCGAAGGCTTAAAGTGCGAAACCGCCGTACACATTTGCTACGGCTATGGGATCAAAGCCAACACTGACTGGAAACAAACACTGGGCAATGAATGGCGCCAATACGAAGAAGTATTCCCAAAACTTCAAAAGTCGAATATCGATATTATTTCGCTGGAGTGCCACAACTCTCGCGTACCCATTGAGCTATTAGCACTGATACGCGGCAAAAAAGTGATGGTTGGCGCCATTGATGTAGCAAGCAATGAAGTTGAAACCCCTGACGAGGTAGCACACACATTACGTGAAGCGCTTAAATATGTTGATGCCGACAAGCTTTACCCATGCACAAACTGCGGTATGGCTCCCCTCCCTCGTAACATAGCAAGCGCCAAGCTCAGTGCGCTAAGTAAAGGCGCAGAGATTGTGAGGGGGGAGATTCTAGCGGCTAGGCTCTAAGAGTAGTTGCGAGTTACTAGGGGAAAGGGGGGAAGTTGCGAGGATCGAGATGCGAGGTACGAGGTGCGCAACTACCTCATCCCTTGTCGCCATAAATGACGACCTTGTAGGTCGGGCTTTAGCCCGTCAAATTTTAAATTTGAAATAGAGCCGGATTATACGTAAGCGTGAAACGTATTTCGCGCGCCCGAGAACTTAATCACTAGCGCCACTGTTAACCTTTAGGGTGTTTAAGCTCAAGCAAGTCCCATTTGTTGCCATATAAATCCTGAAACACCACCACAGTGCCGTAAGGCTCTTCTCTTGGTGATTCATTAAATACAACACCTTTACTTTTCATGCTGTTGTAATCACGCCAAAAGTCATTGCTGTGTAAAAACAAAAATACTCGACCACCGGTTTGATTACCAACAGCGTGCATTTGCTGTTGATTACTGGCTTTTGCAAGTAGCAGGTGTGTACCATTAGAACCCGGTGGCGAGACTAAAACCCACCGTTTTCCCTCGCCTAAATCGGTATCTTCAATCAATGTAAATTGTAATTTTTCGGTGTAGAAGGCTATGGCTTCATCGTAATCATTTACCACCAGTGCAACACTGCCGATGTGTTGCTTTATCTCATTTTTCATTACAAAACCTTACTGCATAAAACCCATTTGGATTATCAGTGTGCCTATTAACAAAAAACAAAACAACTGATTAAGTGAATGACAGTTTAAAGCCGCAGCACAGCAATATCAGCGGATAAAAAAACAAGAAAATAAAGAATAAAATATTCAAAGAAAAGACACCCAAAAAGCTCAACCAATTGTTTTAATTGATCATGTATATATAAACACCAGAAAAAACACCTCGTCCCCAAAATGAAAAAACTCAATTAAATACAAAAAGTTAAAAGTTTTTAGGTACAAAACAAAAGAAAATCCAAAAACACCAAATAAATAATAAAATATTCTTGATCTGTTCTATATTTGTACTATTTTAATTTAAGCAGCGACTGTATAGGTGTTGTATTTCGGTCACTGGTAATTAAAAAGTAAGATCCTTTAAGGGTCTTAGTTTCGCTATTAATGCTCAGTAACAACGAGTCAGATTAAAATAATAACAAATTTGAAAGGTGCAAAATGAAAGCTCTTCGCTTATCTAAAATGACCATTGCGGTTCAGTCAGCAATGCTATTGACTGCAAGTATGTCAATGCCAACCTTTTCACAAGAGGTGAAAAAGGACTTACCCACAAATAAAAATTCAGAAAAAAATCTCAAAGATGAAGAAATCGAAGTTATTCAAGTAACAGGTATTCGCTCATCTTTGCGTGAGAACTTGAATAATAAACGATATTCAGATGTTATTGTTGATTCTATTAATACAGAAGATATTGCCAAAAACCCTGATAAAAATATGGCTGAAGCGTTGCAACGTGTGGCTGGGGTACAAATTGAGCGACAATTTGGTGAAGGCTCGAAAGTGTCTATTCGCGGCACGTCACCCGAACTAACCAATACCCTAGTTAATGGTCAATCAGCCAAATCAGCATCCTATTTACCAGGCCAATCAGAAAGTAATGCCTTTGATTTTTCAAATATTCCAGCAGAGCGTGTTTCTAAAATTGAAGTCCATAAATCAGCCCGTGCCGACCTTGATGCCGGTGGTATTGGCGGCACCGTCATACTACATACTAAAAAACCTTTGGAACAAGAAGATGGCTATGGGTATTTTAATGTTGAATCAGAGTATAACGACTCTTCAAAGAAGTATTCACCACAAGTATCAACAGCCTATAACTTTGTCTCTGAAAATAAAAAGTTTGGCGCTTCAATTAGCGTAAGTCATCAACAACGCAAGGCATTTCGTACCGGTTTTGAATCAGATGGTATTGCTGGTAATGAAGGCGCGATCAGCACAGGCTTTGCACAAACAGATGCAATAGAGTGTCCAACAGAAGCATGTGCCAGCAGCGATATCAATCTGCGCCATATGAACAATCATGCCCTAATCATTACACGTCACATGGCATTAAATGGTTATACCTACGGTGACTTAGAAGCAGTCGCAAATAATGGTGCTTATTGGCCAACAGAAGATCCCAGTAACTCTGGTGTATGGAACAACTATACACAAAATTGGGGGCAACTAGATGAAGTGATAGACCCAACTTATATTGACCCAGTATGGGGGCTTTTTTGGGGTAGCAGAAGAGAAGCAGGGTTAGGTCAAACTCCTGCTAGAACATTAGGTAACATGGTCTACGCGCCAGCTTTCTCAACCGATGAAAGCCGCCTAGATACAACTTTAAACTTTCAGTGGGCACCTATTGATAACTTAAGTTTAAACCTAGAGATAAATCAGAATAAATCTGATCGAGATAATAAAAATGACAATTTATATGCTCAACCACACCGTATTGTGCAACTGCTGTATAGCAACGAAGTGCCTGGCATCGATCCTCGACTCGTGATGGATCCTGAACACGATATTGTTTTATCAGCAACCTACCCTATTGATGGCACAAATTTAGTTCGCGGTGCAGGCATGGTCTGGGATGGTAACAACTATTACGATGGCGATATCCGATGGGGTGAAATGATCCGTCGTGACTCAAACGATAGAAGTGGCACCGAAACTGAACAAAATCGCTACCATCTTACTGTTGATTTTGAACACGATGACTTTGTAATGAAGTTTCAAGCTGGTCACACAGAAGCAGAGAGTACCGTACTCGATCGTGGAACCACACTTGCCAGTCGTTATGGGGATTACGAAACGCTTTACTCAGGTGACGATGCATCTTTAAAAATCCCAACTTATGAAGGGGTCAATTTAGGGTATGGATATAACCCCGATACCGGCAAAGTATATTGGGGGCTTGAGGCTGACCCATCACTAACAGGGCAAGCGCTTATCGATGCACAACAGCGCGCTAAAAACTTCTTGCTTGCGCCTACTAACGAGTTTTATTTACTAACGGGTGGCTTAAATAACTCTGCTCGCTACCGTGAAAACACCGAAGATTTTCTGCAAGGAGATATTACGTGGTCTTTCGAGAATGACTTTTATATTGATAGCATCAAATTTGGCGCTAAGTATCGCGATATAGAACGTACACAGCGCTACTATACAGAAGGAGCGCGTTTTCATGGCTATGCAAATGAATCAAGTGATTTCCCTCTCATTCTAGCAGAGCAAATTGTAGGTGGTACGGTATCTGGCTTAGACTCTGCGGGTCATGATATACCTAATGAATATTTTGATATCGACCAAGCAAAACGTGACTCATTGCTCAATGATCACTTTTTATTACTCAATTCAGAAGGCACACCGAATGAAGGTGCTTGTGTAGATGCAATCGCAAACTCAGCAAACCCTGAAAACTATTATGGCTGTCGTTCTGGTTTAACTGAATCGGCAGGATCAGCCTATAAAGTAACTGAAGAATTACTAGCCTATTATGCAATGGCAAACTTCAGTGGTGAAAAATTCAGAGGTAATGTAGGTATTCGCGTAGTCGACACACAACGAGAATCTGTCGGTAATGAAGTGGCAAAAGATGAAAATGGTCAGCTTCTTTCATACCCTATTGATGAAACCGATCCAAATTATGTCGCGGGTCTTGCTGGTTTTAATCAGTATTCGCCGCTTGTGCAAAAAAGTAGTACTAAAGACTATTTACCAAGTTTTAATATTGCTTATGACCTTGCTGACGATCTTGTTCTAAGAGCCGCCGCGTCAAAGAATATTTCTCATCCGAGCCTTACTCAGCTCAGAAGTAACTTTAGCTTAGTAACCGAACGCTACCGATTCTACACTGACGGTAGACAGCAAGATTTAACCCCAAATGGAGATGCTGAGCGCCTACCAATGGATTCGCAGCGCCGAGGATCGGTTGGTAATCCAAACTTAGGTTCATATTCATCAGTCAACTCTGAAGTAGGCGTAGAATGGTACTTTGCTGAGTCATCTATTTTTGCCATTACAGCCTTTCAAAAAGATATTAAAGATATGGTGCGATCATCATCTCAAGTTCAAGACTTAAGTTACCTAGGGGATGAAGGGAAAACAGATGATAACGGTTACTCAATATACGGAGACTACGTTGTTAGTTCTTACTTCAATACAGGTGAGCAAAAAGTAAAAGGGCTTGAATTTCAGTTACAACATGATTTCGGTAATGGTTTTGGTGGCTTAATTAATTACACTTATACAGATGTGCCGGATCAAAAGTTCAACACCTCAACCTTTTCATATGAAATAGCTGATATGACTGATACAGAAACTCATTTGAGTGATCCGTCTCAACGTGAGTACTTTGAAGTTACTGGGTTTAATACTCAAACAGTTAGTCAAACAGAACCTATGTTTGGACAGTCACAAGACACCCTCAATGCATCTATTTATTTTGAAAATGACACTTTTTCGGCACGGTTGTCATATAACTATCGAAGTGAATTCGCCAATGCCAGCTTTACAGATGGTATTCGTTACACTGATGCGCGCCAACAACTCGACTTCAAAGCGACCTATCAAATCCTAGACAATTTAGTAGCAAGCTTTGCAGTAACAAACTTAACCAATGAAAATGTTGTGCAATACATAAAAACATCACAAATTGTTAATGACCCAGTTATTAATAAAATGAAATGGATCGACGAAATTGGCGAAGATGGTGTCGCAACAGGCAATCGCGTTGTCGCTAAAGATGAAAATGGCAACAATATTGTTGAGTCTTCTGTCTCAGGAGAAGAGGCCTTTGCCATTTTATCGCAAGCAAGTGGTATTCCTGTTGAAGAGTTAAAACCTTATTACCAAAATCATTTAGATAAGATATTTGTTAATGAGTGGACTAATGGCCGTCGCTACTACTTAGGCATAAACTGGACCTTTTAGCGATTATTTTTCTATTAAGTGGTTATTAAAATAGCCACTTAATAGTTTACATCTAGCCTTCGCACCTCATTTACAGCAACTCGATTAAAGTAACTACTCAATACTTGTTAATCATCTGCAAAATAAACAAACCTGTTCTAACGCCCAACCACCAATCTAACTTTTAAAAAAGAAATTCTTTAAGCAAATAACCCACTACTAAAAACTTAAGCCATTAT
This sequence comes from Pseudoalteromonas thalassia, assembly GCF_049257215.1. Lineage (NCBI taxonomy): Bacteria > Pseudomonadati > Pseudomonadota > Gammaproteobacteria > Alteromonadales > Pseudoalteromonadaceae > Pseudoalteromonas > Pseudoalteromonas thalassia. The sequence continues at coordinate 20,542 of NZ_JBMMUE010000002.1, forward strand.
TTAGCAATACTTATTTTCTAAACCCTCAATAAAACAATAATAAAGAAGTAAGTCTAACTGGATAACCTAGCATCTTTTTGCTAAATTTATTTGGACCATGGAGTGGGATTTAGTTAAAGGAACAACAATGAACGAATTTGATATTTTCATTAAAAATATTGTTTTAAATTGCATACGTGAGCAAGGTAGCTGCAGTGATCTTCATGAAGAAGATGAACAACTAACTTTCTATGTGAACATAAACAGCAGCGATAAGTTATGCTCTCAGAAACAGTTTAAAATAACTTACCCAATTAGTTACTCAATTGAGTCTGCACTTAGATACGAAATCGATTTACTCAGATACCTAGATTCAGGTGAAATAAGAACCCCTTTTACATCAGATATTATTGAAGTACTAAAATCAGAACTTGAGTATTTTGTATCAAGCAGCAAACCGCAGGGTGAGTACCATATTTGTTGATACCTGAGTGATAGCCTGATAAAAAAAGTTTTATCAGGCTGTTACTAATCAAGTTACTGCCATTTCTTGCTGTAGCAGTGACGTGGATCATTTTATTGTATACACGCAATTAAATGGCAAGCTCTTCATTAATCTAGCCAAACATTGCCGGTTTGATGTGTCCAAAATATAGATGCTTTGCCATCACTACGCTGATAAAAATGCTTTACCTTTATCAGATGACTAACTTTTGAAATGACCTTTATATTGCCTTGAACAAACGCAATTACTCGTTGCTGTATTTTAAGTTTGCTGGTTCTTCCTGCTAAAGACTGCTAAGTGAAACTTTTAAACACAAAATGAGAATGCTTTAATTGGCTATTTTCAAACATCCTCATTGTGTATTCCAATTAATTCATCAGCTTATTGGTAAAGTAATTTTAATTTGTTTGGTAATAAAAGCTTGTTTTAGAGAGTGGTTTTATTATGTCGTACTCTAGGCCAAAAGCATTTCTATCACCGCTTTTAGGTATAGTGTATTTATCTAAAAGGACTACTCCCCAATGATTATCGCTAAGGCCACCAAAGATCACATTGACGCTGTCATACTCATCTTTTGTAATAGCTGCAACCTTATACTCAACCATTAAATCTCTGAGTTCTTGTGTATCAGCTGATAGCTCCATCAAGTTTGGCTCTGCATCAGGGCTTAGAATTTTATAATCGGCAGAGGGTACAAACCCAGCATATTTTGATGGTGTATAACTTATTAATTGGGTGGGAGAATAAAAAGTATTGTTAACACGGTACACGTGCGGCGCAGATTGCTGGACAAGTTTTAAAGTTTGGCTATTTTTAAATGCCAAAATTTCTGCCTCCGATACATCTAAAAATGACCGAATTAACTTAAGTCTTTGTTCAGTACACTTTTCTTTTTTACAAATAACTAAATTTGGAAGTTTTGTTCCAACTTGCTCTTTAACATTTAAAAACTGGCTACCAAGCACTCCTAAGTTAAAGTTAGTGAACGCTTGCTTATCTTTGTCATTTTTAAATTTAGTGGCATGAATATCAAAGATGCTAAACGGATAAAAAGAGGGTAAGTAGGCAAGCTCTAAATCGGTTTGCGGCATCATTTCATCCATGTGCTTTAATACCGCGCGATACTCTTTATCTATTTCATCATTAAAATAGTCTGGTCTTTCAGCCAGTGCTGTAACAGAAAATAAAAAAGCACTACAAAGTAATATTTTGTTTAACATGAAAAAATAAATCCTTTTGATTAAAACTATTTTGAAAACCATACCATTTGGGTAAAAAATTACATAATTTGCAGTTGAGCCACTTTCAAGCTTGAAAGAAAATCAAAACAGATTAAAGCATTAAATTATTTATATTTTTTCAACATAAAATCTTATAAGCAACAATTTCATTATGCTAAGCTAGCTGCAATTATAAAAAAATATCATTGATTGGTATCAGAGTAGCTGTATGGAGTAATGATCAGATGATAAGGATATTGTGCATATTGCTATTTGCAACCAATGTGGCTGCAAATGATGTTCAGAGTGAAATCAACCGTGTTCTTCACGGTTATACAACATATTCTGAATCTGTCGAAATTTTAGCTAGATTAGAGCAGCAAATGCCTTATGCAGATGTGCAAGATAATGCGCATGTAATGGCATTTAAATGTTGGTTTTCTAATACATCTACTCCTAGCGGGCTTAGTGAATATAAACATTTTCTAGAAACAGCCAAGCCAATCATCCAAAAAGCAAATAATATTACCTTAAAACATGAGCTTGCTGTCTGTGAAGCAAACCAAGAGTATACACAAGGTGATTATCAAACAGCTCTTGAGCACTTAAAGCCTATAATCAACACTACATCAGTAGAAAAAACAACCTCCCCTAAGCAATTATCAACCATCGCTACTGCTCACATTGTACTTAACCGAATTCAGTTAGCTAAAGGCAACTATCAAGAGGCATTCGACTCTGCAAAAACAGCTTATCAGTTATTTGAAAAAGCAGGTAACGACTACGAAAAAGCACTCGCATTAAAAGAAATCGCCGATATTCACATAGCGTTGTACAACTATGAACTTGCAATTGAACAATTGCAGCGTGCTAAGTTAGCGCTATCGAAATTTAATGAGCAAGAGCAATACAAGGTACTCGATTTACTCGCGTATGCTTATGAAGAAAAAGGCGACTTAATAAAGGCGGTTGAATTATACGAGTCGATTAAAAAAGATGTTCGTCGTTTCGAAAGTGATAATGGCTATGCTTACATATTAATAAAGCTGACAGAACTCAATATAAATTTAAATAGGTTATCTCAGGCAGAGCCATATCTAATTGAGCTAAAAACACTTTCTGTTGATGACAGTTGGATTTTGACTCTTTACAACTTCACTAAATCAGAATGGTACTTGGCTACAGCTCAGTTGCAAGTAGCCGTTACATCTCATGAGAAGATAGCCGGGCAACAACAATCTTGGCCCGAGAGCTTACAGGAGCGCTATTTAAATTTAACCTCACAGCTTGCCGCTGCAACAGGAGATACTTTCTTACAAATAACATCTCAGCGGCAATTAATCGATTTAATAAATAAAAAACAGCAGGCTTTAGCAAATAACATGCTTATTTCTGCCAGATTAAACTTTAACTATGAGCAACAAAACCGCGAAATTACTCGTTTAGAACATGAGTCAAAGCTACAACAAAAGCTTTTAGCAGTAGCCGAAGATAAGTCATTTTGGCAAGGCTTAACGGTGATGATAACTTGCTTATGTTTACTGATATTCGCTATTTATACCTTCAAACAAGTTCGCCAGAAAAAGTATTTTGAAATACTCGCTTTAAAAGATGAGCTTACCGGCATACCGAATCGAAGAGCTATTCTAAATTTAAAACGAAGTGTCATGCAGCAAAACAAACTCAATAAACAAGTCAGCTCTTTGATTTCTATCGATATTGATTATTTCAAAGCGGTCAATGATCAATACGGTCACGATATAGGTGATGAATTAATCATATCCATAGTCAATACGATTGTGCACACAGTCCGTTGCTCTGACCGGGTAGGTCGTGTTGGTGGCGAAGAGTTTTTAATTGTGCTTGAGAATCAATCTTTAGAAAATGCACAGGAGATTGCTGAGCGTATTAGGCTTTCTGTTGCCGAAAAGGAGCATACCTCATTATCAATAAGCGCTACTGTTAGTCTGGGTGTCATTGAAATTGCACCTAACGAAACAACGGAGCAGGCCGCCAAAAGGGTCGATTTACACCTTTATAAGGCAAAAGAAGGGGGGCGAAATACTGTTTTCTCTTAACTTTTTTAGGAGTTCAACAACAATCAAATAAATAGACTTAGGTTTTAACAAACAAATTAAACATTCAACTTTGTTCTGATTTTACGATAAATAATACGTAATATGACAATAGTCATAAATCTGTAATTTAATTAATTCATAATTGGCGCTAATTTAATCACCTAATGTAATGAACAAGTAATGGACAGTGCCTTGGTGCAACTTTCGTTTGCACTCCCCTCTAATGAAGACCCTTTATGTGCAGCGCTTGCGCACACTATGGAATATGAACAATTGCATTTTGCTGCCAATGAGCAAAAGCGTGTTGTATTTTGTTGTGTGCTACCTGACGATGCTCACGAAGGTGATGTGATCTCTATTAGTGCAACACGCCCTGATGCCCGCGAGTCTGCCTATTTTACTGCGTACACGTTAACACAACACGATTTAGAACAGCACGTGATCAGCCTTACTTTAGAAAATGTCACGCACAGTGGCGAATTTGTGCTGCAATTAATGCTGCATGGCATGCATGCAACACTTAAAGACAGCGCCCAATTCGATGTTAGCATTGCTGCAAGCACATCAGCAGAGCTTTTAACTAGCGAGCAAGCTAAAAACCAAGGTCTACGCCGTTACATCAGCAATATTGGCGCAACCTTTTTAGCTTTTTTTTAGGGCCTAGTCAGCAAAGCTAATTTTACCCATGGTAATATCGGGGATCCCTTGCTCGGTATTACCAAAGCGTTGTTGCCCACCCGACAAACATTCGTTCGCTAAAATAGCAAATAACACAGCCTCTTTTGCATCTGGATTTATACCTAACGAATCAGTGTTATTTATTACAGTAAGCTCTGGGCAATGAGCCAAAATAATCTTCATTAATAATGGATTATGAACCCCACCACCACTGGCGTATACAGCCACATCAGTTAAGCCTTCACTGCATTGGTTAATTGCCTTGGCAATCATGACTCCTGAAAACTGCACTAAAGTTGCCATAACATCAAAGTGCGATAACGCTTGCGTATTTGAACGTGCTTGTGCCGCTGCTAAATAGTCTAGATTGAACACTTCTGGCCCGGTGGTTTTTGGAAACCCTAAACCAAAAAATGCATCATCACACAGCGCAGTGAGTAAAGCTTCATTTACCGCGCCTTTTGTTGCAATAGCGGCATCTTTATCATAATGAAGGGGTGCAAAGTAACGCTGTACATAGGCATCCATAATGGTATTGCCTGGGCCAATATCAGAGCTAAAAACCGCTCGTGGATCAGCCGATTTTGGTAAGTAGGTTAAGTTTGCAATGCCGCCCATGTTTAACAATATGCGGTTTTCACTGGTACTTGTGAAGTATAAATAATCACCATATACAGCAAGCGGTGCACCTTCACCACCCGCTGCTATGTGTTTTTGTCTAAAATCACCTATGGTGGTAATGCCAGCAGTCACTGCAAGGTGATCGCTATCGCCAATTTGTAGCGTTGCATTGCCATATTCTGGGCGCTTATGTTGGTTTTTAGGGCAGTGATAAATTGTTTGACCATGACTGGCAATCACATCTATCTGCTCATTTTCGACCCCCCAAGAGGCTAACGTTTTTGCGACCATTTCACCATGTAACTGGCCAATCCATGGATTGAGTAAAGTGACTTCTTCAAGGTCGCACTCGCGTTTGGCAAATACTCGTTTTACACGCGTTTTATAATCATCGTCATAATCGACGGTGGTAAACTTTAATACTTCTACATGGGTGTTCATACCCTGCCCTGATACTTCACACAGTGCGATATCAAGACCATCTAACGAGGTACCACTCATCAGACCAATAATTAATTTTTTTTCTTTTTTTGCGCTTAAATACAGTTTCTCAATATGTTGATGCATAAATAAATCACTTAAAATCAGCTTATTAGATGTAAATAAGCGGGTTGACGACTTGGAATAGTTTATATTTTAAAATAATAGATTTAAAGAATAATTATTGCAAAGATTTTTAAATTGCTTTAAAACTGTACCAGTGTTCTCCCCAAAAGGAGAACACGACGTATCATAACAAAAAGTATGACTCTTTAAATTAACTAAATGGTCTAGGTAGTAAACCAACCTGCGTTGATTTAAATGATAAAACGCAAGGGAATCATCATGAAAGCAAAGACAACAACCGGACATCGCTCACTATTGCTGCTCTCGCCTTTAGCTCTAGCTGTAAGTTCAGTAATAAGTTATGCCCACGCAGAAGACGCCGAACAAGTTAAAAAGCCCGAGGTGATCACTGTTACAGGTTCACGCATCCAACGAACTGAGCTGGTTTCAAGCAGCCCTGTCGTAAGTGTTGATGAAGCACAAATTCACTTAGATCGCGCAGTGAACGTTGAAGATATTACCGCAAAACTACCACAGGCTGCAGCAGGTGCTAACAGCACAGGTGCAACAGTGGGTGACTCTTTCGGCTCATCAACCATTGATTTACGTGGCCTTGGCCAAAACCGCACATTGGTGCTGATTGACGGTACTCGCGCCGTACCATTTAGTTTTCGTAACTCGGTTGACGTAAATACCATTCCTGCCGGATTAATTAAACGCGTTGATGTATTAACTGGTGGTGCAGCAGCGGTTTACGGTGCCGATGCCGTAGCTGGTGTTGTTAACTTTGTTTTAGACGATGATTTTACTGGCGCTGAATTCTCAACCAGTTACGAAAGTGCCGACGGCGGTAACGAAAAGCTTAACTTTGAAGCTATTTTTGGTGGCGATATCGCCGATGGCAGCGGCCATGTAACAGGCTATATTGGTTATACTGAGCGTAAAGAGCTATTAGCCGGCGAGCGTGACTACGCGCTTGAAAACTCAACAAGCATGATCAACAGCGGTGGTTATTATACTGACGTTGCATCTGGCAATAGTATCGGTATTGCTGATTCTGGTGCTGTAACAAGTGAGCGTCAAACAGCTGATTTCACTCCTGATCGTTATTTAACTCAACCAATGGACCGTTTTTCTGCGGGCTTATTATTCGACGTTGATGTCAGCGACAGTGCCATTGCTTATGGCCGCGCAATGTATTCTAAAGTGACCGTAAATGGTGCGGGTGCCAGTGGTCAAACCCCGATTTTTGTTAACGAGCAAGTAACCCTAACGCAAGACAATGCATATATTCCTGATGAACTACGCAACCAACTGACGTTTGATAGTGAAGGCAATGCCCTTGTTAATGTTGAACGTAACCTAGGTTTAGGTGTGCAACACACCGAAGCGGTACGTGATTCAATGCAATTTCAACTAGGTTTAAAAGGTGATATAACAGACTATCTATACTATGACGTATACGGTCAGTACGGTAAAACCGACGAAGTAGCCACCATTTATAATAATGCGTATCGCAATGATAACAGTGGTAATAGTCGCTTTGCTGCCCTTGCAAACTCGGTAGATATTTTTGATCCAAACCATGATTTCAGTGACTTTAGTGACCCACTGCTATATACCACTCGCGACCGTACACAAAGCGTAATCTCAGCAACGTTATCGGGTGATTCTGGGTTCTTATTTGAGTTACCAGCCGGTGCTATTGATTTTGCAATCGGTTATGAATACCGTAAAGAAACCGGTAAACAAACACCGGGCGATGCATTTAGAAACGGTACCAGCTTCGCATCTATTAGCGCATTTGATATGGATGCAAGCTTTAGCTCAGAAGAATTCTATGCTGAAATTTTAGTGCCTATCTTGGTTGATAAACCATTTGCTGAAGAGCTTAGCTTTGAAGGTGCCTACCGTATTTCTGATTACTCAAATACCGAAGCAGAAGACACCTACAAACTAGGTATCAACTGGGCAATTAACAGCGATATTCGTATTCGTGCAAACCGCTTAACCGCGTTTAGAGCACCTAACTTAGGTGAGTTTGCCAGCCCAATCACAGCGCTATCGTTATCATTATTTGACCAAAACAGCGATCAATTTGTACCACGACTAGCAGGGCGTTATAACGGCGATCCATGTTTACTTGGTACCGGTGATGCGACCCAATGTGCTGCGTTTGGTGCGCCGCCAGTTGGCACTGAGTTCGACTCAAGTACAGCAAAATATACCTATGGTGGTAACCCAAATATTAAGCCTGAGCAAGCCGAGTCAGATACATTAGGCATTGTTTACACACCTAGCTATTTAGAAGGCTTTGACTTATCACTCGATTACTACAGTATTCGCGTAACAGATGCGGTAAGCCAAATTCAGCCAGGTGCTGCGCTACAAAGCTGTTATGTTGACGACCCGAACCCGAACAACCCATTGTGTGGAGCGGTACTTCGTGATCCAAACACCGGTTTCATTAGCACAGCTATCGTTAATGACTTTAACTTAGCTGCAATTGAGCAAGAAGGTATCGACGTTGCAGCAAATTATGTCATTGATGCACCAGAGCAAATGGGTGGTCGTTTTAGATTCTCGTACCAAGGTAATTTTGTTACTAAACAAACGCGCCAAAACAACAGCACAGTGCCTGAAGTTGACTGTAAAGGAACTTACGGCAGCGCCTGTTCTGGTGACTTTGCCAGTGTTTTACAAGCTGACTACAAACACCGAGCAAGCATTGATTGGCAGTTAGATAACATGAACTTCCAACTTGGCTGGCGCAGAATTGGTGAAGTAGAGTATGCTGTTGACCGTTCAGAAACAATTTCAGCACAAAATTACTTAGACTTTGCCGCTGCATGGCAAGTTAATGAGGAACTTGCTGTTAACTTTGGTGTCGATAACTTATTAGACCGTGAACCACCAACACCTGAAATAGGCGCAAACCACTTTAACACTGTGAGTGATTATAGTGTGATTGGCCGCTCAGTCGGTGTTTCACTAAGATATGCTCCAAGCTTCTAATTAATCCTACTGTTTTAGCTACACAGGATTGATCCCCTCAAGCGCACCCTGCCCGGTGCGCTTTTTTATTTTAAACAGGCAGTCATTATATCAACAATAAAAAAGGGACAGCGTTTAGATTGTTGGTTATGATATGAGCAACAAAAAGCAGCAAGGAAGATGTAATGCTCAAATCAATAAAGTCAAAAATCCCATTTATTTTCCTGATTAGTATTAGTCTTTTTTGGGGTATGTATTACCAAGGTAGCCACCCATTAAATGACTTTGGTAAAGCAAACTTTGAATGGTTATACCTACTTGATGCACTGATAGTATTACCTGTACTTTGCTTAATATTAATTAAAAATAAGAAAGAAGCGGCTTTTAAAGCATTGATGCTGTGCTCACTCGCGATTTTAGTGGGGAGTTACATTATTCCCGAACAAAACAAATTTTTAATGAATTACTTAGAGCAAGGTCGTTACGGGCTTTTAGCTTTGATTGTAATTTTAGAGCTAAGTGCTCTCATTACTGTGTACCTGGCAATAAAATCCGCTTTAAGCCAGCAGATAGATCCTGATATAGCTATAGAAAGGCCAATTAACAAGCGTTTCAAACAAAGCGTAATTGCAAACTTTTTATGTTTCGAAACACGGATGTGGGCTTTCTTATTTTACGCTAAACACATTAAACCAAGCTATTTCACTGGTGAACAACATTTTAGTTACCATAAAAAAGATGGATCACAAGCTAACTTACTTGGCTTTATTTTTATTATCTTGTTAGAACTGCCACTGATGCATTTATTTTTACACTTTGTATGGTCATCATCAGCAGCAAACATTATCACTGGTTTAACTATTTTTAGCCTTTTATTCTTTACTGCAGAGTATCGAGCGGTTGCAAAGCGTCCTGTTTCTATCAGTAAGTCGCAACTCGTTATTCGCTATGGGCTATATCCTGCTTACAATATTGCTTTAGAAAATATCAAAACCATTGATTTAAATGCCGATTTCATTTCACGCGCTCGAACAATCAAGCGCTATAATTATTCAGGTTGCCCAAATATTAAAATCACGCTCATTGAGCCTATTGGTGATATCAACATTGTTTTTCTAGGACTAGATAACCCTCATCATTTTATAGACTCAATCAACAAGGAGCGAAAAAATGCCATTTAACCAGCAAGAACGCAGCGCGCTTTTAGCGCTCAAAGGTGTGGGGCCTACGGTGATAAAACGGTTTGAAGAAATCGGTATTGAATCGTTTGAGGAGTTAGCCGGGTTTGATGCCAACACAATTGCTGAACGTGTAGCGTCAATGCTGCATTCAAGTTGTTGGCAAAATAGCCCGCAAGCGAAAGCGGCAATCAACGCCGCTATAACGCGAGCAAAGCAAGGCTAAAGTTCAATCACTTCTATTGCACCGCGCTTTTGCATGGTGACATACACTTTGCTTTGCGTATCGTTAAAGGCCAAATTAGTTGGATGCTGGCCTTTTAATTGGTAGCTATTTAATAGCTTGCCGGTAGGCGATACTTCAAGCACCTTTCCTGCACCGTAACGAGTGATAAACACATGTCCTTGATTATTAACGCGCATGCCGTCTAAGCCATGCTCAGCAAACTTAATCAAAACTTTTTTATTGCTAATGTTTAAGTTCTCATCTAGATCATATTGCCAAACTACTCGCTGCACACTCTCGTTCACATAGAGCTTAGTGTTGTCGTTATTAACGGCAATACCATTGGTGGTGCCCATGTTTTTTTCGAGTAAATGCGTGCTGCCATCTGCATTAATACGCCAAAGTTGGCCCGTTTCGTTCGTCCAATTAGGGTCACTTGCAAACAACGCACCGCTTTGGGTGATAGCAATGTCATTGGGTTGATTCATGTTGCTATTATGGGCGAACACTTCTGCTTTATTGCTGCCAGCAGGTACTTTTAAAATATTGTGATTCACGTAATCGGCAATAAATAAATTACCTTGCGAGTCGAACTGTAGGCCATTACCAACGCTGTCATTTGGTAGCCGTACAAATAACGATGTTTTGCCCATGTTATCAACGCGGCCAATGGTTCCTTGCTGGGCATAGTTCACCGCGTACAAGGCACCGTTATACATGGTTGGCCCTTCAACGCCTTGAGTAAAAACGTTATCTTTAACAAAGTCTTGGCTATCTATCGCTAGCGCAGCAGGCGAGCAAATAAGTGCGCTCAAAACGAAAAAATGACGCGTTGATTTCATGGTAATCCTTTTAATTATCTAAGCTGGTATACACTGCTAATATGGGATATTCGTTTTCACCAAAAGACAAAGTCAATGAGCGCCTTTCACCATCATCTAACTTAATGCCTTCGTCAAAGCTTTGCGGATGTACACGACGCCCATCAGCAAACAGCGCCATAATGTGGTCAGCCTGTAAAATACGCGAGCCTGATGCTTTGTTTTCAATCGTCACAACAGCTAAACGACGACCACTTTCACTGCTCATTAATACACTATGGACAATGCTAAATTGACTTTGCTTAGGGTAATGTTTGTCATCATTTTCAAATGCAAAATTACCGCTTTGCAGCATCACTGGATCAACCGATAACACGTCGTTATTTGCATAAGCATTAACAGTCACCAAGCCCACTAACAAAATACGCTTCATTACTATCCTTTTAAGTTAGCTTAATTTTAAAACAGCATACACCGTTCCCATATTTAGCGCAAAAACTCATCCTAAAAAAGGTGGTGCGTTATCAAGTAATTACAATTTTAGTGTTGATTTTTAATGTTATGCCCGCAAAACGTTAAAGGCGTATCTTAATTTACTGCTGGCAAAAGGAGCCTAGTATGTCTGATATTCAAAATCGTCAATATATTCTTGAATCTCGCCCAAGTGGCGTAGCGAATGAAAACAATGTTGTTTTAAAAACTAACTCAGTATCAGCGCCAAAAGATGGCGAGGTATTACTCAGAACCATTTATCTATCACTTGACCCCTATATGCGAGGACGAATGAGCGATGCTGAATCATACGCTGATCCTGTAAAGATTGGTGATGTAATGGTAGGCGCAACCGTATGCCAAGTTGAGCAATCAAACCACCCTGACTACCAAGAAGGTGAATGGGTGTTGGCCTATACGGGCTGGCAAGAATACGCAATAAGCGACACTGAAGGCTTAATGAAACTGGGGAAAAACCCTGAAAATCCTTCGTATGCACTTGGTATTATGGGTATGCCTGGTTTTACCGCCTACATGGGGCTTTTAGATATTGGTGAGCCAAAGCAGGGCGAAACAGTCGTGGTTGCTGCAGCTACAGGGCCTGTTGGTGCAACTGTAGGGCAAATAGCTAAATTAAAAGGCTGTAAGGTCGTTGGCGTAGCTGGCGGTAAAGAAAAATGCCAACATGCCGTTGAAAACCTAGGCTTTGATGCCTGTATTGATCACAAAGCAAATGATTTTGCAGAGCAGTTAAGCGCAGCGTGTAATAATGGTATTGATGTTTATTACGAAAATGTCGGTGGCCATGTATTTGATGCCGTGTTACCCCTGCTGAATACAAAAGCACGTATTCCGTTATGTGGTTTAGTATCACAGTACAACGCTACCGAGCTGCCGCCAGGTCCAGATCGCTTATCTATGCTTATGGGTCACATTTTAAAGAAACGCATTAAAGTGCAAGGGTTTATTATTTTTGATGACTACGCCCATCGTTATGAGGAATTCGCAAAAGACATGCAAACATGGTTAAGCGAAGGAAAAATCAAATATAAAGAGCATCTTGAAGCTAATTTCGAAAATACGCTGAACGCCTTTAATGCGATGTTAAATGGTGAGAACTTCGGTAAAACTGTCGTGCAAGTTCAGCAGCCAATTTAAATTTCAAGGCGTAGTCAGCTTGGCTACGCCATTTTTAAGGATAACGAATGATTAAATTACACCATTTAAATAAATCACGCTCTAAACGTATTATTTGGTTACTGGAAGAGCTTGGTGTCGATTACGACATTGTTGCTTATCAACGCAATAAAGAAACCTTCTTAGCACCTGATGAACTAAAACAAATTCATCCGCTGGGTAAATCGCCCGTTATTGAAGATAACGGTAAAGTAATTACAGAATCTGGCGCAATTACTGACTACTTAATTAGTAAGTACGGTGAAGGCAAGTTTATGCCAAGCCAGCAAAGCGACAGCTATGTTGACTATCAGCAATGGCTGCATTTTGCTGAAAGTTCTGCCATGGTGCCCCTTTTACTAAAACTCTTTATTACTAAAGACGGCTGTCAAACTAACTTTATTGCCGACTACGCCGATAATGAAATTGCAAAAATACTGAGCTATGTTAATCAGCAATTACAAGGTAAGCAGTACTTAGTCGATGACACATTGACCGGTGCTGATTTCATGATGTCTTTTGTTGTAGAGCAAGTTGCTCAGGCGGGTAAGCTGTCGTACTTCCCTGAAATCGAACGCTACTTTGAGCAGCTAAAAACTCACGAAAGCTATCACACAGCCAATGAGTTAGAAGCAAAATACGACTGATCTAATATGCAGTGACAATTTATAAACTGTCACTGTTTTCCTTCTTCAATAAAATAAAGCTGCAAAGCTACCAATCAGGTTACACACACTTGGTTGCGTCCCGACTCTTTTGCCTGATACATAGCTTTATCCGCGGTCTCTATTGCTGTTTCAATATCATCGTCAGCGCGAATAGAAGAGACCCCAAAAGAGCCGGTAATTTTTATCGGTTTATCTTTACCTATATCTATTTCAAGTTCTTCAACACCGACTCTCAAGCGCTCAGCAAATGATTGAGCACCTTTTAGGTCTGTTTGTGGCAAGCATACTAAAAACTCTTCGCCGCCATAGCGATACAGATGATCATATTTTCTTAGGTGAGAGTTAATACACTTAACAAGAGCAACCAATACTTTATCTCCTGCGGAATGACCATATTGATCATTAACACGTTTAAAATGATCGAGATCGATCATAATCAACGCACAGCTAAGTGACTTTCTTTTCGCAAGCTCATGCTCCTCTCGCAGATTGCTAAGTAAATGAGTGCGGTTGTTTGCACCTGTTAGGGGATCACGATTATGCAAAAGTTTAGAGAAGTCTTCATTCACTGCCTCAAATAAATAGCGGACTCTATCTAAATCTTCATGAAATTGATCCAAAAGATTGACCGGGATTTTTGAATTAGCTTCATTCAAAGATAAAAGTACTTTAGCCCCGTGATGCATTTTTTGATGCGCTATTTCAATTTCAGCAAAATACGGGTGTAAATTTTTAGAACTAGAGGGGAGTTTATTAAACCAAAGACCAAATTCGCATAATGCATGAGCATTATCGTCAAGATCTTCTTCACATGCTGGTACATTGGCAATAAGGCTACGCAGTAAGCGTTTGTACCAACATTGATGCCATTCAATTGCTTGCTCAATTGCAGCAATGAGTTCTTCAAGTTGTTTATTTGAAAGTGAAAATATCCGTTTGCCACCTTGATCAGCAGTAGCCAATTATCAAGCACCTTTTCATTATTTTCGTAAACTAAAACAATAGTTTAAAAAGCCTATAAGCTCAACAGCAAATTAAAAAAGTCGTGACTATTATTAAACTCAATCAACTAATCGATAACCCACAGCGGGCTCAGTTAAGATATGTTTAGGGCTTGCCGCATTTTGCTCAAGCTTTTGTCTTAACTGACCAATATGTACACGCACGTATTCAGGGCGATTAATATACTGCTCTCCCCACACCTCAGATAAAATAGCGTTATGCGTTAACACCTTGTCTTTTTGCTGAAATAACAACAGCAAAATAGCGTACTCTTTTTTAGTTAGTTTGACTTCTTCAGCACCTTTACGCACCACATGTTTATGTGGGTCGATGTGAATATCGCCACATTGCAGGGTCAGGCTTGGTGTTGTTTGCATACGCAGTAGCACCCGAATACGTGCTAGTAATTCGTTTGCGCTGAATGGTTTGGTCAGATAATCGTTAGCGCCGTTATCAAGGGCGGTGACTTTTTCTGTTTCGCCGTCGCGTGCAGAAAGTACCAAAACAGGGAGCAGGCTCCACTGCCTAAACTCCACCAGCCAATCTTGCCCATCCATATCGAGCAAACCTAAATCAAGCAGCACTAAATCAAACTGCTGCTGGCTTAAAAGTGCAAACGCATCAAGCCCTTTCGCGCACACACTGACTTCATGGTTACTTGCTTTGAGCAGTGTTTTTAAAAAACTTTGCAGAGGCGGTGAGTCCTCTAAAACCAAAATATTAGCCACGGCTGTTACTCCAAATTAATATAGCTGTTGCCTGCTTTGTCTGCTCATTGAGGGTTAATTCAAAGCGCCCCTGATGACATTTAGCAACCACATCGCAAATAACACTCCCTAGGCCAACGCCTTCATCTTGACTCGTCTCGTGCTTATTAGCAAAAGGGTTAGTTAACACAATTTGGTATTCGTCTTGTGTTTCAATAAATTGCATGTTCGCCGAACCATCTCCGTAACGAGCTGCGTTTTCGAGCATATTGGCAAAGGCAATTTCAAGTAAGGTTTCATCGCCAAAACAGATGCTTTGTTGCTGAGCTTCGATGTGCAGTTTAAAGTTATGTAGTTGTTGCTGGCGGCGTGATTTAGCTTCGCTAATTAAGGTCAAAATGGGTAGTTTTTGCCATTTAATATTCTCAGCTAACTTATTCACTTTACTGAGCTCCATGACTTTATCAAAGTGCTGATTAAGAATTTTACTTTGCTCATAAATATTAGCAGCTTGCTCTTTGATAACCTCAGAGCTTAGTTGAATATCATCATCAGCCAACATGCTTGATGCGCCCATAATGGTCGCTAATGGTGTTCGTAAGTCATGGGATAAACTGCGCAACAAGGTGTTTTTTGACCTTTCTAACTCCGCCTGTACTTTAATCGCCGCTGATTGCTCGCGTAGTAAGGTTTTTTCTTGAACCTGATACAGTAAAGAGCACGCTGTATTAGCCAAAGCAAGTTGCTCGGCATTAAGTGCTTTAGCAAACGCGATGCCGCCAAATTCCGCTTGTTGCTCATTTAAATAAATAAACTGCTTAGACGCTGTTAACTGCCAATCACATGCAACCTTTAAATGCGCGGCCATGGTTGTTAAAAACAGCTGCTTTTGCTCCTCAAGGCTATCGAGATCATTAAGCTTTTTTGCTAATTCATACAATAAGCGACTATTACTTGCATGGGCTTGCACATCGCGAACCTTGGTATTGAGCTCGCCGGCTAGGTGGCTTATGACTAAACCCACAATCAACATCACCAAAAAAGTGACCACATATTCAATATTTTCAATATGAAAAGTGAAATACGGCACCACATAAAACCAGTCCGTGCAGGCAACACTCACCAAGGTAGTAAGCGCAGCAACACGACGATTACTGCGCACCGCAACCCAGGTCACCCACAGCAGCTGTAACATAACAATATCGGTGGTTGTAAACAGTTCTCGAAACGGGAATATCGCGAGCACCACCACAAGTGGCATCAACACACTTAAAAATGCGGCTTTTAAATACTGTATTTTGAATACTGACTGCATCATCTTTTCACTTATTTTTTGTCCCTATTAGATTAAAGGGTTTTCAGTTTTGTCACTATAAAGTTTTTATAAAGTTTTTTTATCTCAGCATAAAATCTTTATAAAGCTTTCAACTTCTCTAAAGACTTCTGTTTTTTTGCTATTAGCATTTAGCGCGTACCCACAATAGCGAGAAAGACAATGGCTCAGTTTGCAGTAATCGGATTAGGACGTTTTGGCGTAACCGCCTGTTTAGAACTTTCAAAACAAGGTCATACAGTGTGTGCTGCCGATATTAGCGAAAGCACCGTTAATCACTATGCCGACCAACTCAGTTTTACTGTGGTGGTTGATGCCAGTGATGAAACACAATTAGCACGGCTCGATTTACCCAGTTGCCAAGCCGTATTGGTGGCCATTGGCGAGAATATTGAAGCCAGTATTTTATGTGTATTGCATTTAAAAAACTTAGGCGTAAAGCAAATTTGGGTAAAGGCCTGTACCAAAAGCCATCATCAGATACTAAGTAAACTCGGCGTTGATCGCATTATTCACCCTGAAGAAGAAATGGGCGTGAGGGTTGCACAAGCGCTTAACTACCCAATGGTTAATCAATATTTCCCGCTTAACCAATCCACGTTTATTGTTGAACTAGGCATTGATCTGCAACTTTCAGGTCGCAAAATTGGCTGGCTACTCAAAGAGCGTAATAGCGATATTAAACCGCTCACACTACGACGTGATGATTATTTCAATACAGAGCTGACTAACGACACCGAACTGCGCCACGGCGATAGTTTGGTGTTACTGGGCTCTAAAACCTACTTAACTAAATTAGCAAAACGGTTTCGTGCATTATGATTAACTGGCAAGCCAATGTTTACCCTAAACAATTTAGCGGTGTAAAGTGTCGTAAGCGGCAAAAAATAAACCCACCTTTAGTGCTCACTATCGGCTTTATTGTGTTAATTATGCTCGGCACGGGCTTACTCATGTTGCCAATGGCAAGCACCCAACCGATCAGCTGGCTCGATGCATTATTTACGGCAACCTCTGCGGTTACAGTAACAGGGCTGGTGGTCATCGACACTGGTACTGATCTGACTGTATTTGGTCAAAGCGTAGTAATGCTGCTGATTCAAATAGGTGGTATTGGCTTTATGACCGTGGCGGTGATTTCAATATTAAGTTTAGGAAAAACTCTAGGCTTACAGCAACGCTTACTAGCCAGTCGCGCTTTCGACACTAACGATTTAACCTCGGTGATCAAGGTTGCTAAGTATGTTTTAGTGTATTCATTAGTGATTGAGTCGGTGGCATTTTGCTTACTCTTTATCAGTTGGTTCGATGACTACGGCGCACTAAAAAGCGCCTATCACAGTCTGTTCTATACGATTTCGGCGTTCAATAATGCGGGTTTTGCGTTAAGTGGCGATAGCTTATCGGCATTCAAAGACGATATAACCGTAAACCTGGTGATCACCACTTTGTTTATCATCGGTGGCTTAGGGTTTACGGTGCTGATTGATATCTACAAACAAAAGCGCTGGTCATTATTGTCAACCAATACCCGTCTGGTGTTAATTGCCACTTTAGTGCTCAACTGCATCGCATTTATATTGATTTTTTTCTTTGAACACGCCAATCCCGCAACATTAGCGCCGCTATCAACGTCCGAGCAGATATTAACGGCTTGGTTTCAAGCGGTGACACCTCGTACCGCAGGGTTTAATACCCTACCGATTGATGGTTTGAGTCAAGATTCAACGCTTTTGACTATGCTGCTGATGGTAATTGGCGGTGGTTCAGTCAGTACGGCGAGCGGCATAAAACTAGGCACCTTTGTGATCCTAATTTTAGCCATGCGCAGCTATTTAAAACAGCAAACCACGGTCACCGTGTTTAACCGTCAGCTGAGCGACAAGTTGGTGATCAAGGCATTAAGCGTCATGATACTGTACTTATTTATCGCTTTTACCAGCATTATGATCATCACCAAGCTTGAACAAGGGTCGTTACTTGATATTACCTTTGAGGCAATTTCGGCACTCAGTACCGTAGGTCTTTCGCGAGGTATTACTGGGGATTTAAGTGCGCCTAGTCAGCTCATCATCATATTGCTGATGTTGATAGGTCGAGTTGGGCCACTAACATTTGCTTATTGTTTTGCTCGCCAGCACAGCCAACCTTTGACCTACCCTACTACCAGTATTCAAATTGGCTAAGTGCACATCTTTGACACTTTTTAGTATTAAAATTGTGAACTTGAAAAGCAGTAAAATAAGTCTACAATAATGACATATAAATATGCCATTAATCATTACTTGAGAGATAAATTGAAAAAGTCAGATGCAATCAAAAAGCTATCAGAATTTGATAAACAAGGACGTTATATTTTTACAATGTCTGATTTTGCAAAGATTTTTTTTGATGATACTAATAGGAGCTTGAGAGCGGGGATCTCGCGACTCATCGATGATGGCTTTTTAATTAGAGTTGCAAATGGCATTTTTATTTACGCTCTTGCTCAGTCAAAAGGAAGTGATACGCTGGAGCTAATTGCAAAGACAATCCGCCGCGGTGAGTACAATTACGTTAGTTTAGAGTCTGCACTTTCAGAGTATGGAATTATTTCACAAATCCCCGTTGGCAGATTGACCATTATGACAACAGGACGCTCGGGTGAATATAAAACGCCTTTTGGTACAATTGAATTTACTCACACTAAGCGAGACCGTTTAGACATTCTAAAAAACACGATTAAAACGGATCGCTCTTTGAGATTTGCAACGAAAAATACAGCTCTAAGGGATTTAAAAAGAGTTGGCCGGAATACTCATTTAATTGCAGAGGAAGCATAAGATGAAAACTGAACAAGAGAACTTTGCGCAACTGGTAAATCTCGCTATGCAAACCACAAATGTTTCTCATATGCGGGCTGTTATAGAAAAAGAGTTATTGCATTACGACATCCTATTCGCTCTCGAAAGAGGTGGATTCCTTGATAAGCTGGTATTTCAAGGAGGTACTTCTTTAAGATTATGTTACGGCGGAAATCGCTTTAGTGAAGATTTAGATTTTGCTGGTGGTAAAGAATTCAATTCACTCATGTTAAAAGATATCAAAGCATGTATTGAAAAGTATATTGGCGAAAGATATGGCCTTGAGGTGACAGTTAAAGAACCGAAAGAGTTAAAAAAAGACCCTAAATACTCAGAATTAAAAATTGATAAGTGGCAAGTTGCAGTAGTAACTGCACCACAAAGAAAGGATTTACCCAAACAAAAAATTAAGTTAGAAGTTGCCAATATTCCGGCCTACACAAAGCAGCCTTTACCACTGAATTTGAACTATGATTTTCTGCCTGATGGATACAGCGATACACTGATCTTAGCTGAAACACTCGATGAGGTAATGGCTGATAAAATAATTTCATTACCAGCAACAACAAAGTATGTGCGACATCGAGACATTTGGGATCTTGCTTGGTTGCAACAGCAAGGGGCTCAATTAGATATTGAACTAGTTAAAAATAAAGTTGCTGACTATCAACTTGAGCAATATCAGTCCATGCTCACTCATTTAATTGATAGGTTACCCGAACTTACCACGAGCCCTGAGTTTATCGGTGAAATGAAACGCTTTTTAGATACCGAAGTATTCGATAGAACTCTCGGTAAAGAAAAGTTTCAGTTGTACTTACAAAATACCCTGACAGAGTTATTCAAGACAGTTCAGTCAAAAATGTTTACCGAAGCTACAGAGCCTGATTTTAAAATGTAAGACCCTGCTACAACTGCTGTAGCAAGGTTTTAATGTCACTGTATCGTTGCTGTTCGCAAAGGCCAAAACCTGATAGTTGCCTGACTTTATTACGAGTAAATAAAGGCACGCTCATGCCCGCTAAAAAGCGGCACTGTGTATCGATACTAACATCACTCACCCCTTTAGCGGCTAAGTGCTGTTTAAGCTCAGCAACTTTACTGGCAATCACATTTTGCTCAGGCATTTGATGCACTAATGAATAACTAAGTTTTACCTGCTGGCCTCTACATACTGAACAATGGCCACATTGCTGGGGTGCATTTTGGTCATCAAAATAGCGGGCTAAGTTATAACTTAAGCAGCTATCTAGCTCAAAAAAGCGTACTAAAGTGGCAATACGTTTAATTTCGGCCTGCTCTTTTTCGATAAAGTATTGGTGAAGTTGCTGTGCTAAATCAGCGTGGTTTATTACCGAGTTATTCACCTCATACACTTGCGTAATACGTTTAGTTTCAAGGGCAATATGACCTTTTTCAGCTAAATAATCGAGCGCTGCAACCACGCGCTTTCTATCAACTTGAGTGGCACGGGTTAACGCATCAAAATTAAGTGTGCCCCAAATTTTCTTAAACTCAGTATGTTTGAATACCTGCTGTAAAAACGCTTGTCGGTCAGCATCAAACTGGCCAAGCAGCTCATTTTGATCCGTTAAAAACTTATATTTAAAATCGGCGTAATAGGCATATAACGGTGTAATAGCCCCTTGCATCTCTAGCTGCACCAGTAAGGTTTTTAACGCTAAAGCACGAATATTACTTTCGCTCGATAAGCTGTACTCTTGCATTTCCCACTGGTTATTAGTTTGCTCATTACGAATGTTATTGATGACATAGTCAATCCCACTTTGCTCGGGAGTGTCGGCATAAACGAAGTTTTCAACGGTATTTAAGCTATCTAAGTTTGCCAGAGTAAAACAGTTTGATGGCGCACCATCTCGGCCTGCGCGGCCTATCTCTTGGCTATAGTTTTCAATCGATTTTGGCAAATCATAGTGGATCACAAAACGAATATCAGATTTATCAACGCCCATACCAAAAGCAATGGTTGCCACGACAATATTGATTTTACCCGCCATAAAATCATCTTGAATTTGCCAGCGTTTATCATCCTCAAGGCCTGCATGATAAGCCACCGCATTAAAGCCCGCTCTTGCCAAGCCTTCTGCTACTTGCTCGGCGGTATGTTGTAAGGTGACATAAACAATCCCAGCCCCTTGTTGGCTGGCTATAATACTTGCTAATTGCTGAGGCTTTTCTTGGCTTGCAACACTGAGCACTGACAAATCGAGATTGCTTCGGTAAAAGCCAGTTTGCACTACACACTCAGGGGCAATAGCAAAACGCTCGCACATATCACGCTTTACCTTTTTAGTGGCAGTGGCGGTAAGTAGCAATACCAAGGGAATATTAAGCTCATCACGATAGCGCGGTAGCTTTAAGTAGTCAGGCCTAAAGTTGTGACCCCATTCAGATATACAGTGCGCTTCATCGACCACCAGCATTGAAATAGGCACTTGTTTAATAAATTCACGAAAGCGCTCATTCTTAAAGCGCTCAACTGAGACCATTAAAATTTTCACCTTCCCTGTTCGCACATCACTCATTACCGTATGGCTTTGCTCACTGGTTTGGCTTGAATCAAGGCTTGCCGCGTAAATACCTTTGCTATTTAAAAAGCTGATTTGATCTTTCATCAGTGCCAATAATGGCGATACCACTAAGGTCAAGTTAGGTAAGTGCAATGCACTTAATTGATAGCACAAAGATTTACCCGAGCCAGTTGGAAAAATTGCCAACGACGATTGCTGATTTAATAACTGCTCAATGGTTTGTTGCTGACCTTGGCGAAATTCATTAAAGCCAAAGTATTGATTCAACGAAGTGTGTAGTGGTGTAGTCATCCTGATCCCTCACTGTCATTCCCTTTTTCAGGTAATGATAGGTCTCTTACTGCGAATTAGCCATACTAACGTGTTTGGCTCAATCTCCCAAGGTCATTCATATAACTAAGTTAACTACATTGTTCTTAATGGGTACTGACAAAATCATCAAAAAGGCGCACAATGGGTGGGTTGCCATGGGGTATTGATGGATGGATTTGCAATACCTAAGCGCTTTTTCGCAAGAGTGTTTAGGTATTATACTTTTGAGGGCAACGTAATGATTAACCAACCTCCTAAAATCGTGATAGTCGGTGGTGGCGCTGGTGGCTTAGAACTGGCAACACAATTAGGACACAAACTCGGGAAAAAACGCCAAGCAGAGATACTTTTAATCGATAAAAACCGCAGCCATATTTGGAAGCCGTTACTTCATGAAGTAGCGACGGGGTCGATTGATGCCGATTTAGACGGCGTTGTATACTCAGCTCATGCAGCAAAACATCATTATAATTTTCAACTCGGCAGCTTTTGCCACTTAGATCAAACCAACAAAACCATTACTTTAAGCGAGTTAAAAGACGAGCTCGGCCACCGCATTTTACCTGAGCGCCAAGTGAGTTATGACTACCTAGTACTTGCTATAGGCAGTGTCAGTAACGACTTTAATACCCCAGGCGTTAACAAGCATTGTTTCTACCTTGATTCAAACCAACAAGCTGAACGCTTTCAGCATGCCCTACTCGATAACTTCACCCGTTTACATCAAGATGATGATCCACAGCATTCTTTAACCATTGCTATAGTCGGCGGTGGTGCAACCGGGGTTGAGCTGTCGGCAGAGCTTTATCATGTGTCAGACATGCTAAAAATGTATGGCCTTAATAAAATGACTGCTAAACGCTTACACATTGATTTAATTGAAGCGGGGCCGCGAATTTTACCCGCTTTACCCGAGCGCATTGCAAATTCGGCTAAACGAGAGCTGGTTAAGTTAGGAGTAACAGTACGCGAAGGCACGCAAGTAAAAGAGGCCACAGAAAACAGCTTTATCACCAAAAACGATGAACATATTAAAGCCGATATTATGGTTTGGGCTGCAGGCGTAAAAGCCCCTGATTTCATTAAAGACATTGGTATTTTTGAACTCACCCGCAATAATCAAATTAAGGTGAATCAATACCTGCAAAGTAGTATCAACGACGACATTTTTGTAATTGGTGATTGCTGCGCATTTACCCAAGAAGATGGCACACAAGTGCCCCCAAGAGCGCAATCGGCCCATCAAATGGCACAATGTGTTGAAAAAAACCTAATAGCCACACTCAAAAATCAGCCACTCAGTGCCTTTACTTACAGTGATCATGGCTCTTTAGTTAATTTGTCACGCTACAGCACGGTAGGTAGTTTAATGGGTAACTTAACCAGTAATAGCTTTTTTATTGAAGGGAAAATAGCGCGATTTATGTATATTTCGCTCTATCGTATGCATCAACGAGCCATTCATGGCAGCGCAAAAACCTTTGCATTGTGGATCAGCGAAAAAGTACTGCGCGTTGTTAGGCCAAAAATGAAACTGCATTAGGCTACAGTGCAAAACATAGCCGACAAATCAGTTGTTTGTCGGCTATATATGCTCTTCGTCCCTAAGTCATTGACAGCAAAATATAAAGCCATACAATTTCTGCAAGTTAAGTCCATGGATTGAATATGAAAAAAGGTATTTCACTCACAGTATTTATAGGCCTTTGTGCAGTAGGAACCTACCTGTACTTTGATAAACAGACCCAAAGCGAGACAGTTACTGCTGAATTGCCCATACACACTAATAATGTTGCTAGCCTGAGCTCTGTAACTGAAGATGTAAATAAACAAAACACCAGCAAAGCATCAGCTCTAAAAAAGTTACGACTTGCAAAGCTTGAGTGTGAGCAACAAAGTATAAAAGCCACACAAGCGGCCACTGATCATAGCCAAATTGATGCTGCTCTTAAGCAAGCACTCAAAGACGGTTTACCCCTCTCAGAAATTTTAAGTTATTCAGAACTAACCAAAATATCTTATCGCTCATTTGAGTCCTTACTGATAAACGCAATTAAAAGTAATGCCGAAGAGCAGTTTCAGTATGCAGACTCAATAAGTATATTAAAAAACTGGCAAGGACTTGAGGTTGTTGATTATTTTGATGCCGACACTGTTAAAAAATTAACATCTAATGCTGAGTCTCTGAACATTAATACCCGTTCAATCATGTTCGACGCACCACTCCCAGAGCAAGTAAATAAAACAGCGCTATACAAATTATTAGATAACACTGATAACTTTAATACGTATTTAAAATCACCGTTTCAGCTAGGTCCATCGGCACTTATTTCGCCGTCAATCTTATTTATTCTAAACGCGCATAGTTTAACTGAGACAGAATTTGAAAATGCCATATCGACAAAAGACTTTACGATAAATGACATAGCCATTGCCATAAAAAGCAACTTACCCAATACGTATATAGCAGCATTAATAGCGCAAACGGCACAGTTAAGCGGTGTACCAACAGCCATGAGTGATAATTTTATTCATGAGCAGCTCTATTTAAATCTGGCTGATGTTGCAGTCAGTGAGTTCAATGTGCCGATATTAGAGCTTTTGAATGAGCGCGGTATTGAGCCAACCAATCTGCCCGATGTATTCACGGCGATGGATATCGCTCTTGTTAACTTAAAAGGCAGCTCAAACAGTCAAGTGCAACCTATTGAAAACAAACACCGAGATACATTAAAGTACCTTAAGGATAAAGGCTACAAAGCCCATGGCGAGCATGTGAGAGACACATCAGAAGATCGCTTGTTGATGTTTAAGTCATCACTTTTACCAAACAGCTTATTGTTCGTAGGTGAGCAATTTGCCGCAAAAGCATTTGATGAATTAAACGATATTCCCCTGATTGCAAACAAAGCTGCCTTCAAGCATCAAAGCAAAGATGATTCAGCTATTTCAGACGCGCTGCGTGCCTACGAAAAGCAAAAGCAACAATTTAAACCCGCTGATGAAACGTGCCAACAGGTAGAACAAGATTTAAGTATTTTAGAAGCGATTAAAACCCGCTCACAAGCAATGGATGAAATAAAACAACTCGAAGCGCGCCAAGGCCCATTGACCGCTGACATGTTGCAAGAGATTGACCCCATGCTTGTTCATTACTGGCATCTCATGCATTTTCGAGATTTAAGGCAACAAACCCCTTATCAACCAGATGCCTTTAAAGAAGCAATTAACAATAACGACTTTAATGCCCTCGCAACTATTACGCAGGGTGCCAAACTCAGCACGCACCAAACGAATTTACTGCTTGCAAAAACCTTAGAAAATATCGAACAAATGAACGCTATTTGGCAAAGCAGAGCTAATCCAACTCCACCAAGCGCCCTTTACTTACTGAAGAATCTTCCACTATCAGATTGGCAATCATTAGCCGAAAATGGTTTTGATTTTTCGTTAACAGATACATTTGACATGGATATGTATTTTTATGCGACTGATCACTCAAATAAAGCAATTGAGTTTTTAATCAAATTGGGAGTACCCCACGACTTTTCAAAACCAGGACTAGATATTCTCGATCAAGCACTTGAGCAAAGTTATAACACGCAAACTCTTGTTGACTATATGCCAAATGCACTCAAGCTCGTTAACCATTTCGAGCAAAATCATTTTAGCCGGGCACAACGACTCAAAGAGCTCGCTCCAAGCGTCTATGAAGCGCTTATTCAACTTGAGCCAAAACTCACACCTTCTGAAGATACACTCATGAATAACTATCAATATAGCGCTTTATAAGTTCAATACAGAGCCCTAAAAACAAAAATTAACCTATCTGTTTAAAGTTCTAGTGCGTATAATACGCACTTTTTGTGGGGCGCAAAAATTGAACATTGTTACTCTGAGTGTATTATCTCTTGCTATGTCTACCGATGCATTTGCCGCATCAATCACTAAAGGCAGTACACTAAAAAGCCCGCGCGTTTTAAGTGCGATTAAATTGGGTCTGATCTTCGGCTGTATTGAGGCTATTGCCCCTGTTATCGGCTGGCTAATTGGCAGTGCAGGTGCTGAATATGTTGAAGCCTATGATCACTGGATTGCTTTTGTGCTATTGGTAGGCCTAGGTGTTCATATGTTGCTTGAAAGCCGTAAAGAAGGTGACGATGAAGACGATACATTAACAGCAACAAATAAACGCTCGTTAATGGCCACCTTACTCACGGCTGTTGGTACTAGTATTGATGCTATGACGGTGGGTATCAGCCTCGCATTCATGAAAGTAAACATTTACTTAGCAGCCGCCATGATTGGCCTTGCAACTACGATAATGGTCACTATTGGTTCATTACTTGGCAATGTTATCAGTGGCTGGGTTGGTAAAAAAGCTGAAGCAATTGGTGGTATAGCTCTAGTGTTAATTGGCTGCGGTATTTTGTACAGTCATACTATGGCTTAATCTAACAACGCATCAAACGCTTCTTTGGGCATTGGTTTATAAAAATAATACCCTTGCCCAAGCTCGCAACCTAATTCAATTAAACTCTCTAAATGTGCTTTTTCTTCGATTCCTTCCGCTACAATCTGTAAATTTAGAGTATGCGCTAAGCTTGTAATGGTTCTAACAATATCCATACTTTGCGTATCAGTGAGCATATCGCGAATAAATGACTGATCAATTTTTAACACATCCACCGGAAACAGTTTTAAATATGACAAACTTGAATAACCTGTACCAAAGTCATCAATAGCAATCGCTAACCCCAATGAAGCTAGGTTATTCAACATACTTTTGATTTCTTCGAAATCATGCATCAGTGCGCTTTCTGTTACCTCTAACTCTAGCAACTCACTTGGAAGCCCTGTCTCTTGGAGTGTTTGAGCAACAGTATTGCAAAAGTTTTTGTCAGTAAATTGTTTCGCGGCAATATTTACCGCTACTTTTATTTTATAGCCTTTATCAGCCCAATCTTTGGCTGCAGCACAACTTTGTTTTAAAACCGATAACCCTAATGCATGAATTAAGCCCGTTTCTTCGGCAAGCGGAATAAAATCCAGAGGCGAGACAAGGTTATTATTCTCATCCCGTAAACGAACTAAAGCCTCTACGCCTACAATTTCCTCACTAGCGAGAGCCAGCTTGGGTTGGTAATAAACGTCTATCTCTTCGTGTTCAATTGCATTTCTTAATAGCTTTTCAATGCTTTGACGCTGCTTAAATTGATGTTCTAAGTCGTCAGAGTAATAACAAAACCGGTTTCGCCCTTGTTCTTTTGCTCTATACATAGCAGCGTCTGCATGAGTCATAAGCTCTTCTGCAGTAGATGAGTCGTTTGGGTTCATACTCACACCAACACTCACAGACAAGTTATAATTTTGGCCATCAATGCGAAAAGGCATTGCCATCGTATTTATAATTTCTAGAGCAATACTATCTACGTTACTTGTTGATTTTACATCGGGGATCAGCACCACAAATTCATCGCCACCAATACGTGCGAGTGTAGTATTTAAATCAAGTAATGACTCTAGCCGATTGGCAACATGCTTTATAATCAAATCGCCTTTATGATGCCCTAATGTGTCATTTAAATATTTAAAGTGGTCGATATCTATCAACATCAAAGCCACACTTTTTTTCATGCTTAAAGCAACTTTACACGCATGAACCACCCTATCATGTAGCAAAACTCGGTTTGGCAAATCTGTCAATAAATCATGATTTGCCAAGTGGGTCATTTTTACTGCCATTGCTACCGACTCACTGACATCATGAAAAACGATGATGCCACCAATAATGTTGTTTTCAATATCACGAATAGGAGCTGCAGAATCTTCAACACGATGAACACGGCCATCAAAACCCACCAATTGGCTATTAAGGGCCATTGCAACAATACGGTGCTCTTTTAAAGCAACTAAAATAGGATTCACTAAGCGTGTATTTGATGATGCATCAACCAGGTTCATAACTTCTTCAATATGCCTGCCTTTTGCGTCATCGGCATGCCATCCCGTCAAACGCTCTGCAATGGGGTTCATAAAATTAATTATTGCGTTGTTGTCCGTAGCAATCACAGCATCACCAATCGAATTGAGCATAACTCGTAGACGTTCTGATTCATTCGATAGCTGTTTTTTTGTATTGGTAATAGAGGTGATGTCCGAAAGAGTAAGAATGACACCAGTAACCTCTTGCTCTATTACTCTTAAATTTATTTGCGCTCTAACATATTCAATCCTATTACGAGGGCTGGGCAACTGTATATTTAAAACTTCTTGCTCTATGCCTTCAGTTATACAACGATGAAAAGCCGCATACAGCTTTTCAGGTAATACATCTTTAGCGAAACAACCAAGCATTTGCTCACTGCTTTTTGCAAACCAATGGGCGGTTTCATCATTACTAAATAAATTTTCCTCTGTTTTTGACCAGTAAGATATATACACAGGAACTTGCTCAACTAACGTTGAAATATCATTTTTTGCTGCAAGAATTTGTCTTTCTTGATGTTTGATTTTTAATTGATTTTGTACTCTCAAACGACAAATAGTTAAATCGACAGGTTTAATGATTAAATCAATACCACCGCTTGCAAAACTCTGGTATTCAAATTTTTGTCCATTGTGCGAAGTTACAAATATGACACTAATTGATTGGGTGATAGGGTTGTTTTTAAGCTGTCTACAAACCTCAAAACCATCCATATCTGGCATTTCAATATCAAGTAAAATAACATCTGGTTGAAATAAAACCGCTTTTTTAAGGGCCTCAGCGCCATTATCGACACATTCAATCTCACCAAGGTCGTTTAAAGCCTCTAACATAATCATTAAGCTTGTTGGCTCGTCATCAACAACCATAATTTTACTGGGTTTGTTCTCTTGATGAGTAAAAAGCACTTCCGTCGCCTCTTTTAAAATCATTAAGAAAACTCTAGTCCTTTATTATTGCCATCGCCAATTAAAATTATTTTTTAACACCTTTTACTGTAGGAATTTAAAAAATGCGGCTACGCTATATACAACAACTAGAGGAAACATTTTGCAACCTTTGGCAGCCAACGATTTAAAACTTGATGAGTCTGTTATTTTAATAGTTGATGACGAACCAATTAATACAACAGTGATTGAAAGTTTACTTGCTCCGCATTTTAAAACTTTCACCGCCAATTGCGGTGAGAGTGTTTTGCCCATGTGCGAGTCTCACTCTCCTGATTTAATCCTCCTAGATGTTAACCTAGGCAACACAAATGGTTTAGATGTATGTAAGCAGCTAAAAGCACACTCTCAGTACTGTCATATCCCGGTTATTTTTATTACCTCAATCATGGATCTTGAAGCTCAGGATAAATGCTGGCAAGTAGGCGGTGTTGATTTTGTCTCTAAGCCCGTATACGGCAATATCTTATTGAATAAAGTTAATGTGCACTTAACCATCAAAAAGCAAGCTGACCTACTAAAAACATTGTGCGAACAAGACAGCCTCACAGGGTTAAATAACCGACGCTACTTACAAAATACACTTGAGCAAAATATTCGTTTAGCAAAACGTCATGATAATGCTCTTTCGGTGTTAATGATTGATATCGATTGGTTTAAAGAATACAACGATACTTTCGGCCACCAACAAGGTGATGAGTGCTTAAAGTTAGTCGCTCAAGAGATTAAAAGAAGTGTTAACCGCTCAACAGACACCACAGTGCGTTTTGGTGGTGAAGAGTTCTTATGCGTATTACCAGATACTGATATCCAAGGGGCTCAGTATATAGCTCATAAACTATTAGCTAATATCAAAGCGTTAAATATCACCCACCCAAAGCCAGAAGCGTCAACGGTGTCTATCAGTATTGGTAGCGCAACCTTACAGGGGCAAGAAAACTTAGATTCTGAACAATTGATAAGATGTGCTGACAAAGCACTGTATCAAGCCAAACATCGAGGCAGAAACTGCAGTGTTTGCCTACTTGCTGAAATATCAATCAGTGCCTAATCTCAATGTAATCGCAAAAACAACACCTTCAACCTGAGACCAAGACAATGTCATATACCTTTATACGTAAAAGCTCTCATCAGTACTCAGAAAGTCATCATCTATTTTATTGGGCTTTTTTATTTATTATGACGGTGTTGTGTTTAGCTATTTTTGTATTTGAACAACAATTAGAAAAAGAGCTGACTACTTCGATTAAATCACGCCTTGAGGATTCAAGTAGTACGGTGACCCTTCAAGTCCAAGAAAATATCAGTAAATACAAAAATGACCTACATTTTTTATACTCCACACCGCCTATTGCAGGACTTGCACGCGCAGCGGCAAATAATGGCAATGATCCCCTCGACAACACGACAACTGCACAATGGAGAAAACGACTTGAAACAATCTTTGTTGCTTTCATACAGGCAAACTCTGAGTTTGAGCAATTACGGGTTATCAGTACTCAAGATGCCGGCCAAGAATTGATTCGTGTTGATAGAGCAGCCGGTGGCATCGTCGTAAAAGCGATCAACCAACTACAGAATAAAAGTAGTCGTGAATACTATCAGCAAAGTGCGCAACTTCCTTTGGGTGATATGTACCTATCTGCCATTACCTTAAACCGCGAATACGGTAAGCTTGAGTTTCCATATAAACCAATGTTGCGACTTGCTTTACCTATTTTTGATGAAAACATGCAACGTTTTGGTTTTATTATAGCCAATGTAAATACCCAAATTATGTTTAACTCTCTATCTGAGCTTGTTCAAACTCCCCACAGCTTAATTCTCACAGATAATGAGGGATACTTTCTTATACATCCAGATCAACGTTTTAACTTTAGCCGAGATCTTGCACCTTCGAATCGCTGGGATACCATTTATAAGGCTAATACTGAAAACCTCGATGGCTTAGTGAGTATCAACGCTACTTATGATAATAATAAAAAGAGTGAAGTGTTCAGTCGCAGAATTCCACTTTCAGGTGATACTGAATCAGGCTTTATCACATCACATATTTTACTCTCCCATGACGACATTGCAAAAATCCGCCTCGAGCGACAGATTAGTTCGTATGTTTTCTTTCTTGGTATTTCACTATTTTTGCTTTTTATGCTGGTGTTTTTTTATCGAAACCTCAAGCGCAATCAAGAGCTTGCTCAGGCAAGAGCCGTATCATCCGCTATAATTAGTGGCTCTAAAGATGCAATCATTAGCATAAACAACAAAGGGGTTGTTACCAGCTGGAATAAAGCAGCAACAAATTTATTTAGCTTTCAACGAGAGCAAGTACTCGGCACTGACATTAATACACTTAAACTTTTGCCAAATATCGATATACAAAAGGTATGTACCGAGTTAAGAGATAGTCGCAAGCGATATGAAATTGACATTGATTTTACACCTCAGTCACAGACTACCTGTCACTTAACAGTCGCATTTTCTGCCATTATTAACGAGCATCAGCAGCAATGCGGCACAGCAATTATTATTCGAGATAACACTCTCGAAAAAGAAGCTAGTAACAAAATAAAGCAAGCTAACAATGAGCTCGAAGCTAAAGTTGCAAAAAGAACCGCACAACTTGAAAAAGCCAGCCAAGTTAAAAGCGCCTTTATCTCTAATATCAGCCATGAAATGCGTACACCATTAAATGGTATTATTGGCACTCTGAATTTAATTAAACACGAATCACTTAGTAATCAACAAAGGCATTACTTAGCAATGACTGAGGTAAGTGTAAATAACCTCAACGTGTTAATAAACGATATTCTTGATCTATCTAAAATTGAAGCAGGCAAGTTAGACCTTGATAAAAAAGCGTTTAATCCTATTAAGTTTTTTGAAAGCTTAGCTGGCAGCATGGCCGTTAAAGCGCAAGAGAAAAACTTAGAATTTATATTAGACATCGCCGATGTAGAATTTAATTCTATCGTCACTGACCCTCATCGCCATTCACAAGTACTAACTAACCTTATTAATAACGCAATTAAGTTTACCAAAACTGGGTATGTTAAGTTTTCAGCATACACCCGTACCATTGATACAAACACCGCCGTATTAACATGTATTATCAAAGACTCAGGCTCAGGTATTCCTGACGAACATCAAAGCAAGTTATTTAATGCATTTACCCAAGCAGATAGCACCATTGCATCACAATATGGCGGTACAGGGCTTGGGCTGTCAATCTGTAAGCAACTTGCAAATTTACTCGATGGAGAAATAAGTTTTGAGTCAACCGAAGGTCTAGGTAGTACATTTGAGTTTTCGATTCGCTTAAAAATTAATGACGCTCAAAAATCCCCTAGCAATCAGCGTTTGAGTGGCAAAACATTTGCACTTTTTGTTAAGCACCCAGAGCTCGAAAGTAGCATGGCCAAACTCATTAAAGTGTATGGCGGAGAACTATCCAATATTGACATTGAAGACTTTGAACTCAGTAAGAGTATGCCTTTCGAAACCCTTATTTTAGAACCCGGAAACCCACTATTAACTAAGTTAGATAGTTATTGTGAAAATGAATGCACAAGCTCATTACCATTTAAATTAGTTGTGCTAATAAACCCTACAGAACCACCACCTCAGGCAAGATTTTGCTCTTTCACACGACTATCTAAACCAGTGCTTATTTCTGATTTTTTACTAAAACTAGCCGATGAACGAGTTGCACAAGATCTGAGTGTGCAAAACCAAAAACGTCGAGATAGCGATGCGCAAACACACATTGACGCCAGCGTCGAAGGTGCAAAGGTACTTATAGTCGATGATAACGAGATAAACGCAGCAGTTGCTAAAGGTACTTTGACAAGTCTTTCACTTCGCTTTGAAGTGGCTTCAAACGGTAGACAAGCTGTAGATATTTTGGCAAATACAGATGCAAATGATCCTTTTCGCTGTGTGTTGATGGACTGCCAAATGCCTGTATTAAATGGCTATGATGCCGCCACAGAAATTAGGAATGGAGCTGCAGGAGAGCATCATATTGATATACCTATTATTGCTATGACGGCAAATGCAATGTTGGGTGAACGTAGTAAATGTCTAAATGCAGGAATGAACGACTACATAACTAAACCCATCAATGCTGATAAATTAATCATGACAACAGCAAAATGGATATCATCAGTGTTTCCTAAACAGCCAAACTCGAAGAACAAAGCACCCGAAAATCAGGCGCAAGTTACCTCAGCACCAGAACATAGCGAGCTAATTACCGACGAAAAAATTCATTGGAACAAAGAAGCTGCCCTTGCCCGGTTGATGAATAACGAAGTGCTTCTTAATAAAGTGTGTAAGATGTTTTTAGACAGCTCTAATGAAAAAATAACGCAGCTAATCACAGTAATTAAAGAGCAAGATTATCACGGTATTGCCACAATAAGCCATGCCCTAAAAGGCACCTGTGGTGACGTTGGCGCCACTAAATTACATCAGCATTTTACAGAGTTAGAAGTACTCGCTGCTAGCAAAGGAAATACCCTTAAAGATATCCAACATAAGCTAATCGATATCGAAAAAGATTACGAGGTATTACTCAGCATATTACAAAGGCACACCATAGCGAGAGTAAGTTAATAAATAACGATAAAAAAATACGGGCTTTGTCAGAACAAAGCCCGTATTTTTTTATCGCGCTATGAATTTGTCTTCTAATTTTAATAAATGCTCTGTATGTTATGACAAACCACTAAAGGAATGACGCTATGAACGCTAAAACGCTGATTTTCAACTTTGATGGCACGGGCAGTGAGCCTCGTGATGCAGAACAATTTAGTGCCGCACACTTCAAAGAAGACGCCAGTATCTCAAATATTCTCAAACTTCATTTACTGTTTGGCGGTGCACTAAATAGTGAACCTGAGACCCCCTTCCCGAGCCAGCTTAGTTTTTATTACCAAGGTATAGGTACTCAAGGTAGTCGCTTTAAGCGTTTATTTAACCAGGCCTTAGCTCCTAGAGGTGATGACGTTGCCAGCATTTTAAACCGTGCAATAAATGACTTTAAAAGCTACTACGCTGTGGGTGATAAAGTTTTATTAACCGGTTTTAGCCGCGGTGCGGCTCTTGCGCGGCGCTTTGCAAAATGCCTTGAACCACTGATCAGTGATGACGTATACCTTTGTGTATTTGACACTGTGGCATCAATTGGTTTTTCAAAAGTAACTAAAGCAACCCGCGGTGCAGAGCATGTTATTTTTGAAAACTACACGCTAGCAAGCAATATAAAAGCAGCCCTTCATTGCGTGGCTCTTGATGAAAAGCGCCGTGCTTTTGAGCCAACATTAATTAACAAAGCCCCCCATGTTGAAGAAATATGGTTTGCGGGAGCTCATTCAGACGTAGGTGGCGGTTATTATCGTGATGGATTAGCAGATATTTGCTTACGTTATGCCATTGAGTGGTTAATTGAACAAAGTGTCTCACTTAATCTACTGACAAGCGCAGAAATAAACTACAACAGTTTGCTCCCTGCTGAGCATCGCAATTTGATAGCGCAAGATGATGTGACAGTAACCCCAGATCCGCTTGCTCTGAGCCATCAGCAAAATTATTTTTGGTTCAATCCGTTATTCAAGCTTGTAGATCGCGAGTGTTGCGTGTTGGTTGATAACGAACAAAGCGAACACCCACCTACTATTCATTACACGGTTGCAGAACGTATCAATCGCTTAACAAGTTACCGTCCTGAATCATTAAAGAGCCTTAATTATGATGTACTTTACAGTGATGAAACTCGTTTAAGTTTTACAGGATTAAGCCCACATATTGCGCTTGATAAACAAAATATGACGGTACTTAGCATAGATGAAAGTAAAGATGTATTTGTGTATGGCGCCGAAAAGTACAATCATACAGGCTTAATGTTAGAGCAAGGTGGTACCTATCGATTCACTCCCTACCCAGAACAAATTTGGTATGACGATGGTATCAGCTGTGGGCCCGGCGGTTGGCATCGCGACAATATTCAACTTGGAGTGAAAGAAATTCCAATGGCAGTGCTTGAACCATTTAGACGTTTGCCACACGCACAATGGTTTGCGCTGATTGGCGCAATAGACAACAACGACGAAAACTTGTTTGAGATTGCCGAAGGTGCCGATATTCGGATTGCAAAATCAGGCGAGTTTTGCCCTTTTGCCAACGACCTAAACCGCTTTTATGGTGCAAACGCGGGCCGCATAAAACTTCGTGTTACGCGTTTAGGTTAATTTGTAACATAGCGAGCGATAATTTCTTTTATCGCTTGCTTATTCGACACAATTGCTTGGCTAATCGCAGCCCTTTCATTAGCATCCAAAGTTACTTTACTCAGCATCAAATACACATCGTTATTGTGTATTATATAGGGGTGAAGGGCGATACCACTGTGTTGATTATTTTGAATTAAATAAAGCCCTGCTAATTCGTCATCAATAAAAAAATCAACCCGCTTAGCGCTAAGCATAGCAACGCGCTGACGTAACGAAGGAACAGTGATCAGCTGCGATTTATATTTTTCCACAGTACTAAAGTGTGAAAATTCGGGGCCATAATAACTACCGCTGTTTGATAAGATAATTTGTTGTTGTTCAAGCAAGCCTTGCAGATCAAGCTTTTCTAAAAATGGTTTCGGATACCAAAATAACCGCATGACTTCTAGACGATAAGGCTCTGAAAAATAACTAAATGCATCTCGTTCTTTGCTATAACTCGCCGCAGGCAACAGATCAACATTGCCATGCTTTAGTTCAGCAAAGCCCCGTTTTGACGAAGGCATAATGACGTATTTAGCGCAAAACCCAGCTTCTTTAAGTACTAAGTTAACCACATCTATATCAATACCTGTGAGCTTTCCATTTTGCGTAAAAGTATACGGCGCCCACTGCTGACTAATTCCCACTTTTAAGGTTTTATCGCAGCTAAAAGCCGAGTTGCTTACTACAGCAACAACAAGTAAAAACAGCGCTTTTAACCCCATCAACCCACCTTAGCTTAACTACCTACAGACCGCTTTATTCAAGTATGGTTGATAATACATGAAAGACCAGTGTATAAAATAATAAAGGGAAAGTTACTAGTTTCAAGATTAGAGCATGTAGTAGCGATTTTATATCGCGTTTTATGTTGTTTTTCTTGTCTCGCAAATCGCGTTAATCTTCGCGGCATAAAGCCTCTGCTACGTGGGTGTAGTGCAGAAGCTCTCTTGCTGTGTCTATGAATAGGAAGGGCTTCATCCGACAGGCTGCGATGAGCACGAAGCAGACATAAAACCACTTCTAGTAAATTGTTAGCTGTGTTTATCAAAGCCGAACCAAGGTTTCTATTTCTGGGGTTTCTATTTCTGGGGTTTATTTTGCTAATAATTAGGTGTTGTTTTTAATCGAAACAGTTGGCTACATTTTTTACGATTTTAAGTTAGCCTTAGGTAGTATAAAAAGATTATGTGAACGCAATGAATGGTCATTTCATTGCGCTCAGAGGGTGGCAATATGGCTTAGCATTTACCAAGGTAAGCTGTTGGCTTACCTAGTTCAGTTAATAAATATGTGGTTAAACTAAAACTTATAAATAACCCCAACGCCCACTTCAGCTTCGTAATCACTGCGTGCTATAGGGCTATCTCTGACTTCACTACTAAAATACTCGAATAACGCTTCACCATAGATTTGCCAATCACTGTTGAGATTTTGTCGATAATTATAATCAATACCAAACGAGCGCAATCCACCACTTAAATTTGTTTCTTCTAGGCCTGATGACGCTGATTGCATAGCATCAACACCAAAACCATTATTGGCGTATTCGCTGTCGTGTACTACAAACACAAGATTGATTTCAGAGCCTGTGCCATCCGTTTGCTCACCGAATCGACGTCCAACACCAAATAAGGCTAAATTGCCGTTTTCACTGGCAACGAAACGACTAACTAACCAATAACGCCAATCTTGGGTAAATGAGCGGCGAGCTTGTAAAACTAGTTCATACCCTTCTTCTTGATTACCAAGGCCATCTAATCTGCCATCGTCAGAATCACTTTCTTCTCGACCTTCTTCAAATCCAATCAAAGCATCTAGCAGCCATTGATCATTAAGTAATCCTCGCCAGCCAAATGCTTCTCCTGCAAAGTAATAAATATTATCACCACTGCGCCATTGCACGGCACCGGCTGGCTGTGCTTCCAGTCCAAATTCATCAGATCCTTCGTAAGCAGATTCATATTCTAACCCCACACCTAAGCCAAATGCCCAGCCATCTTCACCTTTGGTGAAATCATCAATAGATGGAAGGGGAACTAAAACTGTCTTATCTTCTCGAGCTAATGCTGTGTTATTAAAGGTAGTGTGTATGAACAATAAAACGGCTAAATATATGAATTTTTTCATGGTACTTATTCTGTTTATTAAATGGGTTGTTACATAAACAATTTTACGAATTCGCTTAGGATATGGTTCATAACTACTTTTACCTTTTTTCTTCTAACCCGGCAGCAAACTCGTAGCAGCACATTTACACCCCGTCATAACCTCTTTTATCGCATCTCGCTAATTGCTACCCACAAAAAAGCAGCCATAAGGCTGCTTTGAAGGGAAATCACATTTTAATGATGGGCATTAAATGTGGTTATTACACTTAAAGTGCTTTCCATACATCCGCGACACCTGGCTCGTCTCCTTGAGTCCACCATTTCGCTTCGTATTTATTGCCTTGGTGAGTGACTTGGTCGCCACCGTTGTAGATACCCGCCGCTTGCCACACAACATCACCATTACCGTCGGTTGGTTGTGAACTTGCTTCCCATGGGCCACCTAAATCAGGGCGATCACCTTGTGTCCACCACTTAGCTGTGTACTCTACGCCGTTGTACGTTACTTTATCACCACCTACATAGATTGCAGTATCACTCCAGCTGGTTTCACCATCTGGCGGAGTTGTTGTGCCAGAATCTGTCACGGTGACATTAAAGCTCACTGCTGTTGCAGTTTGACCATCACTTACCGAAATCGATACAACATAACTAGTATCAGCATCAACGCTGCCCGCTTGTAAACTCACATCAGCTCCTGAGCCCACTAACGTTAAGCCTGCAGGCACTGTCCAGCTGTATGAAAGCGCATCGCCATCAGCATCAGATGCCGAAACCGCTACAGCCACACTCGCCTCTTCTGCCACGGTTTTATCTGCAATTGCCGCAACCACTGGTGCTTGGTTCTCGCCTGTTGTTGGTGCTACAACATTCACTGTAACGTTACGGCTAACAGTTGCCTCGCCATCGCTCACAGTCACAGCAACCGTGTATTGCGTATCAGCAGTCACTGATGGCGCTGTGATAACAAGGGTATTTGAGCTTTCACCCGTTACTGTTAACGCGCTGTCAGCGGTCCAACTAAAGCTTAGCGGATCGTTATCCGCATCAGTTGCCGATGCACTAACAGATACACTTTCACCAGAGTTAACAGATACTGTGTTTGATACAGATAGCACTGGTGCTCTATTACTAGGCTCTGTCACTGTACCGCCTAACCCCTCGTGCATTGCGTTTAGGATATCACCATTATCAGCATCAATTTCCCACGCAAATAAGCCGCCTAAATTATGCTGATTCACATAATTACCTTTAGCAATAACTGATGCAGGGCTGTCATATGTTATGAGCTTACCTGTTGAACGGTTCCATACATACGCACCTTTTGCTTGCTGATCATAACCCACTTCAAAGCCATTAATCCCGGTACCTGACGCACCAATCATATTTGCTTTAATGCCTTTATAATCAATAACACCATCTTCCCAAACACCTTGCGCAGTGCTGCCTTTTAGTGGGCCGGTCCCTGTTGCTGTCATTGGATTCCCATCAATGCTTGTGCCTGTTGGATAAACGCCTTCCCAACCACGGCCATACATAGCAGCACCTACCACGATTTTCTTCGATGGTACGTTTTGCGCTAACAATAACTGAACTGCATTATCGGTTGTATAAGCAGGGCCTTTATATGGAACACCTTCTTCATCGACACCCGTGCCATCACACTGACCAACGCGGAAATGCGATGAACAATAAAGCGCTGTTTGGTGACCCGTCACACCACTCCATGCACCATAAAAGTCATATGTCATGGCAAAGATATAATCCATGTACTGACTTGCGGCTTGATAATCAACATCTTCAATTTTGTCGTAACCTGCACCAATCGCTGATGTTAACTCATACTCACGGCCTGTCTCGGCTTCGAGTTTATCAAGCATCGCGCGCAGCTCTTGCATTAACGCAACGTATGCAGGGCCATCAGCAACTGGGTCGCCTAGATTTGGATTAGCACCATCACCACCTGGGAACTCCCAGTCAATATCAACACCGTCGTAGAACTTCCACGTTCTTAAAAACTCTTCCATTGATGCCACAAACGTGTCGCGATTGGCTTTATCGGTAAAGTAAGCAAATGGATCTGATAAAGTCCAACCACCTACTGATGGTAAAATTTTCAGATCAGGATAACGCTGCTTTAACGCCATTAACTGCGAATACGTACCACGAATTGGGTCATTACTATCAACACCTGGTAGCGCTTTTTGAATCGCAGCCCATGGGTCGTGGATCACCACTTCAAAATCTTGCGAGCCTGCACAGGCAGTATTTAGCGCGTTTTTAGGACCGCCTGTTAACGAGTCATTAGGTCCACAAATTGGAATAAATCCATATAAGATATGACTGAGGTTTTGCGCTGGAATATTGGTTACATCATAGTCACGGCCATAAATACCCCACTCAACAAAGTAGGCACCGGTTACAAGACCGTCTTTGGTGCCAATATCTTGGTTATTTGGATCATAATCCATCGGTAATGGCGCTAAGTGACCGCCATCTGTATCGGCAATAACAATTGGCTTACCTTCACTGCGAGCACAGGTAGTACCGCCTTCACATAGTTCTAAATATAATGTGTGACGACCCGCTTTATCATACGGAAAGCTAATAACACCACTTTTAGTGCCTGCTGCAAGTGACCCTTCATTAACCAGCAT
This sequence comes from Pseudoalteromonas thalassia, assembly GCF_049257215.1. Taxonomy (NCBI): domain Bacteria; kingdom Pseudomonadati; phylum Pseudomonadota; class Gammaproteobacteria; order Alteromonadales; family Pseudoalteromonadaceae; genus Pseudoalteromonas; species Pseudoalteromonas thalassia. The sequence goes on from NZ_JBMMUE010000002.1 coordinate 60,449, forward strand.
ATCATCGAAATACACTTTGTAGCTGTCGCCGCCATCCCCACTCCATGCGTTCCATTCAATGCTGATGGTGACTTCATCAACGCGGTTCACCAAACTCTTATATGAACCAGTACCCTCAAGATCAACCTCAACAAATGAGTACTCTTGTGGCTCCCAAATAATGGTTGGTGTTGAAGGTGCTGCATTCGCTGCACTTGCAAAGAGTGCAACACCAATAGCTGCGCTTAATTGTTTTATATTCATGATTCTCTCTTATCTGTTTTTATATAGCGTTACGCTGTTATTGATAAAGTTTGAACTATACAACTTTAGATTTCTGTCCATACTTGGCTGGCACCCGGTACATCTCCTTGGGTCCACCACTGCGCTCGATAGCGCTGTCCTTGATAGGTTACTTCGTCGCCGCCTTGATAGGCTTTGCCGCTGTTCCACTCGATTGATGCACTGCCAGATTCAAGCTGCCATGCATCACTACTGTCTGGTTGTGCGCCTTGGTTCCACCATTTCGCACTGTAGATTCCGCCGTTAAAACTCACTTTATCGCCCGTGTTGTATTGGCTTGTGCTATTCCAAACAGGCACGCTCGGATCAATGGGATCAGGCTCGATTACAGTGCTATTAAGTACAGTCACGGTAAAACTTACTTGGCTTGTAAGCTCGCCATCAGACACAGATACACTCACGGTGTAACTTGCATCAGCATCCACAGCAGGGGCAGTTAGCGTGATGTTGGCATCGCTGCCCGTAAAGCTCAGTGGTGCAGGAATATCCCAGCTATAAGTTAATGTGCTTTGTTGATCATCAAAGGTGTGCAGGTGTATCGCGGTGCTGCTGCCCTCTTCGACTTGAAGGTCATCTGGTTGATGAATAATCGGCGCGGTATTGTCAGGTGCAGCTTGTACGCTTAGTGCAAAGCTGTAATTTGTATTCGTTGTAAAGACTTGATTTATCAATAAATCTGTAGCATCAAAGGCAATATCTCCAGCGCTATTTTGCACGCCAATATTAACTAAGTGCGCGTAATTAAGGTTTAACAGCGCTGCAAATTCAGCCTGCCAATTAGCTTGATTATCAGTTGTGATCTGCATTTGTTGAGTAAGTAACTCTTGGCCATTTTCATCAAATAACCGAGCTGACACACTACCGCCAACCTCGCCGTTTTGCCCTTGACGAACAAAGTAGCTAATAGCTGTCCAATCGCTTGGCTCTGTCGGGGACGCATCGTTGACAATATTAATATCGCTACAGTTGTAGAAGCCTTCGCCACCGGCATCATCTCGTTGCCAGCGCGTGTATAAAATGGCATCGCCACTGCGTCCTTGTGGAATCGACACCCTCATTTCATAGTAACGGTCGTTGTTAGCATCAATGCTAAAATCAACATTGCCGTACTCTTCAACAAGCTCTAGGTCATCCCAAGTAAGCACTTGAGTCGCACTATCAAAGCCCGGTTTTGTTAAATAAAACTGCCAGAAACTTGGGTTATGCGGCGTACTCGCTAAAAAGCGCACTAAAATATCGCCATTTGTATTAGGAATAACCTCACTGCGTTGCCAATGCGCTGAAGGTAAATCCATACCGCGTTTTTCAGGGTCGCCTGCTGCACATAACCGGCCGTCAGGTACACTTTGTTTTACTGCATCAAGGTTTGTGTATTCAATGGTATTAGCTGAAAATTCAATGTCTTGCACAAATTGCACATGCCCTGCTTCAACAAACGCTGCGCGACAAGCAAGATTAGGGATCCCCGTGCCATCCGCAGGCCACCAGTAACCGCCATCGGCATTACAAAATGCTTGGCGTGCCTTCGGGCTTTCTAAGAATCCGTGGGCATTCACATGGCTTGATGCACAGGCAAGCAGCATGCTGGTTGCCACTGCCGATAAAGACAATGCCTTTGATTTCATTATTTTCATTGTTGTTCTCGCTGTAGAAATGCGGAGCAAAGTCCTTGCTCCGCTTAGTTGGTTAAAGCGTGCAACTCACCGTCCAGTCAGCCGATGTGCCTGGCTCTGTGCTCGTCCACCACTTTGCTTCGTAAATCACATTGTTGTGATTCATTAAGTCGCCGCCAACAGCATGGGTTGGGTTACCAGCCCAGTCAGTTTGCGGCCAATTTGGATACACAGGGATGCTTGCTACATCAACACCATTACAGCTTCCCTCGCCCCCCGTATCACCACCGGTGTCACCGCCAGTATCACCACTGCCTGCAGTGCCATCTGGTAGCATTGGGTATTCGTATTTAAAAGCGTAGGTTTTGCCATTTTTCTCAATGGTGAAGTTAGTTGGCCCCGTAATTGGCATGTAGTACATAACTTGGGCCTCAACGGTTTCACCTGTGTTAAATGACTTTTCGATACCGCCCCACTCATTCACTAAGGTGATTGAAAAACGATGGAACTCATTTTCAAAGCCGCCGATATTATCGCCAGCCGCATTAGAGCCATTCGCTTCAACAGCCATACCGAGCTTTTCTTGTGCATTCCAATTTGATTTGAAAATTGCAGAGGTAGAAACGGGCACATCAAAGCTGATTTTTGCGCCGCTTAAGTCGATATCTGAGTTATTGGTGAATGCGAATGTAGGTGAAATCGGGTAGTTATCATCACCAATTGGGAAGTCTTTCACCGTAAAGCTTACGTCAACCGCTTCGCTTGGAATGGTAAAATCGACATTACCTTGATGAGTGTTATAAGCCACACCACTTTGGTTAAATTTATCGTAAGCAAGTGTGGTTAAGCTTGAGCCCATGAAGTACTCACCTTTCGCTGAGTCATAATCATAGTCACCGGCAAGCTCCCAAAACATGATGCCGCCAAGGCCATTGTTGATAACATAATCAACTTTGGTTGCCATTGATTGCTCATCTTCAATTGATAAGAAAACCTTTTTCTCTGCATTCCAAAGCCATGGAGCAACCGCCACATCATCGTAGTAACGTGTGTAAGTACCCGTTAATACATCGTCTGCATCGGTTTCTGGCGTTAGACCATAGATTTCAAGGTAAGATGGATTAATACCATTTTCGAGGTTTTTCGCATGCCATAGCGGGTTTGAACCAGCTGGCATTTCTTCACCAACATCGTTCTTATCGTGCCATAGATTATCGATGCCAAGTGCGCCATTACCGCATTGGTTTTTCTCACCAACGCCGGTTCCTTTAGCACATTTTGATTGATCGGGTAGCGCTGCTTGGCCCCATAAACCATTGGTACCACCCGACACATCTTTAAAGCCACGGGTGTAGTATGGAATACCAATATTGATTCGACCTGCAGAGACCGCGCCACGGAAGTAACGCACAGCCCAATCCGTATTTAAATAACCAATTCCTTCAAACTCAGCAGTGGTATAAACGCCCCATTGCGCTAATTCAGAATCAAGACCAGTATCAAGCAAGGCTGCGTTGTGGCCAACATGTGAATTCCATGCACCGTGTAAGTCATAAGACATAATGTTAACGTAGTCGAGATACTTCACGCTTTGGAATGTTTCCATGCCACGTAATAAGTAACCTGAAGATGGCGAAGCAATCGTTAATAAGTAGTGCTTGCCTGCTTTTTCACCTGCAATATCAAGTTCTTCACGAAGTTTTTGCATCAATACGCGATACGAGGCATTAAGACCTGCACGACGTGCATTAGAGATAGGAAAATCATCAGGGTGGCCTGAGTCATTCATTGACGATGGGTATTCGTAATCAATATCGACACCATCAAAGCCGTAGGTTTCAATAAATTCAACGGCACTTTTCGCAAAGGCATCAATTCCCGCTTGATTCACGGAGCCATCGGCATTGGTTGTCATCGTGTAGAAACCACCGCTATTTACGCGAGTACCGTCTTCACCAAAATAACCGCCGGTTTCAGCCCAGCCACCTACAGAGATTAAGGTTTTTACATCTGGGTGTTGTTTTTTAAATTTATTGAGTAAGTTAAAGTGACCTGTGTAACTAAAGCTTGGATCCATTTCAGCGCCTGTAACGCCCGGCCAAGTCATGTTTGTCGCAGGGTTGCCAACTGCATTTGGATCACCAATCGAGACCTTGTTATTACCATCAACATGCGCAAAGGCATAGTTGATATGGGTGATCTTGTCCCAAGGAATATCATTCACTAAGTAGCTTGGCTGACCATTGGCACCATTTCGCCAACTCGTAAAATAACCAATAACTCGACGTGGATGATCGGCGCCCATTTTCTCACGGCCATTTTCATCATACACGCTACAGTATGGGGTATTCACACCCGGTGTTTGGTATAAGCCTTGCGGTTTACAATCGCTATCAGGTTCTGTAGCTTCAACAACATTCACAACTTTGCTTTGTGTACCTGTCGCGCCTTCGTTATCTGTCACCGTTAAGGTAAATGAAAATTGTCCAAGTGCTGGAGCCTGCCACGTATAACTTGAAGAAGCGGCACTGGCTTGATGAACTTCAGTGCTGTTTTCAGTTAAAGATAACGCAGTTACTTGGCCATCGCTATCAGTGCCAGAAAGCGCAAACACCACACTGTCACCCACCGTTACTTGTGATGGTAGTGAGCTAAATTCAATGCTCGCCACGGGCGCTTGGTTAACCGGCTCAACGTCATCAGATACACTCACTGAATGTGCGACCGCTGTAGAGGTTAGCCCTAAATCATCCGTTGCGACCGCACTTATCACATGGCTGCCTTGCGTTGCTTGCCAGCTCGCTGAATAAGGTGCGCTTGTCACAACACTCAGCGATGTACCATCAACAAAAAACTCAACACTTGCCACGCTACCATCCGGATCCGCAGCGACTGCATTTATGACAACGCTGTCACCAATAGTAAATAAAGAACCTTCTACTGGTGTTAAGCTGCTAATTTGAGGTGCTTGATTTTCGCTGACAACGCTGTCACAAGCGCCCAATAAACGCCACTCTTGATCGACACCAGAGGTCTCCACAGGATTGGTTTGCGTCCACCACTTCGCTTCATAAGCGCTACCTTGTGCTTGAACCTGATCACCACCAACATGAGTTTGCCCTTGTTGCCACACTTCTAAGTTGCTGCAATCAATCGCAGCCTGTGCTGTAAAGCCGTATAAACCTAGCGACAGCGCACTCAGTTTAAAGGCATTTTTTATTAATTTATGCGAGCTCATTCGCTCCCTCCGCCCAAAGTTTTGATAACATTTATTTTACAAATCCAACTTTAAAGTAACACAAAGCACTATCACGTCAAGCTCAAAATTACCTACAATCGGTAAATTACCAGTTATTTTTTATGTGTAATTTAATGAAAAACACTAAAAAAGAATTAATTATTTATATCAAACAGCAAAAAACAAACTGATTCTACAAGGCAAAAGTGAACATAAAATTAACAATAAATTAACCACAGGAAGTGCAGTACATCTGGATTGTATGAAAAACAAGCAAAGCTTGTGTGAGGAAAAACAAAAATAATTGAAGTATCTATTTTAGGTATATAACGAATAAATTAGTTTTTAGATAAAAATTTCTAAAAAAATTGACTTAAAATTATTCTTAACGCGAATTTTAGGCAAAAAAAAGCAAACACTGAGTGTTTGCTTTTCACAAAAATCCTATTTGATCACAACTTAATTAAGCAGCGATTAAATAGGACTCTCGTCCTGCATGTTTTGCCTTACGTTGATAAGCACCTTTACCTTTTTTTGGTTTCTCTACTTTTGCTGTAAACAGCTTAGATGTCACCATTGCGGCGTACACATTGTCGTTAATTACACCGCGACCAGTATCAACTTGGCCTTGTGTGCGTTGTTTCTTTTTGCTCATTTTTTGCTCCTATTAAATGTGTTGCGAGTATATACCTAGCCAAACTCTACGCAAGCGATTTTTAAGAAAAACAATGTTTTTTACCCCTCACTTTGTCTTAGGCGCTTTTACTAAACACCATGCCTTGTTGTCATTTTATAGACTAAATTCGCATTTTGATTGCATTCACTACCTAACTGCTGGCAAAACTAGCAAAAACAACCATAGTTAATTAAAAAAACAGGATTACGATGACTGACTTTCTCTTAATCGCCTACATTTTTCTTCTGGCCGGCATTATTGCCGTACCTATTGCAAGTAAATTAGGGCTTGGCTCTGTGCTTGGCTACTTACTCGCAGGTATTGTTATTGGGCCAACACTGACATTTTTAAATGTTGATGTGATTGCCATCCAGCATTTTGCTGAGTTTGGTGTGGTAATGATGCTATTTATTGTTGGTTTAGAGCTTGAACCCAAAGCACTTTGGTCTATGCGAAAACAGCTTATTGGTCTAGGTGGTGGACAAGTGATTTTATCTGCTGCCGCCTTTACAGGTATAGGCTTAGCGTTTGGCCATGCTTGGCAAACAGCTCTTACAATAGGCTTAATATTATCGCTTTCATCTACTGCGATTGTGCTGCAAACGCTTTCAGAGCGTGGGCTGTTAAAGTCAGATGGTGGCCAAGCCTCATTTAGCGTATTACTCACTCAAGACATAGCCGTTATTCCTATGCTTGCGTTTATTCCATTGCTTGCTTTACCAGAATTAGCACACGCCATTGCAGATACAGCCCATGCAAGCGAAGACGCGCATGCTGGTTTAAGTTTAGTGGCAAATCTTGAGGGCTGGCAAGCTGCGCTGGTAACCTTGGGTATGATTGCTCTAGTGATCTTTGGTGGTAACTACTTAACAGCACCGATTTTTAGATTTGTCGCACAAGCACGGCTTCGCGAACTATTTACCGCAACGGCTTTATTCTTCGTGATTGGTATCGCTTTGATGATGTCATTAGTTGGCTTATCACCTGCGCTTGGCACTTTTTTGGCAGGTGTTGTGCTTGCAAATTCACCTTATAAACATGAACTCGAAAGCAATATCGATCCCTTTAAAGGGCTATTACTAGGTCTATTTTTTATTACCGTTGGTGCCAGCATCAATTTTCAATTACTCGCTGATAACCTCGCTACTATTGTGCTATTAACTGGGGCACTGATTGTAACTAAAACAGTTGTGTTGTTAATTTTAGGCCGTATTTTTGGGCTTAGGGGCGCATCACTTTGGTTACTAGCGCTGGGGCTTGCGCAAGCTGGTGAATTTGGTTTTGTATTACTTGCTTACAGTGTATCTAACAATGTATTAGCAGCAGCCCTTGCCGACCAGTTATTACTAGTTGTGACCTTATCAATGCTGCTCTCACCGGGCTTATTCATTCTGTATCAACGTGTGATAGCACCTCGCTTTATTTGTGAGCAAGCCAAGCGAGATGAAGAAAAGTTTCCTGATGATAGCCATGTGATCATTGCAGGCTCAGGCAGAATGGGTGGCCTTGTTGACCGTATTTTGCAAGCAGGTGGATATAACACCACCGTAATTGATTATAATTATAAACAACTTGAAGCACTTGAACATGTTGGTATTCGTAACTTCTTTGGTGATGCAACTCGTCCAGATTTACTCAGTGCAGCTGGCATTGAGGATGCAAAATTACTGGTTGTAGCACTTGATGATGCCGAGCAAATAACTAAACTCGTGCGTTATGCTATGCAAAATTACCCGCATTTACATGTTGTTGCCCGTGCAGTATACCGTCACCATGTGTATGAATTATGGACATACGGTTGTCGCGATATTATTCGCGAAACGTACGACAGCACTATGCGGATGGGCCGTTCTGCTTTTGAAGCGCTTGGTATTGAGCGAGAAAAAGCCCAAGAAATGGTCGATATCTTCAGTGAATTTGATAAAGAGATGCTTAGAGAAGCAGCAGACGCTTACGAAATAGGCGTACCGTTTGAAGAGAACCAAGCCTATATCGATTGCATTAATAAGCTGTTTGAAGAAAAAGAGCCTAAAATTAAACAACAAATGCGCGAGATATGCGAGCGAGTTGTTAGTCGTTCGAAATAGCAAAAATATTACAATTATGGAGGAGGTGTTTTCACTTCCTCTTTTTCTTCTCATTAACTTCTCTTTGTGAAAATAATTTGACCCAAGAGAACACAGAGGCGCTTCGCGCTACACAGAGCAAACAAATACTCTCAAAGAGACTGCATTGAATAGGATAAAACGCGATATAAAATCGCTGCTACAAACTCGCATCTCGCAAACTTTACCCTTTACCCTCGCCAACTAACTTAAAGCTTTACAGCCAACCGATTTGGATAGAAAAAGTCTTTGCTATCAATGCATTTTATTTTGCTTATATCTGTGTGCAATGGATTAATTAAAAAATTGTATTCGTCGGGGCATAAACTAGAAGGAACTTGCAACACGGCTGCTTCCATCGATGCTAGCCAATCAGAACCTAATGCCTGAGTGTCTGTAATATAGGGGTGATCATCCCATGCTTTTGGCAGTTCGCTCGCTACTAGCCTAATAACCTTTAGATCATCAGGTATCTGTATAGTGGTGATACTCAAGTTTTTACTTAATATGTCGGTTGTGTCATTCACTAATCGCTCAAGCATTGCTAAAGAGCGCGAGCTCGCCGTATAAACAATGGGTTTACCAACAAAATGCCACCGCCCCTGTGCATATAAACCACCATGCCCAGATAACGCATTAGCCATGTCATTATGAACTTTCGGTGCTATTCGGTAGCAAATCATTAAGCTGTGAACCCGTACTCAAGCCCCATTATCACTCGCTTTATCAGTTCACGGCCACGGATAGTATGGATCACTGACTTTGGCTCTTGATTCGCAAATTGAATGTTGGGTGTATTAAGCCACTCATTCCAACGTTTAACGTCACCAAAGTAGGCAATGCCTTGCGATGAAATACGTGCAATCTCTAAAGCATTTTCGCTCAGCTTAGCACTTAAACGTTTTCGGTCTTTACTGTAGCGCTCAAGTGTACGGGTCGTGGTGCCAATGGAGGTTGCTAAAATGTTGGCATCCCAATTCAGCTCTTTAGCGAGTGATTTAATCGCACTGACAGTTACACCTTGTGTTGCAACATTAATCTCATCAATTGTATTAGAATGAATTGTTACCCTGCCATCAGTAACAACACCTAAATAATCAGTTTCTACAGCATTCATTTTACACCTCGTCGAATTCGACACTTGTCATTTATTATAGTGACAAATGTCGCATACTACAATTAAACAAAAAAATAGCGCCGTTAGGCGCTATTTAAGCTTCATTTCAACTTAGGAATTAAAAACTAAAGCTTAGTTTTGCGTAGTAAGTCATACCATCAAAACCATAAGGCAATGCACGTACAGGGTACTTAAATGCTTTATTAGTAATAAAATCAAGCGCTTCATCTTCGCCTAACTCGTCTGGTGTTACATCAAAGATATTATCAATACCTGCCGATAGCATCAGCTCGTCAGTTAGCTGATAACCAACATTAACATCAACTAATACTGCTGACTCAACCGTGCTTGTGTCTTTAAACTCACCAGTAGGCGATAACTCATCAGGTAAACCTATGTGGTCATTACCAAAGTATTTAACGTCTGTTTCGCCGTAGTAGTTAAAACGTAGCATGCTGTTGAAATCGCCACGATCGTATTCAAATGTTAGTGTTCCACGCTCACCTGGTTGACCATCCGTTAAGAAACTACGTTGTAAATCATCAAGAGCGATTGACTCAGGAACACCTTCTGGCGCATTCACATCATCAATTTCGGTTTCGTTAATGTTACCTGCAAAGGTTGCTGAGAAGTTACCGTCATACAAATCAGTGCGGTATGAGGCAATAATATCAACCCCTTTGGTGGTTGAATCAACCGAGTTTGAGAAGTAGTTAGCTTGCTGTGCACCTGTTGCATTAAGTGCCGCCACCGCTTCGGCGCTAAACGAAACATCGTCCGCCGACATTAAGCTGCCAAGGGTAATTCTGTCTTTAATTGCAACATGGTAAAAATCAACGGTCAGTGATAAATCGCTTGTTACATTATAAACAAAGCCCGCACTTAAGTTTTCTGAGCTCTCAAGTCCAAGACTATCAACGCCAAGGGCTGACGGGAAATCAGATCCCGCTGTTGCAGTGAATGATTGCAATAACACGCCACCAGCACCTAAGTTTGTGGTGTAAGCTGTATAGGCACTTTGTTGCAGTGATGGTGCTCTAAAGCCAGAAGAAATCGCACCACGAACAGCAAAATCATCGGTAATTTCATAGCGCGTTGCTAGCTTTCCAATGATGTCATCACCAGCATCAGAGAAGTCTTCATAACGAAGCGCTGTACTTACCTGCCATGCGTCCGTGATCAGTGTTTCGGCATTAACATAAAATGCATAGCTGTGACGGCTCTCTTTGTTTGACGCTTCAGGACGTAAACCGTTATAAGCTTGGAAGCCACACTCAGCAAATACGCTGCTGTCGTTAACCGCAGGGTAGGAGGTATCTGAATTTGCTAAGCCACACGCATAAGACGCTTCTTCGCCCGGCACGATTTCGTAATTTTCTTTACGATATTCAGCACCCACCGACACATAAACAGGTTCACTGCGACCAATATCAACAATACCATTTAAATCTACATTTACTGTTGTTTGATCAAATCTAAAACCACCTGAGTAACCACCTGAAGGGCCAGCATTTGCCGCAATATCAGCATCACTTGCACCTGGGTTATTCGCCACATATTCAGCAGCATACGAGGCATTAAGAGTATTTTTTGAGGTGAAATCATAGCTATTTTCACCATATACGGCTGATACATCATAGCTCCAATCTGGGTTTAGCTCACCGCGCAGCCCAAGTGAAAACGAAATATCTTCGGCTTCGTTGTCGATGCGAGGTAAAAAACCATCGCCATATACTTGCACCACGTTCTTCGCTGCTTGGTCAAAGTTACGGTAAAAACCATTGCCTAATGCCGTACGGTTTGAGTATCCGCCAAATGAGTAAAGTTCGCTCTCGCCAAGTGGTAACGCCATGTTATAAAACACAGACGTAAATTCGCTATCTGCGTTACCTTGCCCCCAACGAACTTCGTCAGACAGCGTGCCGGCTGGTACATCAACTGAGCCACCGATATCACGCTGTGCGCGGTTGGTGCCATCAGCATCACGGTATTCTAAAGAAAAGTTAATGAAGCCGCCTTCATCGCCTAAATCAAAGCCACGGTTTAAACCCATTGATAGGGTGTCACCATCGCCTTCACCTGTGCTACCTGCTTGCACATAACCCGTTGTAAAACCTGTTGAATCGTTTAGCGATAAGTTGATAACACCGGCTATCGCATCAGAGCCATACTGCGCCGCAGCACCATCACGAAGTACTTCAACGCCTTTTAAAGCGGTAAGCGGAATCGCGTTCATATCAGTACCCGCAGCACCGGCACCGACAGTACCATTTAAACCAAAAATAGATTGATTATGACGGCGCTTACCATTGATTAGAACTAACGTTTGGTCTGGCTGTAAGCCTCGAAGAGTTGCAGGTCTAAATAAGTCAGAGCCATCTGACACTTGCGTACGAGAAAAGTTAAATGAAGGAGCCGTCGCTTGCAGGCTTTGGCCAAGTTCAGTGAAACCACCTTTGTTTAAATCGTCAGCATCAATCAAATCAACCGGCGATGTTGATTCGGTAGCCGTACGATTGGCAACTCGTGAGCCTAATACAGAGATTTGTTCGATATTTTTATCTGCTTTTACGCCAGATGCTTGCTCAGCTGCCTGCACTGAAGTCGCAGAAACAGCCACACTGACCGCTACGGCCAGCATACTTAAAGAATGTGTTGTCATGTGTATCCTGTTGATATTCTGGCTTTTCTTAAATCAAAAAGACGCCCCTTTGGAGAAGTTAAGGAAAAGCACTAAGCACGTAATGTTGATTTTAAAAATCATAAAATTGAAAGCTAACTCAAGCCTGCGAGTTACCCCTTGGGAAACATCCTATCAACAAAAAAATGAAATGAAAGAAAAATTTGTTACGACTTAGGTATAATTTTTTCTATTTGTATGATTAATAGATTTTATAAGGGAGGAATTATTCAATAAATAGTAGAAATAAGCAAATTAATGCAACCATTTACTTATCTCTACCAACTAAATCTATTTATTGATCTTGCTCTAACATCGCCAGCTTTTCATCTTCGAGCATTAAGGCCATGGTGGCTATTTCGGCTAAACTCTCGTCTAATGCAGCAAAAAAAGTCGCAAACCCTTCACCCAATTTTTCTGGCTCTGGGTGATTAGCAAGTGCTTGATCCCACATTGCAAAAGTAGTTAATAAATCGAGTGTAGCTTCAAAGTTATCAATGAAAAGCTGCCCTTCTTCACTGGCTTCTTTTTGCTCATCAGCTTGCAGTAAAAACTGTAAGTCACTGTGCCAAATATCTTGATTAACTATGTATGCAGCAATGTAACCGCTGCAAAAGTCTTGTAATGCTTGGCTAGGTTCATTTGCATCAGCATCATTGGAATATAAATGAGCAAGTATTTTCTTTTGCTCAACTTGAGCTTCTGTCACATTATCAAGTAACTCAATCATTGCATCGCGCGGCTCTGAATCGGTCATTAATGTATTGAATATTGATTCATCGTTATCAGCGATATAATTTGCAAGCTCTGACTCACCAAAAAACTCAGAGCAGGCAAGCAGTCCAGCCATAAATCCAATGACCTGATCTAAACTAACTTGATTCGTCTCACTTTGACTTGCGAGATAGTTTTTCAATACTTCCGAGCTTTCTGTGTTAAACATAGTGTGCCTTTATATCTAATGTTGGTCAGTACTTAGTCTTACACTATCGAATCTACAGCGTTTTGCAACAACTTAAATTGTGTCAATTAGTTAACCACATCTCTAACGTGACTTTGCACTGGAAATACACAACTAATGCGCGTGCCCGTTCCCTCTGTGCTTTGTATTTCAATAGTGCCTTGATGATCATGCACAATCGCATAAACCATGGTCATTCCCATTCCAGTGCCTTCTCCTACCGGTTTGGTCGTGTAGAAAGGATCATATATTTTAGCGATAGTTTCTGCTGACATCCCCACGCCATTGTCTTCAACATCAATATAAATATGATGTTGAAGTTCATAGACCGACACAGTGATCTGCGCTTTTGAGCTACTCGCATCACAAGCTTGCTTTGCATTTATTAATACATTCACAATCACTTGACTGATAGCAGCTAAATTACACCAGCTCTCAGAAATCGTATGGTAGTCAGTTTGTAAATCGCATCCTTTAAGTTGATTCGCTAATAACTTAACTGCACTTTTTACCGCATCAGTCATATCAGCAAACTGTTTGTTATGGCCCTTTGGTCGAGAGAAATCGAGCAAATTTGCAACTATCTTGCTGATCCTTTGTAAACCTTGCGCTGTGTCATTTATTAAGTCAGGCAAATCATCTGCTAAATAACGAACAGAGTGTACTTTGTTTAAATCGGTTAATTGCTGACAAAACGCCGCTTTATCCATTTCACTACAGGCAAATTCATCACATTTAGCTAATAATGCACTGAAATAATTGCAATACTCCTTAAGGGTATCGACATTACTAATGCTATAAGCAAGGGGGTTGTTAATTTCATGGGCAACCCCAGCGCATAGTGTGCCCAAAGTCGCCATTTTTTCTGCTTGAATAAACATTGCTTGATGACGCTCTAAGTCTGCAATTTTTTGTTCAAGCTCACTGTTTAATGCAACAAGAATACGGCTCTTGTCTGCTAACAGTTGCTCTGCCTCTTCCCTAGCTGCTTTTTCTAGTAAATAAGCTTGCTTAAAGTCATTCATTTTTCTCTCAAACTTTAGCCTGTATCACTTAAAACCTAGCACAAGCCTAGATTTAAGGCTATGTTATTGATTAACGATGGTTCACTGTAAATCGCTATGGCAGAAAAAGTAAGCAAAGAGCATATTCAAGTATTATGCATTGATGATGACGAAATTGTTTTACGCACTTTATTAAGGTTGTTATCTGCACATAATATCTCAGCAAAAGCGACAGCAGATCCGACAGAGGGTCTTACGCTATTAGCGGCTTATAATTTTGATGTGATTATTTGTGACATGCGCATGCCACAGATGGATGGCGCGGAGTTTTTTGCTCAAGCACTTAGTATTGCACCAGACCCACAACGTATTTTATTGACCGGTTACTCAGACATCGACAACACTATTGCCGCAGTCAATAAAGGTAAGATCCATGCTTATATTCAAAAACCTTGGCAGAACGAGTTACTGCTTCGCAATATTAGTGATGGCATTGAAAAAACCTCTCTTAAACGAGAAAACAAACGCCTTGAACAGCAAATTAAAGCACAAAATGCGCAACTAAAAGAGCTCAACAATAACCTTGAGCAAATGGTCGAAAAGCGAACTCTACAAATTCGTAAAGTGCTTAAACAGCTCGAAGAAGTAAACGAGCGTGAAAAACACGAGCACCGCACAACCTTTGAGATTTTATACAACTTCATTAATGCAAACCCTTATCTAGACGGTATGCAAGCACAAAACATTGCCACTACCAGCAAGCAAATTGCAGAGCAACTTGGTTTAGATAAGCAACACATCGAAATGGCTGAAATGGCTGGATACCTTGCGCAGATAGGGCTGCTAGCAATGGAGCCAGAGCTTTACAAAAAGCCAACCAGAGAGCTTACAGAAAACCAAAAAAAGTTATTTTATACTCACCCAAGTACAGCCCAGTTAATGCTTATGCCTGCACCACATTTACATGATGTTTCTGAGGCTATTTATTATCAATTTGAACACTACAATGGCTCGGGCATACCCAAAGGCTTAAAAGGTAAAGAAATACCGATTACCGCAATGATTTTAGCGGTGGCTAGAGACTTTTGGCAAACAATCGCACATATAAATGTGCAAGACAACAGCAAGTTTGAAAGTGCGCTTGACCAATTGCAATTATACAGTGGCACCTACTACCACCCGAAGATTTTAGAAACCCTCGGCAGTTTAAAAATAACCTGTGCCAGTGATCAGCAAGTTGGCACTATGAAAATTATCTCTGCTCAACAACTAAAAAATGGCATGGTTTTAGGCCACGCACTAAGAAACTACGATGGAATTCTTTTACTACCAAAAGGGCATGTATTTGGCCCTAAATCAATTAGCAAGCTACAACAGCTTGAAGCTAAAAAACCAAGTCCTTTCAGGATCATGATCAAAAATTAGCGAATAAAGTGATCACATATTCAGGTTAGTTCGTTACAATACAATTTATATAACGTTTACTTCATAAAGGAGCGCTCAGTGTCGCGATTTTCCGCTATAACCGATAACCCGCATGACGGCCGATTCAATAAAAAAACGGGTATTTTATTGACCAACTTAGGGAGCCCAGAAGCACCAACAACAGCGGCACTTAGAACTTACTTACGCGAGTTTT
Source organism: Pseudoalteromonas thalassia (assembly GCF_049257215.1). Lineage (NCBI taxonomy): Bacteria > Pseudomonadati > Pseudomonadota > Gammaproteobacteria > Alteromonadales > Pseudoalteromonadaceae > Pseudoalteromonas > Pseudoalteromonas thalassia. Next base: position 75,764 of record NZ_JBMMUE010000002.1, read on the forward strand.
TATCTGATCCACGTATCGTCGAGATCCCTCGCTTTATTTGGATGATTATCCTGTATTGCTTTGTTTTAACGCTGCGCCCGAAACGTTCAGCAGCACTTTACAAAAGCATCTGGACTGAAAACGGCTCACCACTAACACACATTACGCGAGAACAAAGTAAACGCCTTGCAGCACTATTAAAAGATAAAGGGCACCACGACACTGAAGTGGTTATGGCAATGCGCTATGGTAACCCATCGATTGAAGCAGGCCTTGAAGAGCTTCGCGACAAAGGCATCACTCGCGTTATCGTGCTGCCTATGTATCCGCAATATTCAAGCACCACCATAGGTTCAACGTTTGATGCAGTATCAAATGTGCTTCGTAAATGGCGCTGGGTGCCAGAGCTTCATTTTATTAATGGTTATCACAATAACCCAACTTATATTGATGCCCTCGCCGCTAGCATTAGTGAAGACTTAAATGCCCATGGCACACCACAAAAACTGGTGTTTTCGTACCACGGTACACCTAAGCAATTTTTAGAAAATGGTGACCCTTACTACTGCTTTTGTATGCAAACTACCCGATTAGTTGCTGAAAAGCTGGGTTTTGAGAAAGACTTTGCTGTAACAACTTTCCAAAGCCGCTTTGGTAAAGCTGAGTGGTTAAAACCTTACACCGATGCCACACTTGAAAGCTATCCAGAGCAAGGTATTAAGGATATAGCGATTATCAGCCCTGCATTTAGTGCCGATTGCCTAGAAACCTTAGAAGAAATTGAAGGCGAAAATCGTGAAATTTTTGAACATGCAGGTGGTGAAAAGTACCGATACATACCAGCACTCAATACCCGCAGTGATCACATCAATGCGATATTTGAAGTGATAAAACCATTACTGAAATAACAAAAGGCCCCAGTAAAACTGGGGCTTTTTTTGTTATACACTGCCTTGCGATTCGATAACCAAAATTCGCGCTTCTCCCTTGGGATGCGCAACATGCTCCGTGCCAACACTGGCAAAAAAGATATCCCCTGGATTAAGAAGCTCAGCACATACTTCACCATGCTGTTTATAAAGCATTTCAACCTGACCACTTAACACCACAAAAACCTCTTCGCCATTATTGATGTGCCATTTGTAAGGTTCATTCGTCCAGTGCAAACGAGTTGTAATACCATTCATATTGGCAATATCTAATGCTCCCCAAGCTCGTTCAGCTGTAAATTCGTGGCTTCGTATAACTTGCATCGTTTCAAGTCCTTCAATCTTTACGTGTCATAACCAAAGTCACCGTGCCAGCAACAATCCCCCAAAACGCAGAACCGACCGAGAATAAGGTTAGGTTAGAAGCTGTGACCAAAAAGGTCACTATAGCGGCTTCGGTATAATACGCCTCAGTTAAAGCTTGCTGTAAGCTACTAGCAATGGTGGCGAATAACGCAATACCCGCCAACGCTAAAATAAGAGCTTGCGGCAAACTTGCTACCAAACCAACTAGCGTTGCAGCAAGGAGCGCCATAATAATGTAAAACACACCACCCGCAATGCTTGCCCAATAACGCTTGCTTGGGTCTTTATCAGCCTCAGGGCTCATGCAAATTGCCGCAGTGATGGCAGCAAGATTAATTGCATAACCACCAAAAGGCGCAATAAACACATTTAAAAGTCCCGTTACATTTAACGCCGCCGACACAGGGGCTTTATATTTATGCGCTTTTAACACGGCGATGCCAGGTAAGTTTTGCGATGTCATCGTTACTATAAACAGCGGTAAACCAACACTGATCATGGCATTAATGTCGAACACTGGCGCTATATAAGCAAACTCGCTCATTTTCCACTGCCAGCTAGAGGTATCGATTTGCCCTGTTATGCCTGCCATTAAAAAGCCAGCCACAACAACCGCAAGCATTGCAAAGCGCGCAAAGTAACGTTTTCCGCATAAATACACCGCGACCATTAAGCCAATTACTAATGGCAGTTCGTTCATAAAATTAAATACATCAATGCCAAAATTCACCAGTACACCTGCAAGCATGGCACAAGCCAGTTGGCTTGGAATTTTGTTCATCATTTTTTCGAACACGCCGGTAATACCAGATAAAAACACCAGCGCTGCAGAGAACATAAACGCGCCAACAGCTTGGTTTAAGCTATACCCTTGAGCACTTGAAATAAGTAATGCCGCTCCGGTTGTTGACCACGCGATAAGAATGGGCACTTTGTAGTAATAAGACAAAGCAATTGAGCTCACGCCCATAGCAAGACCAAGCATTAACACCCAGCTGGCAACTAAATCGGGGGTGCCACCTAACACCATCACAACCTGATAAATAAGCGCGATTGAGCTGGTAAAGCCGATAATAACAGCCACTAAACCCGCAGTTGCTCGACTGATGAGCTGACTCATGTACACACACTCCTTGCCAATAAAAAAATCTACCTTATCCTATGATTTGCTAATTAGCACTGTACACTTTTGTAGTATTTGTAAGTTTATTTACTATACAGATGACACAAAAAAGGCGTGTTATATACACGCCTAACCTACTTTTAACTTACTGGATGCACATAATAAGTATTTTATTACTTCTGTTTTACAATAATAGATAACGCATCAGCGACTGCTCTCTCACCTTTATTATCAGACGGGATTCCTGTCAAACGGCCATTAACAACCATTGAAGTTGATCCACCACCATCCAAATTTATCGCATCAACCACACCTTTACTCTTCATGAAATCAGCTAGCTCTGTCAAACCCATTCCCTGACTTAAATACGGGTTTCTTCCGTAAACAGCAAAAATAAACATATTTCCTTTAGCATCAATACCGACAGAAGTTCTAGGGTGTTCCCCATATACCCAACTTGCATAAAAGCTACTACGATCTAAAGTTTCATCTGATTCAAAATCTGTTGTATCTTGCCCTTCGATTGCTGTTTTATGACTAGAGATATGCCAACCTTGCTTATACCAATTCGCTAAAGGAATTTGCGAATTCAGTAATAAAGTGGGGCCACCTCCAATAATAAAAAGACCTTCTCGTAATCTGATTTCATTTCCATCCGCATATACCTGATAACTAACAGATACATCCTCACCTTTTTGGCTGTTTATAAAGACATCAAACTTCCCTTTAGTGCTACCTGTTGCTAAAAATAAAGTTTCGTCATCCTTGAGTATATTTGGATAGCCACTAATTTTAGACAGGCTGCTATTATTGTCATTTAAAATATAGAATTCAGCTTCAATCTCATCTAAAAGATTGAGTGGACCAAATTCTTTTGTAAAAGCGACAATTTCATTGTTGTTTGTACAAACAACATCATGAGTAGGAAATTGAAATTCGCCATTTTGCAAATTACCACAATTGAGTATTTTATTAGGCAAGCGGTTTAATCCGTGAATGGCTAGCTCCTCACTCCCCTTTCGTAAAACTATTTTTGTATTTGTACTATGTGCAATAGTAGCCTTAATTTTACCTTTATTATCTATGATTAAAGCGGGTCTATCATTAACAGCTTCACTCAATAACTTCCCATTCTCAACTGCAATACCAGAAATATCTCCAGGTAAACCTAATTTAGGATGCATCACAAAAAAGTTACCATTCACACTCACTAAAGAATTATTTGACTCACTAATTTCACTAACCGTTGCTAACCCACTAACAGACTGAGTAGCTAAACTAGAGATTACCTTTCCACGAAAAAGGTTAGGATCAATTTTCACTACACTGATCAATTGATTTGTTTCACTTTTACACTTAGAGCATCTGAGTATTTCCTGAGCTTGAATACCCTGCTCTAAAAGTTGCATTAAAAATGATTTAGCATCATCAAGGCTGTAAATTGGCGTAATAGAGAACTTTTTAAAAGGTACTTGATTACCCAAATAATCAGGAAACTCTAATTCATGGGTGACCATTGATAGATGATGTTTAGCTGAAAAATCAGCGAGAATTTTTTCTACTTTTTTACTCCTTGCCAAATGATACGGCTGAGTTTCAATTAAAAAACTTACTTCATCAGATGTTCGAATAACTATCTCTTCAAAATACACACCTTTAGAGAGCTCAATCATTGAATTAGCATGTGAGGGTTGTAATGTTATTAACCCTAAAATGATGCAATTAAATAATTTAAACAAAGTTAACTCCACTTTTCATAAACCAATCAAACAAAAAAGTAGACTGGCGGGCAGGCCAGCCTACTTAAACTGATAATAGGGAAATCAATTATTATCAGTACTTCTAGAAGCTATATCGAACACCGAACAACACACGGCGATCAAGCTCACTAACTCCATATGGCAAGTAGCGAGAAGTTGCTTGATTTATCATTTGTTCATTAGTTAGATTCAAAATTTGCATTTGAAGTTGCAGATCATCATTCACTCGATAATTTGCAGACAAATCTAGCTGACCAAAATCGTCAATAAACCTTGGAACACCAAAGTCATCTGAGAACTGAGCAAGATAGCGTTCACGCCAAGCGTAAGAAAGTCGCATATCTAGCGCACCGTCATCATAATAAATAGATGCGTTATAACTTAACTTTGATAACCCTGGTAGACCGCTACTTCTCACATCGTCTTCAGTATTAAAATCTGCTGCGCTCTCAGTAATAGTTAAATTAAATAGTCCACCGAAATTTTGCCAAATACCTTCAGGTAAGAAAGTAAATGGTTTTTGGAAGGCAAATTCAGCACCTTTAACACTTGCATCAACACCGTTAGCAGGCTGGGTAAATATAATAGGTGCAGAGACAATTACACCGTCAGACTGCCTAGGGAATGAACGCACTTCTGTAAATGAAGTCGTATCTATAAGACCTTCTATGTCTTTATAGAATATATTGGCAGCTAGCAATGCTTCTTCTTCAAAATACCATTCCATACCGAGATCAAAATTTGAAGATGTGAAAGGTTGTAGCTCTGGGTTACCCTTTGCACCTGTACCACCCCCTTCGTCAATACCACGGATTGTCTCAGATGGTGCAAGTGCAGGTAAGTCTGGGCGCGTCAACGTAACAGAATAAGCAGCTCTTAAAAGTAAATTGTCGTTCAGTTCATGTCTTAAGTTTGCGCTGGGTAAGTACTCTGTATAACTATTTGATACAGTAATTGGCGTAATGCGCTCAGTAGGTTGGAATTGATTTTCAACTGTGTTACCGGAGGCTGTTTGATCTGTTTTAACCAACCTTAGCCCAACATTGAGTAGGGTGCTTTCAAAATCAAAGTTAGCTTGAACATAAGCATTGAAGGTATCTTCATTTACTTGCCAACTTTCTGATGCACCAAATCCAGGTAATGGCCTTATAAAAGCGCCTGAAACAGCATCACCTTGAGGATAAAAAACACTTCGTATTAAACGAGGGTCAGCAACTAGTTGTGAGTTTGGTGCCGATGAACCATCGACTTCAAAAGGCATCGTCATCGCAACACTCGCTAAACTAGGCATATCTTCAATGCCTGTTTCAGGTAAACGTTGAAGTCGCTCCTGAGTTTGAACTCGTGTTTTTTCACGTTCTGAATATCTAAAGCCAAAATCAATGCTGGTTAATGCCCCATCATCAAAGTATCGGCTGAAATCAAGTTTACCCGTTATTTCTTCATCCTCATCAACCGATGGACGTAAGATAAAAACATTGAATAAAAAATCTTCGGGGTTTGACGTAAAATCAGTGTGGGATGACTGAAAATCTACAAAGTCACCTCTAACATCATAAGAAACAGTACCAGGATCAAATTCACCATTCTCAGCTAATCGAAATGAATAAAGGTCAAACTGACGTTTAGCATCGCGTTTTGAATAACCAATAAATGGGCGGATTTGCCAATAATCGTTTAAGTCCCACTTTGTATCAAATGTAACTTGCGTGAACTCTTCATCAGTAGTTAAGTAGTTTGTTCCAACACGCTGCTGGACACCACTAAAAGATGCTGAATTTACGATACCGTTCTCAGAGCTAAAATTAACAGTCTCACCAGGGTTTTCTACTGGCATATCATTTCTATTTGCCAGCCTTTCACTGTCTGATGTTGCATAAAGCACAGAAAGCAACATTTCAAGACTATCTGTAGGGCGGTATTGTGCACTAAACGTCGAACCAAGTGTGTCTCTTTGTTCATCAAAAATATAATAGCGAGTGCCGTTAGCAATGAGATCATCCGAATCACCACGACCCACTACATTCATTGGTCGCCAGACACCACTTTCCACGGTATTAGACTGAAAATGAGTGTCTGAATATGCAAGACTTGCAGAAAAGCCAAGTGTATTGTCTATATTATGGCTAAAGAACACAGACCCTCTAGGATCAGCCTCTTCTAAAACTTCACTATAATTCCCTTGCGCTGATACAGTGAACTTAGTCCCTTCATAGCTCAGAGGTTTAGGTGTTTCTAGCGTTACAACACCTGCCATACCACCCTCAGTTTGTTTTGCAGTGGGAGTTTTCTTAACTGTCACATTAGAAAACAGTTCTGCTGCTAAAAGTTCGAAGTTAAACCCTCGTCCTCCAGAACTTGTAGCAAAACGTCCCCCACTACCATTTGAGGTACCCGACATTCCATTCACTTCAACACGTGTAAACTGTGGACCCAGTCCCCTTAAGTTAATTGCTTGACCTTCGCCATTACTGTTCCTATTTAAAGTTACTCCAGGAACACGTTGTAGAGATTCTGAAATATTTAAATCAGGAAACTTACCTAAGTCTTCAGCAGAGATTGAGTCTGTAACTTCTACAGATTCTCTTTTTTGACCTAACGCTCTATTAAGGCTTGCTCGTACCCCCTGGACCTCAATTACCTCTAATTCAGACTCACGCTCATCACTACTGGTGGATTGAGCGTGCGCATAATGCCCCACTAGCAAGCCAATTGAAGCAAGTGCAGTAGTGGATAAATTAAGATGAAACTTGTTTATTTTTTTCATTTTATCTCCTGTTGAATCATTAATTATGTACCCGTCAATTAAATCACATTATGTTATTTAATCCGATATTGGAAGTAAAAAGTCAAAAAACTTGCTACAAAAATGATCTGGTAATGACTAAAAAACGTCAATTCAAAGACTTAAATGTGAAGATAGTTAATCATTAAATTTATTAATTAACTTTTAGTTATTTAATGTGTAATATTACAGTCATATTTACTGTTAAGTTCAATGGTTTTACCTATGAGTCTGATTAATTTAAATAAAAATGAAAAATTTATTCTTAGCTACTTGAGACGCAAACATAAAGCGAGCCGAGTTGAACTTGCCAAAGTTATGGGTGTGTCAAACCAATCGCTGACAAGATTAACTAAGTCGCTATTAGAGCATGAGCTAATTGAACAACAATCAAAAACATTAGGTTCAAGAGGTCAGCCTGCTATCAATATCACCATCAAACCGAATAAACTTTATGCGGTTGGAGTCGTTTTCGCTAACAGCAAACTCATAATTAGATTAGATGACTTATGTGGCGACCATATTGCCGAAATTTCAAAAAAAATTGATTTATCAAACCCTAAAGAGTGTTTAGAAACAGCTGAAAGTACGCTAAAGAGTGTACTAGACAGTATGGCTATCGCCGATCAAATTATAGGTATTGGCGTCGCAATCTCTGGTTTTTTTGTATCATCTAACGCTGTTTGCAATAAATACAATGTTGATGAGTGGACAAAATTAGACTTAGCCTCTTTTTTTGAAGTCGCATTTAAAGTTCCCTGCTACATTGAAAACGATGGGAACGCAAACGCTGTTGGTTATTCACTATCAAATCGAGGCAGTGATCTAGAAAGTGCTTTTGTACTTACTTTAAGTGAAAACATTGGTGGTGGATTCATAACAAAACAGCAACTGTTAAAAGGACATTCAGGTAATGCTGGAGAGGTTGCGGCACTATTTAGCCCAGACCCAGAAGAAGTTCGTCCCTGTTTAAGCTCGCTGAGTTCTTACTTAAAAAAAAGCAATATAGAAAGTTGGCAAGATTCGCTGGATCCAAGTTCTGTCGATCACCAGCATTATTTGGATTGGCTTGATAGTGCTACTAATGCACTTGAACAACCTCTTCATTTTATCCAAGTCCTTTTTGACCCAAGCGCTATTGTTATTTCGGGAGATCTTCCCTATCAAGTTAGAAAGACAATTGCTGATACTGTGAAATTTAAAGCGTTAAATTATAAACATACAGAAGCTAAAAAAGCTGAGTTAATTATTGATAATGAGCCTTCACCATTAAGCAAAGGTGCAAGCACTTTGGCCATTTACCACTTTTTAGGCACCCTATACTAATAATGCAATATATATGAAATGATTTATATTTATCTTACCTAAAAAACTCAGGGCTCATTGTGCATTTGTGGCTTTTCTTGATTGGCTCTCTATTAGTTGTATTGTGGTTATGGCTAAAGAGCAACAAACAATCTTCAGACTCATTAATAACCGCCAATAAAAATGTACCATGGTATCTAGCGGGCTCATCAATGAGTGCTACAACACTCTCTAGTGATACGCCGATTATAGTAGCTGGACTAGTATATAGCTTTGGGATAAGCGGTAATTGGATATGGTGGGTTGGTATTCTAAGTTTGCTGTCTACTGCTTTTTTCTTCAGCAAATACTGGTATCGAAGTGGTATAAAGACAGAAGTTGAGCTGTACGAACTTCGCTATGGAGACTCCTCACACACACGTTTTTTAAGAAAAGTTAAAGCTATTTTTGAAGGGGGTATTCTTAATGCAATTGTCTTAGCAAGTCTGACGTATGCTTTTTCAATAATCTTGTCTGAAGTACTCATTCAGCATCCCATTTTGCACTTTACAGAACTTCAAATTCAGCTCTGCATCTTTGTCGTATTTCTTATTGTTGTAATGTACACAGCACTGTCTGGATTAAAAGGAGTAATAATTACCGATATTTTCCAGCTTTTCTTTGCTGTCGGTATTTCATGGGTCGCCTTGTATTTTATTCTTGAAAGCCAATCTTTAGCTTCGATAATTGCTGAAGTCCCTGAAGAGAAGAAGAATCTATTTTTAGATAATAGTACGTCTAAGAATGAATCAATTTATTTTTGGATTTTTTTAGTCATTGCATGGATATACAAAGCGCCAGGTTCCGGGCCTTTGATACAAAGAGTGATATCTTGTAAAAGTGAGTCAGACGCAAAAAAAGCGATTCTAATGCATTGTGTTATTCACTTTTTTGTCAGAAGTATTCCGTGGATATTAATTGGAGTCGTCGCGATAACCTTAACAAACACCTCCTTAAGCGCAGATCAAGTTTATGCTCATGTGATTATGAAAGTACTGCCGCCTGAACTAATAAATCTCTTTATTTTTTGCTTAATTGCTGCATACATATCGACCGTTGACTCTCATCTAAATTGGGGCGCATCACTCATTACTAATGATTTTTACATAGAGAAAAAGCCAAAACTAAGCAAAAAAAATGTCTATTTTTTATCAGTACTTGCTTTAAGTATAATTAGCTATTTAATCTACCTATTGGGTTTTATAGACAGCTTATTGTTTATTTATCAACTTCATATAGTAATATTTGCAGGGCTTGCACCATTTGCAATTGGTCGTTGGTTTTGGTGGAAAATCACTTTAAATGCAGAAATTTTAGGTTACCTATCTTCAATCACTCTTGGCGTAATATACTTCGTTATCATCCCTAAAGAAGCTATCTACTGGTTTTCAATGCCTATGCTTTTAAACCTATCAAGCTCCCTGATAATATTATTTTTGCTGAAAAGCAAAGCCCAACTACCTGATAAAATACATTTCGATTTTTTCAACAAAATTGGGCTGCCTTTACATAAAAACCACAACCACCGGTTTTCACTAAATAAAAAAGATATCATTAGCGCAGCAAAAGACTGGATAATTGCAGTTATTCTTTTTTCTACCTTAACGATTGGAGTCACAATTGTATTTATTAGCTAAGTCATCAATAAGCTGAATTAAACGGCCTCTAAACAAGGCTCTTCGAGTACTTCGGGCTTATCAAAAATACCCAGACGAATGCGAATAAAGTGCAAAATCTCTTTGGCTACATCAATCCCTAACGCCCCTTCTAAACCTTCAAAACCTGGGCTTGAGTTTGCTTCACAAATTTTAAAGTGCTGCTCGTCAAATAATAAGTCAATGCCCGCTACATCAAGGTTGAGTACGTTAGCAGTTTGAGTTGCAAGCCATTCGATTTCAGGTGTAATAGGAAATGACTTACCTGTTCCTCCGGCACTTACATTGGCTTTAAAGTTTTTACCCTGTGAGTTACGCTCCATACACGCAACAGCACGCCCACCGATAGTAAGCACTCGCAAATCTCGACCATGACTCGACTTAACAAACTGCTGTAAAATGATATTTGCCTGTGGATTTGCCGCTTCAATAAGTTGCATTAAGTCATCAAACTCATCTTTTGATTTTGATAAAAATACGCCACTACCCTGCGAGCCCGATAACGTCTTTATCACGACAGGAAAACCAATCTGTTTTTCCACTAAATCAATGTTCACCGGAAACTTAACCAACATGGTATTCGGGGTTGGCAAATTACATTCTGCTAAAATTTGCTGTGCAAATAATTTGTCTTTTACCGTTTCAATTGATTGCGAGCTATTTACACAATACACACCTAAACGTTCCAAGTGACGAATAATTGCCAACGCAAAATAGCTTGTGCTTGCACCCATTCGTGGAATAACGAAGTCTGGTAACGCAACTGATTGCCCATCGATTAAGATGCTTTTGCCATCTTCGCGAGTAATTGTTAAATCAAACTGATCAGGCGAGTAAACATGTAAGTCGATGCCTTCTTCTTTTGCAGCAGCAAGCAAGCGCTCTACCTCGTAGGTCTCTTGCTTTAGCAAACCTTGGCTATCTTTATAAATAATCCACCCGCGCATACTCGTTACCTCTAATCTTGGGTTTATGTGACAAAAAAACGCGGATTATGCTGAGCATTGCAAACTAAGTAAAATTAATTAATTTTATCGTCACGACAATTATTACCGCAACTTACTGATTATCTATTGACCAAGATGTTAACTTAAGGTAAAAATCAACATTAAGTTAACATTAAAACCCGTAAGAGAAACATGTGAACAGGACGCTTGCATTAATCTTCATTTTGCCACTCACTGCATTTGCATTGAATGAATGGCATATTCAAAGTGATGGTTTTACATCAAAACCAGACACACAACCGAATGTTGCAACTTACAATTCAGAGCAACAGGTGCTACCTCAGCAACCTACTGTTAATTTAACAGCACCGCTAAATCAGCTTTCAAACAAAGCCCATGAATTTCTCTACAAACAAGGTCGTTTGCCCGAGAAATTAAGTGACACAGCGTTTAGTGAATTCGATTTAGATACCCTAAAAACACTTCAAGCGGGTGATAACTTGATTTTAGCTGTTGATGAAAGCCGCACTTACACGCTAGAAATAAGCAATATTATTGAAGCGAGCAATGGTGATCGGAGCGTATTTGGTAAAGTCACTGATGATGACAAGACTAGCCATCAAGCAGTGATGACCGTAACAAAAAATACTCTGCAAGGGCAGCTTAACACTCACACTGACAGCTATAAATTTATAAGCCACGGAGAATACGGCTGGGTAACGAAGTTGTAAGAGTTACAAGGGGAAAGTGGAAGCTAGCGAGATACAAGATACAAGGGTAAAGTTACGAGATGCGAGTCTGTAGCGGCGATTTAACATCGCGTCCTAGTGCCTTTACTCTTTCTAACTTAACTCTTTTCCCTAGCAACTTTCCCCTCGCTAACTCAAAGCTTACTGCTTCCTAGCCGGCCATAAACTTGCGCCATCGCTATCGATTGGGCTTAAGATCTCAAGACCGAGTATTTTGGCGATGAGCGGGTACACATCTAAATTACTTACTTCGTCTAAGCGCGTGCCTTGTTTAAAAGCAGGGCCTTCGGCTATGAAGGTGGCGGCCATATCTTCGCTATAGGCATAACCATGAGTGCCTAAATAGCCTGCCATTTTACTATCGGTAAACACGCGGGGCGCTTCGGTTTGCAAAATAATATCGCCAACTCGCGGGCCTTTATCATAGTGATAATCGTGCTTTTGCTTCTCACTTAATACGATGTAACGACCTTCAGCGGCTTTAGCAAGCTTTTTGCTGAATCCGCTGATATCTGCTTTGCTATCTGGTTTTGCATAATATAAGACGCGAGGGCCTGTGTTTTGCACTATAAAGTTTTCGTCTTGTGGCAGGCTATCAATTTTGATGCTAAGGCTTGGATCAACAGACGCCATACCATGATCAGACACAATCACTAAGTTAATGTTTTCATCAAGTGCTTTTAAACGACTCGATAAATCAGCCATTAAACTGTCGAGCTTTTGTACTGCATCATAGGTTTCTTTGGCATCTGGGCCAAACTCATGTCCCATACTATCCACCAGCGAAAAATAACTAATCACCAAACGTGGTCGCTGTGCTTTTGGTAAGCTCAACCACTGAATAATTTGGTCAACGCGTCTTTGGTAATCACTGTGTTTTGAATAATGGTAAAAATAATCAGGTAACATACCGTTAAAACGCGCATCTGACTCTGGCCAAAAATAGGTGGCTGCTTTTAAGCCCTGCATTTGTGCTAAATTCCAAAGCGGAATGCCGTTAACCCAAGTGCTATCGTCTTTACCTTTTCCCATTTTGTAGCAGTCGTTGCGCTCAGTATCACAAAAGCGGTTCTCGACAATGCCATGATTAACAGGCAGCAAACCGGTAATAATCGAAATATGATTCGGAAAAGTTTTGGTTGGGTATACAGGGCGCATTTTGGTTGCTCTTACGCCCTGCTCACTGATTGCTTTTAAATGTTTCGCCTGATGTTTTTCAATGTAATCCCAACGAAACCCATCTATCGAAATAAGTACCACCGATTGCTCTTGGTCAGCTTTTACACCCGAACTGAAAAGCAATATCCAAGCTAAAACTAGTTGCCAAATACGCATAGAAAACCCTTTCGTTTAATTTTTAATTTGCTTAGAGACTTTAGCAAATAGTTTTGAAAATTTTGTGATAATGACTGCTAACTTTTTATATAACGTTTTACTAATTAGCTTTATGCATGCCACCGTAAAAATGGTTGCCAAACATCCAAAAGACCTTACTTTATATCCCAAGGTAGGAGATAAGTATGTAAAAGCAAATAATATATGAATAAGTGGCTTAATTTAAAGTAAGACATTAATAAAAAAAGGATATTTAAATTTTGGATACAAGCTGTTAGATTAAATTTAATTATGGCTAAGTTTTGCTAACAACTCTCAACTGCGCGGCTTATATTGCTTTGTGGGAAAAATAAATGATCGATTTTGGTAAGAAAATCACCCCTGCACGCGAAATGCGTTCAACCAATAACTTGCATACTGCGCTTGAAAGTGATCGAGGTCGTATTATTAATAGCGCTGCTATTCGTCGCTTACAACAAAAAACCCAAGTTTTTCCGCTTGAACGCAATGCTGCCGTGCGCTCAAGGCTTACTCACTCTCTTGAAGTACAACAAGTGGGTCGCTTTATTGTACAAACAATTTTTAATAAGTTGAGCGATGCCAAGCAAAAAGAATATGGTTTATTGGGGCTTGAACGGCCTTTAGAAAGCCTCGTCGAAATGGCGTGTTTAATGCACGACATAGGCAACCCACCCTTTGGCCACTTTGGCGAAGCAGCAATCAACCAATGGTTTGCTAAGCATCTAGATGCATTAACTCCTGAGCGCTGCAAAGGCATTGGTATAAGTGTTATTTTTAAACACCTCGCTGAGGATATTAAAAATTTTGAAGGTAATGCGCAGGGGATCCGCATTATCCATTCATTGCTATCACTTAATTTAACTTACAGCCAAAGTGCAGGTATTTTAAAGTACACACGCCCAGCCAGTATGCTCAAGTCAGATATTCCACAAGACAAAAACTACTTAATGAAAAAAGTCGGTTACTACTTCAGCGAAAAACCATTTGTTGAAGCACTACAAACCGAACTTGATATAGAGCAATATTGTCGCCATCCAATCAGCTATATTATGGAAGCAGCCGACGATATCTCATACTGTCTAGCCGACATAGAAGATGCCGTAGAAAAAGGCATTATTAGCGTAGAGTCGCTCTGTGAAAAACTCAAAGAGCAATACAGTCGCACACTTACTAACCTCACAATTGACGATACTAAGCATAGTGACTTTGCCGAAAAAGCCATTGATTATGCGCTAAGTAAGGCTCAAGAACAGCCTTACAATTTTAATAGTGAGTTTTTCATCTACTTACGTGTCACTTTATTGCACCCGTTAGTGAGTTATGCAGCTGAGCGCTTTATTAATAATATCGAAGCTATTTACCACGGCGACTTTAATCAAGCGTTATTAGAAGATCGTAGTCACTTACATGCTGTCACACTTACCTTAAAACAGGTTGCACTAAAACATGTTTTTTGCCACAAAGAAGTGGAGCGTTTAGAACTACAAGGTTACCGCATTATTAGTGGCCTGCTTGATTGCTATAAACCATTACTTGCTCTTGAAGCTGATGCGTTTAAGCGTGTGTTAAAAGGCGACCAAAATTACTTAATAGAAACACGACTAGTAAAAAAACTCTCAAATAAACATTTGAACAGCTATCAAAAGGCGATTGATGCGTTAAAAGCAGAGCCCGATCACTTTGCTGCCTATGAGTTTTATTATCGTTGTCGATTAATTCAAGATTATATTAGCGGTATGACAGACCAATTTGCCTATGACGAATACCGCGCACTCATGGTGATAGATTAAGCGATTGTGGATAAATTGCCGGTCTGAGCTTAAAATTAATTAACTACTTGGGTAACCAGATTAACCTTACTGGTCAGAGAACTATGCCAATAAAAAAACTATCTATTTTGCTGTTTCTTATAAGCATGAGCTTTGCAACTAAAGCACAATACAATGAAGCAATGTGTATTTTGTTAAAACAGCAAATGCATGAGTTTCGTTTTAACACCAGCAACAAAAATTATCGATCTGCTGCTAGAAGCTTTGAAAAAAATTGCCAGAATCCAACGCCAGTGCATAACGAAGCGGCGCTTGAAAACATTGCTGAGCAGACAATAGACTCCCCCCCCGTTTCGGTTAATAAAGTGAATCGCTCAAACGGCCACTCAGGTGCTATTTTAGGCACCCCTGAAGAAACTACAGCACCAGAAGCAAATGCTATTAACGAAAGCGAGCAAGCTGAAACAACAGCTGAACAAGCAATACTAACAAATAGAGTGAACGACGAGCCTGCTGCACCAGAAACTCCTCAGGTTGAGAGTATCCCTAGCAATGATTTAGCAACAACGACGGAACAACCTAAGCAAAGTGCTGCAGAGACTGTTGTTGAGCCGGTAATTGAGGCTATTAAAGAACCTACTGAAATCTCGCCTGAGTTCGAGCCACAAACACCAGTACAAGAGCCTGTTGCAACAGAAACAGATAATGCGCAAACAAATAACACTCCTATTCCCGAGCCAACACCAGCGCCGGTTCAGAATAATGAGGTTAGCTCATCAAGTTCACTGTTAGTGCCAAGTTTAATCGTTTTACTCATTTTGCTTATCGCAGGATTAGTTATTGTTCGAATTCGTCAAAGTAAACAAAACGATTCAGATTCAGAGTTAGCACAAGATTTACTCCATGCTCAGGCTATAAAAGCTGCAGCTGAGGCTAAAGCACAAAAAAATCAAAACGACTCAGACTTTTTAGCTCCTGAGCCAACACCAGAATTAAACAGCTCTTCAGCTTATGACAGTAATACTTCTGCGCCGTATGATTCATTTTCTGCCTCTGAAAATCAGCAACCAGAAAAACAAGAAGACGATTTCGCGAGCTTTAATGCAACAACAGAAGAGCAAGCTCCAACTGATGATACGTGGGCTGATCTAAATTACGCGCAAAACAAACAGAGCACGGCTTTAATAGATGATGAGCCAGAGCAACCTGAAGAAAGCGAGCCTGAAGAGCCACGCTTTAGCTCATCGTCATTTGGTTTTGATGAATACAAAGCACCAGTTACTGATGATGAGCCAGCACAAGAGCAACCTGAAGAAAGCGAGCCTGAAGAGCCAAGCTTTAGCTCGTCATCATTTGGTTTTGACGAATACAAAGCACCAACTACTGATGATGAGCCAGCACTAGAGCAACCTGAAGAAAGCGAGCCTGAAGAGCCACGCTTTAGCTCATCGTCATTTGGTTTTGACGAATACAAAGCACCAACTACTGATGATGAGCCAGCACTAGAGCAACCTGAAGCAAGCGAGCCTGAAGAGCCACGCTTTAGCTCATCGTCATTTGGTTTTGACGAATACAAAGCACCAGTTACTGATGATGAGCCAGCACTAGAGCAACCTGAAGAAAGCGAGCCTGAAGAGCCACGCTTTAGCTCATCGTCATTTGGTTTTGACGAATACAAAGCACCAGTTACTGATGATGAGCCAGCACTAGAGCAACCTGAAGAAAGCGAGCCTGAAGAGCCAAGCTTTAGCTCATCGTCATTTGGTTTTGATGAATACAAAACACCAAATGCCGAAGAAAAGCCTAAACATGATGACGTACCCGAGTACGACTTATCATCATTAGTCAATGAGGATCTTTCATTCACTGAAGATTTTAGTAAAACAGATCAAACACCTACACATGAAATCTCTGCAGATGATGATATTAGCGATGATGATTTAGCAAAAGCGTTGCAAGCACTTGAGTTAGAGTTGCAGGATGAGCCTGTAAGCTTTGACGATACCGAGCAAGACGACACCCCCACAATTTCACTAGATGAAAGCCATCAAGGTAAAGATGCTTATTCAGCTGATGAAGAAATGACAGATCAGCAAAAAGAAGATGTACTACCAGACGATGAGCAAACCGATGAAAAACCCAATAACCCATTTGCTAATTTGTCACTAGACCCAGCATGGGATCCAGAGTCAAACGAAAAGCCTGTTATTGAAAACAAAGCAAAACAGCCAAAATCACAAGCTTTAATTGACGCAGAAGAGCGCGCAAAAAAATTTAAAACTGACGATTAAGAACTTACCATGTAGCAAGGTAACAAGGCATCATTCCTTGCTACATGGAATTATTTAATTGACGCTCTTGATTGCATAAGCCAATGATAAACAAAAATTATTGAGAAAAAAGCTGTCAACGCAATGCAGCACAACACGATAATATTCGCTGGTAATATAGTTTCACTTGTACGGCTATATCGCTTTGACTCTTGCTGAGCAAGAATTTTTGCTCGCTCAGCTTTGCTTGGCAAAATAAACTCATGAAATGTGTCTGTTGGTTTTGCTTCTGAGCGGGTTGTTTGTACATTTTTTTGCTGCCATAGCATATCAAATTGCTGAAACTGAATTTGTTTGTTTTCGATACACCAATCTAAATTTTTAAGCTCTAACGCTTTTTCTATACACCGGGTGGGCATTACATAAAAACGCTCCCATGCCGCTTGTTTGCTGCTTAACGCTTGCGCTGTGAGGGGTTGAGATACTGAGCTTTCTAAATCAGAAAAATCTTTACGGTACAAAGCATTAGTTTTTTCAGCTATTTGCTCTTTGGTAAAACATGACTCAGAAATACGTGATGATAAATTATCAATACGTAATTTATAAACACTTATTTCATCAAGCAAATGGGCTTTACGAAGTGCAGATTGCAACTCTTTGCGTTCGGTTTGCATACGTTTACATTCATTCTGAGACTCAGTGGGCTGAGCTAACAAACATGCAGGAATAAACAGAAAAGCTGCAATTAAAATCCTTTTAAACATATATTTACGTCACTGTAAAAATTTAGAGGTACAGCGTATCATTTTGAATTAAAACTGCAACACTTCTTAGCCAATCATCCTAAAGAATTACTTTTTATTTCCCATTAACTTGGCTTGTCGTGATTTATAGTGTTGATCATCATATGCAAATTGCTTCTGCAGCCAGTCTTTAAATAATTGGACTTTTTGCCATTTAAAATGCTCTAAAGGTGCTGCAAGGTAATACTTGTACTGGCAATGGTATTCAAAATCAGGGTAAATCTCTAACTGCCCATGTAAAAGTTGAGACTCAATTAACCGCCGCCTAACCAAAGCAATTCCTTGTCCTGCAAGCGTAGCTTGAATCACCAATGCCGCGTTATCTATCTCAAGCGAGGGCAAAGCATCAGGGCTGACTGCAAGTTCATCAGCCAACTTTAGCCAACCGCGCTCTGCATCTGGACAAATATCTTTTATTAATTTTTGCTCTAACACCTGATTTTTTAGTGGCTTAGAAGTATCTAGTGCCCCTGGTTTATAAGCCAAAAATAAACTGTCGTCACTGATGAGCTCACTATGCAAACCCGGGTAACTGCCTTGACCAAAACGAATACCTAAATCGACCTGCCCCGCTGAAAAGTCAGCAAGCTGATCACTAGGTTCAATACGCACTTTGATATGGGGATATTTGTTTTGAAAGTCACTAATTCGGCCAAGCAACCAACCACTGGCGAACGAAGGTAGCACAGTTAAATTTAACGTATTGGGGTGGCTATCTTGGCTAACTGCCTGCACACCTGCCTGCAAATGGCTAAACCCCTTAAGTACATGGGGTAAAAGCTGTTCACCTTGACGGGTAAGCTCAACATAACGGGTATGACGAGTAAACAAATTACAATCAAGCTGTTGTTCTAACATGCGAATTTGTTGGCTAACCGCTGCTTGGCTAACAAATAATTGCTCTGCTGCAAGTTTAAAACTACCTAACTCTGCCGCGTGCTTAAAATACCAAAGGCTTTTTAATGGAGGTAACTGCATACGCACTTATGGTTAATAAAAACTTAAGTATAGGCAATTTTTAATCGTTTGTCAGTAGTGGTAACACGAGTAATACTCATACAGCCAACCGCGACAAGACAAGGACAACCATCATGAAATACTTAATTATTTTATTGCTTTTATGTGCTTCAAGCTTTAGTTATGCCAACCAGCCATTAATAACACAGCTTGATACCGATGAAGGCTACCCTTATAAAAACTTAATTCAAAAAGTAGAACGAGTAGAAATTCGTTATGTAGAACACCAGCATTCGGTGACCTGCAAAGTCAATGTACAAACACTGCGCAACCAATATATGGGCAAAGAACAAACAGTTTCAGCCAAGCTGTTTGCAAAACGCCCAATGGCCGCGTGTTTAACCCGCAAAAAGGCCAAGCAAATCCTGCATATGCTGTAACCATTTCAACCTTGTTAAACTAGGCTACGAATAGCAGTACTTCCCCAGTAGCCTAGTTTTTTCCTATCAAAGTAAAACGTGTTTCGTGCGTTTAAATGTAGAGACGAGCGGTTTGCTAGATCTTTTTCGAACCACAGAGGACATAGAGAGCACAGAGAAAGACAAGGAGTCTTCTAAAGCGCAGCGCCTCTTATCCTCTTTGTGCATTCAGTTTTCCTCTGTGCAGCGCCTCTGTGCCTTCAGTGGTTCAAATATCTTTATTCACAAAGAGAAGTGAATGAGAAGACAACGAGGAAACCCAAAAAACTTTATCTAGCCTTCTTCTCAGACACAGCCAAGTAACCTATTTATCGAGACTAACTGTTCGCTAGATCTTTTTTCGAACCACAGAGGACACAGAGAGCACAGAGAAAGACAAGGAGTTCTCTAAAGCGCAGCGCCTCTTATCCTCTTTGTGAAATCACCTTCTCTGTGCAGCGCGCAGCGCCTCGGTGCTCTCTGTGGTTCAAATATCTTTATTCACAAAGAGAAGTGAACAAGAAAACAACGAGATAATAGTTAAGCCAATTAGTTATTTTCCTCTAAAGCGCAGCGCCTCTTAACCTCTTTCTGAATATTAAACCTAAAGCTCCTCTACCTTCTCTACCTCAACTGGCTCCGCCAACGCATTTTCATAAAATGCGAACACAGCTTTGGTATAAGGCTGAGCATAATGCTCATCAAGGGCAGCTTGCGATTCAAACTGCTCAACTAAAAACAAACAACGCTGCTCTTTGCTTGCAAACAGCTCAAATCGATTACAACCTGGCTCTGCACGAGTGGCTGCTAATATGCCCTGTAAACGCCCTTTACAGTCATCAAATAATGCCGCCTTTGGGGTAATTTTTGCCACGATATTAATCATACTGACTCCTTATTATATAACTTTAAAACCAATGACCGAATTGGCGGGGCAACCGTAAAAGCCACCACGAAAGCAGCAGGCCATGCATTAGCAAACGCCTTCATCCAACTTAGAAAAAATGTATCGCTCAGCCCTAAGTTGACATAAGTGACCCATGCCGAAAGTAAAAACGACATTAAAAACGAAAATGCCGCAGTAAAAGTAAAATGAATTTTCATATGTCCTCCTTGGCGTTACTATATTTGCACAAGGCAAGTGGCAACAGTCACGAAAATGCAAACTAAGATTGAGGGAGTCGTATGCTGGATGATCTGCATTTATTTATTGAAATAGCGCGCCGTAAAAGCATGAGCCAAACAGCAAAAGATTTAGGACTGAATCTATCAACCCTATCAAGGCGCATTCAGGCATTAGAAGAGAAACTCGCCGAGCCATTACTGCAACGTACAGCCCGAGGCATTGTGTTAACCGCCAAAGGCGAATCACTGTATAACGAGTTAGGCGAGCAAGTGCTTGCTCTTAACAGCCAGCTTGAGCAATTAAATGACTCACCCGCCGCAAAAGAGTTTTACCTGTTGTGCCCACAAAACATCATTGCGGGCCCACTGATGGGGGCCGTTAATCAGTTTGCGATGGCAAACCCTGCGCTAAACCTCCACATTTACCCAAGTAATGCCAACAGCCAACTAAGCCAAAAACGTTTTGACTTAGCTATTCGCATCGGCGAACAACAAGACTCAAGCTACTTTCAAAAGCGCCTAGGCATGATCGCTATAAAGCTGATTAAAAAGAAAGATGCCCCAACATCAAGGCTGATATTGCCCTATTCAGAGTCACAACTACCCAGCGATTTACTTAACAAACTAAAAACCGAGTATGAACATATAAGCTTTTGCTTTGATATTACAATCGCCAGAAAAATGGTTGAAGCAGGCTATGGCATTGGCTTACTACCAATGAGCGAAATTTGCTGTATAGACGATACCAGCCACTTTAGCTATATCGAGTCACCCCAAAGTATTCCCGCAAGGCCAATTTACGCCCTCTGGCCACATTCACGCACACCATCAGCGAATGCCCAGTTGTTGATAGAACAACTCCAAACCAGTATTGCAAACTCACCAAGCTTGCAAGGAGAGGTGTTGGTGCTTTAGTTGCGAGATGCGAGATGCGAGATGCGAGATGCGAGATGCGAGATGCGAGATGCGAGGCATTGTAGGTCGGGCTTTAGCCCGTTTAACAACTCAATCTTTAAACAAACGATAAAGACCAAACACAAACAACATTGCCGCAATGCCAGCCAAGGCTAATTGCCAAATTTTAAGGCCATTGAACTTTGTAGATTGTGGACTAATACTCTCATTTAAAGGAGCCGAAGCTTGCTGAATTGTTGGCTCGGTTATCTGGCTTTTTATTGCAACTTGGCTTGTGGCTTTGTTTGTATTTATTTCTGTAATGGTTGGCTTTACTGAAATAACTACATCTTTGTATTCTGATTTTTGTTTACCGCTCCAAGCCGATTCAAATAGCGCCTTTTGCTCAGCTTTATTTTCGCTACACCATACAAAATCAGCTTGCTGAATATTTTTCGCTCTACAGCGATCCGGTAATTGATAAAATTGCCCCCAAGCATAGCGTTTTTTATCGTCATTATATGAATTTGAATACACCGTAGAGTTATGTACTTTGGTGTTTAAAAGTGCGCTAGGGTTCGAGCGATACGTATAATTACCGCCATTACCAGAACTTATTTTTGGGTGTTTGCAGTGTCTCGCCAGCAGCGTAAAAAGCTCATCTAAACGTTGATTCCAACGTTCACCTTGCTTAGCCGTATAGCTACGATTCATTCTTTTACGAATGCCCTTGCGCTCAGCCTCAATACTATCGCAGCGGCTTTTTGAATATTGCTCTTCAGCAACCGTGTTGAAACTCGCTAGCAAAGTAGCGAGTAATAAAATCCATTTATTCATAACATTACATCTATGTAATTTGGTAGGCCACATTGTACCAGTTTTAGGGTAAGGAAAAAGTGACCATTTAACTATTTATTTAGTTATGTCGCGTTGGTAACGGTAACCAAAGAGAAATAAACACCAAGCTATGAAATGCATTTAATTTCATTACCTAAAATCCATCATTAAGTTTAATATTTAAATTTTGCATTTCGATGGTACCCTATACGAATACATGACAGAACGGACTTCTCATGATTTTAAAAGATAAAGCACCTTCAACCTCACTATCAATCAAGATTAAAGCTGGGGACAAGCAAGAGCTAGATGTCGCATTTTATTTGCGCCGAGCATTCAAAGATCATCCACAAGTGTTCGTATTTAATGATGTTAAATTTAAGCACAATAACGAATCAGCACAGATAGACCACTTAATTGTTTATACATATGGGTTTATTTTAATCGAATCAAAAAGCATAACAGGCGAAGTTGCCATAAATGAGCATCAGGAATGGAGCCGTAGTTATCGAGGAAAATGGCAAGGAATGCCATCACCAATAAAGCAAGTTGAACTCCAACAAGCCTTATTAAAAAGTTTAGTGACGAGTAACGCAGAGCAGTTACTTCCCAAAATGTTTGGCAAATTACAGCAGAACTTCGGAGGACGAGAATGGCATAGTATCTGCGCAATTTCGAGTAATGCCATAATCAATCGAGATAGCATGCCAAAGTCACTTGAAGATCGATTAATTAAATCTGAATTTTTAGCTGATAAGCTTTTAGAGATAATGAAGTTGCCAGCATCAGCCCCTAACGCACTGCACTTTTTTTCAACTAACGTACGCCCATGGTTTAGTGAGGAAAGCCTATCTAAGATTTGTCAGTTTCTTTTAGCTCAAAATATTAAATCAACCGAGCAACCAGTAAACGACGAGTCACCCGTAACCCTTAATGAACCCGAATCAATTTACAAAAGCGAAGTTAAAGAAGAGGTTTTATTAAGTGCTGAGGAACCTAAAATCATACACTTAAAGTGTAAAAATTGTAGTAATGAACACACTCTTGAAGCCCGTTCAGGACGATATGGATACTATGTCAATTGCTCAAACTGTAATACGAATACTCCGATGAAAGCACCGTGTATTAAATGTAATGATCAAAATACGAAAGTTAGTAAGCGTAAAGATACTTACTCATTGATTTGTGATGGTTGTGGTAATAAAGCGCTAATAAAATTTGATAATAATGTCGCGTTGGCGACGGCAACCAAAGAGAAGTAAACGCCGACTTCTCTTTGGAATCTCTCGGCGCCCCGGGGTTCACACGGTCCCCTCAATTTGAATAAATTAAATGAACGTAACCAACATAGATAGGCACAATTACACATCCCTGTACGCACCCAAGCTCGGATATCCATACCCTCTCGTTCAAAGCTTCTCTTTTTCACAGCACTCGCCTGAAACCAAACAATGATCTATTGGTTTTTTCTTTTATTTCAATAAAATATATAAAATTAAAACCTAGACCTTTTAAAAATCATATAAGTGATTTGTCTGCGCGACTAAATCTAACGCGTGGACATTTTTACTTCCCGCCAACTCAAATCTATCTTTTGCAAGCCAGAGTTTTGCGCCATTGCTGCTGGCAACTTGATATGCCCAGTTGCTTACGGCGAGGGATTTATCTACATCACAATGAAAATAGAGAGTTAGTTCATCAGTGAGTAGCTGACTGTGGCGATCTAGGTTTTGATCTTGCCAACGTTCGCGGTGCAACTGGGCTGCTAAAAAGTCGCGCTTACTGTTATTACAACTTCGATGGGCGGCAACAAAATTATGCCCTAAATCGTTAGCGTAGCGAGCAAATGGAATAAAGTGATCAACTTCTATCGCGCTTGTGAGTGGCTTTTGACAATAAAAACACTGGCCTTTTTGTATTTCGACTAAAATTGGTTTTGCTTTGTTTAGTGCTGTACGGTCGAAACCAAATAAAAAGTCATGCAGTTGGCTTTGCGGGCCAATAAGTGCCTGATTGTGCTTGATGCTTTGAATCTTTTGTAGCCATGCATTTTTAGCTAAATAGACAACTAAATCGTAAAAGCGTCTAAAGCAAGCGGCTATGCCTGCGTTTAGAGTAATATAGCTTTTGCCTTTTGTGTGAGGGTACAAAAAGCATTCTTCTTGTTTGGCTAGAATTTGTAAGCGCCACAACGGGCCTGTTTTTAAAGTGTCTAAAGCTGCTTTGTAAGTAGTTTGCCAGTAAGGGCTTAATTTGAGTTGCCGTAAGCTACGAATATTGTTTTGCTGGCACTCATATAACACCGCAATTACTTTTGATTGCGCACCCGAATTTTGTTTTAGTAAAGCACTTTCACCACTATGAGCAGAAGAAAATGGCACTGCATGGTGCCAATAAAGCTCTATTAACTTTTCAGCTAGCTTAGCAAGATCAATGTTTAACTCGCTTGCTTCATACATCATTGGTTGTTCAACACAAACATCAGCCAACGCATGTAATAGTGCAAACTTATATGTCGCACTAAAATCACCTTCCACCAGCATGCGCTGAATGTAAGTAATGAAATCGAGTTGCTGCTGCATGGCCATCATCAATCAAGCCTTAAGTGTACTTTTGAAAGATGCTTTAAAGTTCATGAGCCGTTCCCTGTTTACGTAATCATATTTGCCACTTATGCTCATAACGCATTGTTGTAGCTTGAATATTGGCGATTTAGTTTAGGAACAATCTAGCATGAAAAGCTATTGAAAATATAGGATTTTAGGTAGAGCTATACTCTAAAACCCATACAATATTGGGAGAGTTGCGGTATAGCCTGCTATACCGCGTGTAAACTACTATATCGTTCTTCTATGCAAGATGGCGTTTAGCCATGTTTCTGTGGCGCGCTCTGGACGTTGGTCGGCGCTTTGCCACGACTTGAGGATAAATAGGTCTGTGCCTCTAATAATGCTCTCAAGGGCTTGTTCGTTTAGGTCGGTAAATTCGCGACCGTTGTGTTCGCGCTCGCCGTCGCCGTATTTAAACGATACATACACGATGCCTTGTGGCTTTAATGCGCGGGCAAGGTTGTTGAATGCTTCGGTTAAATCGTTTTTTGCTACGTGAATAAGGCTTGCGCAGCACCAAATGCCGTCGTATTTGGCAACGTGGTTTAGCTCTAGAAAGCTGCTTACAGCTACGTCTTGATTTAAGTATTCTGACGCCAGCTTTGCCATAACTGGGCTGATATCGAATGCATCTACGCTATAACCACGCTCTTTAAAGATGAAAGCGTCGCGGCCAGAGCCACATCCGGCATCGAGTAAAGCGCCTTTTTTTGGGATCAGCGGTAAGAATTCGTCGTAAAGTTCATTGAGGTCTACATCGAGTGTGGCATCTACAAATGCTTGCGCATTTTGGTTGTAGTATTCGACGGTTTTGGATGCCATTTTACTTCCTTTATAGGGGCAAGATTGCTTGGCGCTAAAATACCATTAAAGCTAGGTAACGCAAAGGATGAAATGTGATTTTAGATGCTAAAAATCAACGGTTTTGTAGTCGGTATTAGAAGTTAGTTGGAGGGAGATTAGAGGTAGTAGTTACGAGGTGCGAAGTGCGAGGTTCAAGGTGCGAGGGACGAGAAGAAAAAAGATGACCAATTTTAGTATTGCTTGATTAAAGGCTTTTTATTTTGTTTATAACTGTTTTCATTCGCTTGGCTAATGGTCTATTGCGATGATGGCATGCATATATGTCTTCACAAACGGGGTGCGTTAGCGTGTGTACTTGTATCTTTTCTTGATTATGAAACGCACGAACAGCATGAGCGGGGAGCACTGTAAAGCCTAGCCCTAAGCTTACTGGCTCTAAAATTAAGTTGATTTGATTCGAAAAACCACTGCATTCAAACTGAACTATCGATTCAAACTCAGTAAAGTTCACGCTTAATAACTGTTGTGCATGATGTTGTCCATCTGGGTGATTAATAAAGCCTAATTGGCACAGTTGCTGCCAATCTATGGTTTTGAACTGAGCTGGCGTTATCAATAACAAGGGTTCTCTTGCGATTTTTTGCCCTGTAACCTCATGCATTGTGGGTGCTTGGCTCATAAAGCCAATGTCTATTTGATGGCTCGCTATGGCCT
The DNA here is from genome assembly GCF_049257215.1 of Pseudoalteromonas thalassia. Classification (NCBI taxonomy): domain Bacteria; kingdom Pseudomonadati; phylum Pseudomonadota; class Gammaproteobacteria; order Alteromonadales; family Pseudoalteromonadaceae; genus Pseudoalteromonas; species Pseudoalteromonas thalassia. Next base: position 101,997 of record NZ_JBMMUE010000002.1, read on the forward strand.
TTTCGACCCCAGAATTAGGCGCAAATGCATACTCTATAAAAAGTTTAGAGTGCTTTGATTGCAAGCTTAATAATTCGTTATAAAACTTTAGCCCACAACTTCCCGGCGATTGTATTTTTACTCTACCTTCAAAAGGTGAATCATTTTTTACTTGTTGCTCCAAAAATTGCCACTCTTTTAATAACTGGCTACCTCTGTTGTATAAGCTTTGGCCCTGCGGAGTAAGTGTAAATTGTTTGCCGTGTCGCTCCAGTAATAAAGCCCCAACTTGCTGTTCTAGCTTTTTAATATGCTGGCTCACGCCTGACTGAGTCATAAACAGTCGCTCTGCTGTTTTTGTGAAGTGATTTACCTCGACTAGTTCACAAAATGTTTTTAACCAAACCGGGTTTATCATAACAAAATATACTTATTTACATGTTAAATGATAATTTAACTTAATAAATGGGTGCTCGTAAACTATAAACTCATTCTTACTGAGGAGAGTTAATTATGAGTAATTCATACCCACGCACTTTTTCGCATATTGGTATTTCTGTTCCAGACCTTGACGCGGCCGTTAAGTTTTATACCGAAGTATTAGGCTGGTATCTTATTATGGAGCCAACTGAGATTACCGAAGATGACAGCCCTATTGGCCAAATGTGTACTGATGTTTTCGGTGCTAACTGGGATAAGTTCCGAATTGCTCACCTATCAACGGGTGATCGAATTGGGGTTGAGATTTTTGAGTTTAAAAACCAACAAAATCCAGAAAATAACTTTGAGTACTGGAAAACCGGCATTTTTCACTTTTGTGTTCAAGATCCTAACGTTGAAGAGCTTGCAGAGCGCATTGTTGCTGCAGGTGGTAAAAAACGTATGGAAAAACCACGTTATTATTACCCAGGTGAAAAGCCATACCGTATGATTTATATGGAAGACCCGTTTGGTAATATTTTAGAAATTTACAGCCATAGCTACGAATTAACTTACAGTGAAGGCGCTTATTAATTTTGCCTATCAATTAGTAATAAGCTAGCCCTTGTAGAAAGTGACGATTTATTTATGCAAATCGTTACTTTTTTGAGCTTACCGGAACGATGAAAAACAAAACTTCGCTATTCTTTAATACTTTCACCGCCTTAACATTGCACAATTGGCAATTTACTAGCACTATTATATATTAAGAAGACTTTAGTCTGAGGTAAACATGCACGACAAGCAAACTCATTGCCAGCCAACAGGTTGCAATAACTGTAAAGACAAACTAGAACTTGGCTTTGATTTCACCATGGCTTTTCAGCCTATCATTGACTGCGCAGCAAAGCAGATCTTTGGTTATGAAGCATTAGTTCGCGGGCCTAATAATGAGTCGGCTTATTCTGTTATCTCACAAGTGAACGATGAGAACCGCTATACCTTCGACCAACTTTGTCGTATCAAAGCTATTTCGCTTGCAGCAAAGCTAAAGCTTGATTCTATTTTGAGTATCAACTTTTTACCTAACGCGATTTACAAACCTGAGCGCTGTATTAGAACAACCCTTGAAGCAGCTAAACAATATGACTTTCCGGTAGAGCAGATTATGTTTGAGTTTACCGAGGTTGAGCAAGTTGAAGACACGAATCACATTAAACGTGTTGTTGAATATTATCAGTCGTTGGGGTTTATTACGGCTACGGATGATTTTGGTTCTGGTTATTCGGGTTTAAATTTATTAGCTGACTTTCAAAGCAATATTATTAAGCTTGATATGGCACTAATTAGAGATATTCATTTAAATAAAACTCGTCAAGCAATTGTGAGCCATTGTATTGCGATGTTTGATGAATTAAATATCACTACGCTGGCTGAGGGTATTGAAACGATTGAGGAATATCAATGGTTATGCCAAGCTGGGGTGAGTTTAATGCAAGGTTATTTATTTGCACGTCCGGGTTTTGAGAGTTTGCCTGAGGTAGATTTTAGTCTGTTGCGTGAGGCTTAAAACTTGCGTCAGCCCGCATCAGATTTATATCAAAAACCTAATTTACAAAGAGATCATAAGACGCTGCGCTTTAGAGGATTCATATAAAGTAGCTGTCTATTTCAAATGCTCATTGTCTTCTCATTCACTTCTCTTTGTGAAATAAAGATTTGAACCACAGAGGTCACCGAGGCGCTTCGCTTTAGAGAAGTACACTTTAATACCTCCGTTTCTTCCTCTGTGCTCTCTATGTCCTCTGTGGTTCAAAAAAGATCTGGCAAACTGTTCTTCTCGATAAATAGGTTACTTGGCTGTGTCTTAGAAGAAGGTTGGTGAAGTTAATTTGGGTTTCCTCATTCACTTCTCTTTGTGAAAAACAATATAGGAACCACAGAGTACACCGAGGCGCTGCGCGCTACACTGAGACACCAAAATTCACAAAGAGGATAAGAGGCGCTTCGCTTAAGAGAACTTTTTGTCTTCCTCTGTGCTCTCTTTGTCCTCTGTGGTTAGAAAAAGATCTATCAAGCTAATATACAATTAACTGATTTACCCTTATTCGCTTCTCTGTGCGCATAAAAAATCCTACGGGCTGATTTAAGATTAAGAGCACTAACAGATGCTTTTAGGCCGCTTTCCAACTTTAATTTGTACCTTTTTCAATTTAAAAATAACAACTTACTGATTGCCGTAATTACAATTTATCTGTAACTTGTGTCGCCCATTTCGCTACGCACTACTATAATATTAAGCGAAATCAACATTTTCATACTAAATACTAGGGATACACAATGAAAAAACTTCCTATTGCATTGGCTCTATGTGCTGCTTTTGTGTCTGCAAACACAATGGCAGAGGTTCGCATAAATGGCTTTGCTTCTATTGTTGGCGGTAAAGCCCTTGACGACGACGCAACGCTTTATGGTTACGATGACGATATTTCGTTTAAAAACGAAAGTATGTTCGCATTACAGCTTTCTGCAGATTTACAAGAAAAACTAAGCGCTACGGCACAAATTGTAGCGCGTGGTAGCGATGATTTTGATGCTGAGTTTGAGTGGGCTTATTTAACCTATGAGTTCAGCGATGAGCTACAAGTGAGTGCTGGTAAAATGCGTGTGCCTTTTTACCGTTACTCAGACTTCTTAGACGTTGGTTATACTTACCGTTGGGTTCGTCCGCCGCAATCTGTTTATAACCTCCCGTTTTCAACGTATGAAGGCCTAAGCCTGTTACACAACACACAATTAGGTGATTGGGATTCAACCGTTCAAGTTATTTACGGTAGCTTCGATGGCAACATTGCTGTGGTATCGGTTAATGGCGATACAGAGCTTAATGATATTGCTGGTATCAACTGGACGATGAGCTACGACTGGTTCAGTGCTCGTGCTGCATACTTTGTAGCAGACACAACAATTGCAATCGAAAACGACACCGATGCAGGTGTTGCGCTTAATGGCCTTGAGCAAACGCTTAGAGCTGCGGGCTTTGTTGATCAAGCTGATGATATTGCTGTTAACAAAGATGATGGCTCTTTCTTCGCTGTGGGCTTTTCGATTGATTACAACGACATTCTATTTGATGCTGAATACACTGAGTTTGAAGTAGAAAACAGCGCCCTTGCTAAACAAACTCAATACTATACCTCTGTTGGTTACCGTATGGATGAGTGGATTGTGCACTTAACTTACGAAAATAACGACGACAAACACGATAGCAACCGCTACAACGCACTACCTGCAGTACCAGCTTTAAACGCAGGTATTAATCAGGTGCTTGAGGGCGTAAAAGCGAAGAGCAATGTGTATACCATTGGTACTCGTTATGACTTCCACCCATCAGCTGCTTTAAAAGTAGATTTCAGCCGCTTTAAAGATGATATTTCAGATACAGAAACCGACGTTGTTGCTGTTGCTGTTGATTTAGTTTTTTAATTGGAGTTTATGATGAAAAAATTATTAATCGCTACAGCACTCACCGTTTGTTCGCACGCTGCATTAGCTGATGTTGCTGTTATTGTAAACCCTGCAAATGGCAATGCTATTGATGAAGGAACAATCAAAAAGATTTACCTTGGCAAAGCAAAGTCGTTTGATGATGGCACCAAAGTAAATCCGGTAAACCAAGACGGTAACAGCGTAAGCGACGAGTTTAACGATAAGGTGGTTGGTAAGTCGAGCAGCCAGCTTAACGCTTATTGGTCAAAACTGGTATTTACAGGTAAAGGCACGCCACCTGAAAAACTAGCAAACGATCAAGCTGTTATTGATTTTGTTGCAGCCAATAGCGACGCCATTGGTTATATCGATGCAGCAAAAGTAACTGATAAAGTTAAAGTAGTAGGTACTTTTTAAGTGCTAGCTTAAATACTCACTACCGTTAATAAAAAACCAGGCGATGCCTGGTTTTTTATGCGCTTAAATTACTCAACTTTAAATTTTGCAGTGGCGTCGAGTAACGAATCAGAAAGGTAATGAAGGTTCTTCGCTACATCACGTACCGCCGAGAGTGAATCCATTGTTTCTTCAAACGACATATGCATATTCGACACGTTCTCAACCACCATACTTGCCACAGATGTTTGTTCTTCGGTGGCTGCGGCAATCTGAGAGTTCATGCCGTTAATTGATAATATCTGCTCAGAAATTTTATCAATAGATTGCCCTGTATTTTCAGCAGCTTCAGCATTGTTTGTAGCCATATCTCGGGCTGAGTTCATAGCAGTTACCGCATCGCTTGCTGCGGTGGTTAGTGTTGTAAGTAGCTCTCTGATCTCGTTAGTTGAGTGTGATGTTCTTGAAGCAAGCTCACGCACTTCGTCAGCAACAACCGCAAAACCACGGCCTTGTTCACCTGCACGCGCAGCTTCAATAGCCGCATTTAAAGCAAGTAAATTAGTTTGCTCAGCAATAGAGGTAATTACATTTAAAATTTGCGTTACATTTTTAGTGTCATTCGCCAGCTGGTTAATTGTCGAAGCAGCTTGGTTAATTTCATCACTTAATGTACGTGACTCACTTACAGAGCGTCGTATTTGCGTTCGGCTTTGCTCTACTTCCCGTTCAGCGGTTTGCGCAGCTTGCGATGCGTTTGCCGCTGAGTGAGAAATATCAGCAACACTTTGACGCATTTCTTCCATCGATTGCTTTACGATTTCGGCATCTGATGTTTGTTTGGTTGTTGCACGCTCTGCGCGTTCCATACCTTGCACAAGCCGAGTTGAGTTTTCCATTAATGGCTCACACACCGCTATTACTTCAAGTACAGCAGCCTTTAGTAGCTGTATAAAGGCATTAAAATTAATTGATACCTGACCTATTTCGTCTTTAGCGTGTACTTCAAGTTGAGTGCTCAGCGAGCCTTTCCCATCGGCTAACAAACGTAAGTTACTTGCCGCAGCACTGGCTGATGAGCCAATTCCACGGGCAATCCAAATCGATGTAGCAATTAGTAACAGTAATGAAACTCCCGAGACAATCAGCATTAAATTAAGCGCATTGTCTGAACGAGCTTTGGTTGCTTGTACAAGCTCAAAAAAGCGATCATCAGCGCGAGATTGAGCACGCTTAAAACCTTCAAGCACGGTTTCGTACTGTTTGGTTTTTTGCTGGGCTTGCTGCTGAATTTTGCTGAAGTCGGCAGTTCCTTCAATCATCGAGCTTGCAATACTCGAAGACGTTTGTGCATAAAGCTCTAACTGTTTTTTTGTATCGCTATTCACGTAGCCATCGTTAATGCTGATGATATCTTGTAGGTTTTCGTTAATCTTTTTATAGGTTTGTGCTGCGCTATCGACTAAATCTGATTCACCAAATGTCACTGCCTGTGTATATAGTTCGTCTAGTTTTTCGAGTAAGGCAACATTGGCGGTAGTAAGTTTTACGACTTGATAGGATGACTTTTCTAATTCATCGAGTGAAATTTTGTTATCGTTCATAGCGATAAAGTTGGTTACCACTATAATCACGAATGCCGTTATGGCAATGCATGTTATGGCATGTATCTTTTTTGAAATGCTTAAGTTGTTGAAAGAGAAACCTGCAGACATTTAATCCACCTTTGCTGTCATAGTCTTAATATTATCGCCCGATTTCCCTAAAGTATTAACTATATTTATATATTTTCAGGTTTTTTTCGTATTTTGTGCCGTTTTTTTAGGATCTGGATGAAGAGCGAGAAGATAATATTCAAAAAGACAAGAGCTTTCAGCCTTCAACTCTGAGATGCGCGAAACAAGTTTCACGCCTACGCGTAGCAGCCGGTTTATCCCGCGTCATCAGGTGCTAGATTTTGGGCACTAGGCGCTAGGACGCGATGTAAAATCGCTACTACCTCGAATCTCGCATCTCATAACTTTCCCCTTTCCCCTTGAAACTTTCTCTTTTTTAATGGCGTTCTTTAGGGCTGATCTGTATAATCCGCGGCCTATTATTTACCCTATTGCTTGTTTATTTTCGCAGTTTCTGCGCCCATAACCCTGTCAGTATTTTTCTAGGAATAATTCGTTGATTTCAACCGCAAATATCACCATGCAGTTTGGTGCAGAGCCTTTGTTTGAGAACATTTCAGCTAAGTTTGGTAATGGCAACCGCTATGGTTTAATTGGCGCGAATGGCTGCGGCAAATCGACCTTTATGAAAATTCTAAGTGGTGCGCTTGTGCCAACCTCTGGCAATGTGTCGATTGCACCGGGTTTAAAGCTAGGTACGCTTAGCCAAGACCAGTTTGCATTTGAGCAATACACTGTGGTTGATGCGGTTATCATGGGTGATGCCGAGCTTTGGAAAGTAAAACAAGAACGCGACCGTATTTATTCACTGCCAGAAATGAGTGAAGAAGATGGCATGAAAGTCGCTGAGCTTGAAAGCGTTTTTGCCGAAATGGATGGCTACACAGCAGAAAGCCGTGCAGAAGAAATTTTGATCCAAGCGGGTATTGAGCAAGAGTTTCATTACGGCTTAATGGCGAACGTTGCGCCGGGCTGGAAACTACGAGTGCTTTTAGCGCAGGCACTGTTTGCAAACCCTGATATTTTGCTACTTGATGAGCCAACCAATAACCTTGATATTCACACAATTACTTGGCTAGCTAACGAGCTTAACCAGCGAAAGTGTACGATGATTATTATCTCGCACGACCGTCACTTCTTAAACTCGGTGTGTACACACATGGCCGATATCGACTACGGCGAGCTAAGAATTTACCCAGGTAACTACGAAAAGTGGATCGAAGCTTCAAGCTTACAACGCGAACAACTGCTTGCTGAAAACGCTAAGAAGAGCGCTGAAATTGACGAGCTACAAGAGTTCGTAAACCGCTTTGGTGCTAACGCATCAAAAGCAAAACTAGCCAGCTCTCGTGCTAAGCGCATGGATAAAATTAAGCTTGATGAAGTAAAAGCATCAAGCCGTATTAGCCCATCACTTCGTTTTGACGAAGGTAAAAAGATGTATCGCCAAGCATTAGAGCTTACTAAACTAGGTCATGGCTTTGAGGGTGAAACCCTATTCAGTGGTGGTGACTTATTGCTAGAAGCCGGTGCTAAGCTTGCGGTTATTGGTGAAAACGGTGTAGGTAAAACCACCCTATTACGCTGCCTTGTTAACGAATTACAAAGTAACGAAGGTGTGGTTAAGTGGTCTGAAAATGCCAGCATTGGTTATTGCCCACAAGACAGCAGCAAAGAGTTTGATAATGACTTAACTCTGTTCGATTGGATGTCGCAGTGGCGCACCGCTAAGCACAACGATTTAATGGTTCGTGCTATGTTAGGCCGTTTATTATTCACTGCAGATGACGCTAACAAAAAAGCACGTAACTGCTCGGGTGGTGAAAAGAACCGTCTATTGTTTGGTAAGCTGATGATGCAAGACATCAATGTGCTAATTATGGATGAGCCAACTAACCACATGGATATGGAAGCCATTGAAGCGCTCAATAATGCTTTAAAAGATTACCAAGGCACGCTTATTTTTGTGAGCCACGACCGTGAGTTTGTATCGTCATTAGCGACTCGTATCATCGATATTAAAGATAAAAAGCTTATCGATTTTCAGGGCACGTTCGACGAATATATGGACCATGTTGCGCAACAAGCGCAGTAAGCTTAAACAGGTTTTATAGCTATTCCCTTTATTTGGTGGCTTTGGTGGTTCTGTTTAGATTTAAACATTGAACCACTAAGGCGCTAAGTGCTTCACAAAGAAACTAAATTCACAAAGAGGATAAGAGACGCTGCGCTTTAGAGGATTCTAATTAAGTAGCTGTCTATTTCGCATACTCATTGTCTTCTCGTTCTCTTCTCTTTGTGAGTAAAGACAATTGAACCACAGAGTACATAGAGGCGCTGCGCGCTACACAGAGAAAACAGTATTTACAAAGAGATTATGGTTTCTCCTTCTCTTACTCTGTGCTCTCTGTGTCCTCTGTGGTTAGAAAAAGATCCAGCAGACTAATATACATTTAATAATTATCTGAAGTACCCTCTTTCACTTCTCTTTGTGAAAAAGATATTGGAACCACAGAGGTCACCGAGGAGCTACGTGCTTCGCAGAGAAACTAAATTCACAAAGAGGATAAGAGACGCTGCGCTTTAGAGGATTTAAATTAAGTAGCTGTCTATTTCGCATACTCATTGTCTTCTCGTTCTCTTCTCTTTGTGAAAAAGATATTGGAACCACAGAGGTCACCGAGGCGCTGCGCGCTACACAGAGAAAACAATATTTACAAAGAGATTATGGTTTCTCCTTCTCTTACTCTGTGCTCTCTGTGTCCTCTGTGGTTAGAAAAAGATCCAGCAGACTAATATACATTTAATAATTATCTGAAGTACCCTCTTTCACTTCTCTTTGTGAAAAAGATATTGGAACCACAGAGGTCACCGAGGCGCTGCGCGCTTCACAGAGAAACTAAACTCACAAAGAGGATCAGAGACGCTGCGCTTTAGAGGATTTAAATTAAGTAGCTGTCTATTTCGCATACTCATTGTCTTCTCTTTGTGAAAAAATATTGGAACCACCGAGGCGCTACACAGAGAAAACAAAACCCAAGCCAGTCCTACGAATGAAAGCATTAGGTTCTGGGTTTTAGGCGCTAGGACGTGATATGAAATCGCTGTTACCTTGTCACTTTGCTCTTTTAACTCGCTAACTTCCCTAAACTAAAAAAGGCTACACATTGTGTAGCCTTTGTACTTAAAGGAATTTTAAATTAAATATCAAAGCGATCGGCATTCATTACTTTTACCCATGCGTCGACAAAGTCTTTCACAAAACGCTCTTTGTTGTCGTCTTGTGCGTAAAACTCTGCGTAAGAGCGTAGGATTGAGTTTGAACCAAACACTAAATCAACGCGTGTTGCTGTCCATTTAGTTACACCCGTGCTGCGATCAATTATGTCGTAATAGCCTTTACCCAGTGGTTTCCACGTATTAGCCATATCGGTTAGGTTAACGAAAAAGTCAGTACTAAGTGTGCCTACGTTATCTGTAAATACACCGTGTAAAGTGCCATTATGATTAGTACCAAGTACACGCATACCACCAACAAGAGCGGTCATTTCTGGTGCAGTTAAGCCCATTAATTGCGTACGCTCTAACATTAGCTCTTCTGCTGAAACAGCGTAATCTTCCTTGAGCCAGTTGCGGAAACCATCATGAATTGGCTCAAGTACGTCGAACGAGTCTGCATCTGTCATCTCGTCCGTGGCATCACCACGACCCGGCGCAAATGGTACAGTTACATCAACACCCGCGGCTTTTGCTGCTTGTTCAACCGCTGCTGTACCACCTAAAACAATTAAGTCAGCTAGGCTTACTGGTTTACTTAAACTCGCTTGTACTGACTCAAGTGCGCTTAATACTTTAGCTAAACGCTTTGGTTCATTACCCGGCCAATCTTTTTGCGGCGCTAGGCGAATACGAGCACCATTTGCACCACCACGATGATCTGAACCACGGTAAGTACGGGCGCTATCCCATGCTGTAGTGATTAAATCAGCTTGGCTTAAACCACAGTTAAGTAGCTTGGTTTTAAGCTCGCTAATTTCGCTGTCTGATAAGGTGTAATCCACCGCAGGGATCGGATCTTGCCAGATCAGATCTTCGCTTGGTACATCGGCACCCAAATAACGTGATTTAGGACCTAAGTCGCGGTGCGTCAGCTTGAACCATGCACGTGCAAACACATCACTAAAGTATTCAAAATCATCGTTAAAACGCTCGATAATCTTACGATAGGTTGGGTCCATCTTCATTGCCATATCGGCGTCGGTCATGATTGGATTTAAACGAATTGATGGATCTTCAACATCAACTGGTTTGTCTTCTTCTTTAATATCAATTGGCTCCCACTGCCATGCACCTGCTGGGCTCTTCTTAAGTTCCCACTCGTAGTTAAGCAGCAAGTAGCAATAACCGTTATCCCATTTGGTTGGGTGAGTAGTCCACGCGCCTTCGATGCCCGACGTCATGGTATCGCGACCAATACCCCGTGAATTGTGATTGTTCCAACCTAGGCCTTGCTCAAACACATCAGCCGCTTCTGGCTCAGGGCCAACGTTTTCTTCACTACCATTACCATGAGTTTTACCCACGGTATGACCACCCACTGTAAGTGCGGCAGTTTCTTCGTCATTCATTGCCATACGGGCAAATGTTTCGCGAACTTGTTCAGCCGTTTTAAGCGGATCAGGATTACCATTCACCCCTTCTGGGTTTACATAAATTAAGCCCATTTGTACTGCTGCTAATGGGTTTTCCATGGTGTCTGGTTTTTCTACATTTGAATAGCGCTCATCACTGGGTGCTAACCATTCTTTTTCAGCGCCCCAGTAAACGTCTTTTTCTGGATGCCAAATATCTTCGCGACCACCCGCAAAGCCAAAAGTTTTTAAACCCATTGATTCGTAAGCCATATTACCGGCTAAGATCATTAAATCAGCCCAAGAAAGTTTGTTACCGTATTTCTTTTTAATTGGCCAAAGTAAACGACGTGCTTTATCTAAGTTAGCGTTATCTGGCCATGAATTTAATGGTGCAAAGCGTTGGTTACCCGTACCACCGCCTCCGCGACCATCTTCTAGACGATATGAACCCGCTGAGTGCCACGCCATACGGATCATTAAACCCCCGTAATGGCCCCAGTCAGCTGGCCACCATTCTTGGCTTTCGGTCATTAAGTTTTTTAAATCGGTTTTAACAGCTTCAAGATCAAGAGATTTGAATGCTTCTGCGTAATTAAAGTCTTTGCCGTAAGGATTCGTTTTACTGTCGTGTTGATGAAGAATGTCGAAATTGAGTGCGTTTGGCCACCAGTCGGTATTTGATTGAGCGGTGACAGTGTTACTACCATGCATTACCGGGCACTGGCCCGTTTTTCCATTACTCATTATGTGCTCCTCATAAGCTAAAAATATGACGAAACGCTAAAAGCTCACTTTTATCCCTTTCGTCATAAAGAGAGATTTCTAATAGTTATGAATAACTAATAGCAAATAAGTTCCTGCTGTTTAAAACTATAGAAGTTGTACTTTGATAAAGCTAGATTAAGAACATGGATTTAAATCGATTGCACCGATAGAAAAATCTGATTTGATTCATTTTGCAAAACCGTCCATTTTATAAGGGTATTATTAAACAGCGAGTAGCCCTTATGAAAACCATTAATCCTGAAGTTGCTAGACAACTAAGCATTAACTTTTTTATTGCCAATTTACCTATCTTGATGTTAACGGGCCTTGTAGTCGCATCGCTTGTGGGATTAACTTTTCGAAGCTCGTTAATGTTTTGGCTTGCGCTACTAATAACACCTATAAGCTTTAATTATTTATATTCTAAAAAACGTATTAAGCAGTTTTGCAAAGACAACAAATGCACTGATATTTCTTGTCTTGCCAAGCAAACTGATTAATTTTTAATTTTATTACCCAGTCACCAGATTATTTAGCCTGCAACTTGTTTAAAAATTAATTAGTTATGCAAGTTTTTGCGGCAATTTGAAAGTGACGGTAACGCCGTTATTTGGCTTGCTATCGATGCTGACTTCGCCTTGCAGTGCTTGCGTTGCAAGGTTATAAACTATCGACATACCCAAACCACTACCTCCATTGCCACGTTTGGTGGTGAAGAATGGCTCAAACACTTTATGCATTACATCTTCACTCATGCCATGACCATTGTCTAAATAGCAAATAGAGTAGGTATCGCTTTGTTTATCAACGGTTACTGATATTGTTATTTTATTTTGATCTCTGCCCACAAACCCATGTACACAACTGTTGTTAACAAGATTCAGAAAAATTTGGCTTAATGCCCCAGGTACAGTTATTAGCTTAAGGTCGTCATTACATTGAATATCGACTTCGATATTATGGCTTCGGGTCAATGGCATTAAACTATGTAAAATATTTTCAAGGTAGTCTTTGATGTTTGTTTCAAGTAAGTTCAAAGATGATTGGTCAACAGCAGTTTGCTTAAAATCACTAATTAGCTTTGCCGCGCGCTCAAGATTTGCAAAAGAAATCTTAAAACATTCATTTAAGTGATTCATTCCTTCAAGTAATGCCGTTTTAGTTAACGTATTAGATTCTATTAATTTATTTAAGGTATTAAGTTTATCTTTGGCGGAGCTATTCGCGGTGACTGCAATGCCAATTGGGGTATTTACTTCATGTGCTATACCCGCTACAAGGTTACCAAGCGAAGCCATTTTTTCTGATTCGATCAACTTTTCTTGCATGGTCGTCAATTCAGATAAGGTCACTTCGAGCGTGCGAGTACGCTCTGCCACCCGTTGCTCTAATAATTGATTGGCACGTTCAAGCTTTGCATTGGTTCGTTCATTTTCTTGAGCCGACAGTGCTCTGCCATATAAATCTGCTAATGCACCGATAAATGAACACTCATCTTCACTCCAGTGCCTTGCTCCACCAATATGCTCACAACAAAATATTCCGATCATTTTACCTTTATAGCGAATCGGCGCATCGAGCATAGCGCCAATATTAAGCGGTTTCAGGTAGCTTTCACTAAACTCAAAAGTGGCTGGATCGGTATGGGCATCTTCTGCGGTGATCGTTCGCTGGGTATCGAGCGCTTTAAAATATGCTGGATATGCATCGCGTGGAAGAACCAGTGTCTGAATTTCCTGATTATTTTCTCTATCAAGTAATAATCGGCATTCAATGGCGGTGTTTTCGGCATTTAAAAGCCAGATCCCAGCTCTGCCTATTTCTAGGCCATCAAGAACAGCATTAAGGATTAAGCGTTCAGCTAATTCAACATTACCACTGTCAAGATCAGAGGAAATTGATACTCCATAGAGCAGTTGGACTAGTTGTTGGCGCATACCATCACCTTTTAGTTTTACATCAACTTAAGTCTAGACGAACATAGCCATTCTTAAAGACTGACTTTGAATTTTTAAAAAACCTTTTAGTATTAAGTGGTTGTTCAGATAGACACAGGTATATTTATACCTAACTCCTGTTGATACCCCTTACGACTTTATGTTGTTTAAGCAGTTTGGCCAGCTCTCCCCCGAGTTGGCTTTTTTTTGCCTAGTCCCCAGTGCTCACGCATGTTAAAGTGAACTTAGAATTCACTAAACATAAATAAGTTATGCGTTATATCTTAATTTTAATCACTTTTTTAATGAGCTTTCATACGCTAGCGGCAGCTCAAAATGAACCTGAAAACCGCCCAGCCCTTAGTGAAGCCGAACAACAACAAGCACTGAATAACCTTCAAGAACCAATGTATAAGCCTCTTTTAGAGCGTTATATTCTTGATGAGTTAAAAGCAGTTCGCCAAGATCAGCAAAAACTGAGAGAAGATGTCACTAAGCAAGTCACTCATACGCAGTTAGATACAGCCGATCGCGCGTTAACCTACACGACAGACACCATCAATAATGTATTTTTTATTATTACAATTACTGCCTCAATTTTGGTTTTAGTTGGTTGGAATTCACTGCGTGATGTGAAAAACAAAGTAGAAGATATTGTAAATACGCGTGTTAGTGCCATCACTAAAGAATACGAAGAGCGCTTAAAAGTTCTTGAAGAAAAACTACGTGAGCGATCTGAAGAGATCTTATTAAATCAGCAAAAAATCTCGATCACTAACGAAGTTCATTCACTGTGGATGCGTGCTAACTTAGAAAGTGATGTTGCAAATAAAGTAGAAATTTTTGACGAGATATTAAAACGTAAACCTGAAGACGTAGAAGCGATTGCTTACAAAGCAGATGCACTGTTAGAAATAAATGAAACGGGTGAGGCTATTGAGCTATGTAATCAAGCCCTCGAAATAGACAGTGACTATGGCTATGCATACTGGCAACGTGCGTGTGCTTATGCATTACTTCATAAACATGCTGATGCGATGGCCGATATTCGTATGGCACTTGAATACTCACCAAACCTTCGTAACGAGCTATTACACGAAAGCGCTTTTGCCAGCCTTCACGACAACGACAGCTTTAATTCGTTGTTAAATGAAACGGTTTAGCCTAACCCCATGTAGCAGCGGGTTTATCCCGCTGTAGGCAGTTTAATCATCAGATATTAGATTTCCGATTTGTGGGGTTATTTAGGTCGAGCGCTCTTCTCAGCATTCGACCTATTCACTTTCCAGGTCGGTTGGGTCGAGCGAAGCGATAACCAACATATAGAGGCTATCAGACACGCGAAACAAGTTTCACGCCTACGAATGAAACATTAAGCTTTAAGTTCTGGGACGCGATGTAAAATCGCTACTACCTCACATCTCGTTACTCGCACCTTTGCTCTTGAAACTCGCTAACTTGAAATTCACTGACTTTCAGCCCTCCAACAAAAAAGAGCAGCTGCGCTGCTCTTTTCTAATGCCTAACGAAAGAATAACACTTTGGTTATTTTGCCGTTTTCGACTTGATAACTAGTTACAAACTCGGCTCGCTTATCAACGACTTTGGGATCCTCAGAACAAGTCTCTGATAGTTCATGATCAATCACTATATTACCGTGCACAATGCGTTTTATCGGTGAAGACTTAATGCACTTTAATTTTTTAAACATAATACCGTATCGTGCAATTAGCTTTTCTTTACCGGTAAACATAAGCTCATTTGGAAACGTATAAAACTCTACATTTTCATCATACATTTTGATAAATGCATCGATATTACGAGCGTTGTACGCTGCAATAACTTGCTCGATTACAGCCATAGATTCTCGTGACTGACGAGCTTTTTCTTGCTGTTTGGCTGTTAAGGCTTCTTTAGCTTGGTTTACAGCTTTTGTTGCTTCAGCAACGGCTTCTTGCTTTTCAGCTGCGGTTTTAGGTTGCGCAGCAGGTGCCGGGTTAACAGAGCCTATTACCTTACTATCATCAGCTTCGGCAACCGTCGCCGTTGCAGCTTCTTTCTTTTCAGTGCCCTTATTAACGGCTTCTGGTTTAGTTACTTCAGTTTGGCTTTTAATTACCGCAGAGTTTTCGCTCTCTGTAGCTTTGTCTTCAATAAATTCTAAACGTGCAACATCTTTCTTTTCTGTTTTTTGTTCGGTTTGTTGCTGGCTTTGTTCACTAGTTTGGTCACTAGCAAAAACCTGCCATGTGAATAGTAAACTGATGGCAAAAAATAACGGTTTCATAATTTTCCTAAATGCATCATGCCTCAATAAAGGCGCTAAGGTAGCAAATTATAGCTGTTTGGCATAGTTTTTTACCAATATTGCTCTACTGTGATCTGCCCAGGTTCACGACGTCTATTGCGGCTAAAACCAAGCTCTAACAAAATAGCCGTAGTATCTTTTACCATTTCTGGATTACCGCAAATCATAAACTGTGTGGTGTCGGGAGCAACAGGACGGTCTATAACTTGAAATAAACGACGGTCTTTGATCACATCTGTGATCCGGCCATTAAATCCCACTGTGGCTGACTCTCGGCTGACTACAGGCGAATAGTAAAGGTTTGGGTACTGATGCTGGAGCGCTTTGATTCGCTCTTGATAACTTAAGTCCTCGTTGAAACGTACACCATGCACCAAATGAACATGCTCAAACTTTTGCCACACTTCGCCCTGCTCTAATATTGATATAAAAGGCCCAAGTGCTGTTCCTGTGCTCAGCATATATAGCTGTTCACTGCTTGGCACTTCATCAAGGGTAAAAAAGCCTGTAGCACGACGCTCAATTGTTACTGAGTCGCCCGGCTTTAATTGTGCAAGCTGTTGAGAAAGTTGTCCGTCTTTAACATTAATCAGATAAAACTCAAGATCAGGATTATTTGGTGCATTCACGTAAGAATATGCGCGTGCTACGCGTTTATCACCCACTTGCATTGCAAGCTTTGTAAACTGCCCAGCCGTGAATGGCTCTACATCGGCATTAACAATTAAGCTAAATAATGAGTCGGTCCACCATTTAACGTCTTTAACTTTTGCTTCAATCCAATTAGACATACAAACCCTCGAGTATTGTTCCTCTATTAAAGGTGGCAACAATTGCTTGAATTTTCAAGTTTTAAGAGGCGGTTGCAAGATGCAAACTGGATTTTACGCGAGATAAATACGCAGCTATAAAAAAAGCCGCATAAATGCGGCTTTGAGGTTAGTCTCACTTCACTTTGGGCGTGTTTCCAAATTTCAGTGAATACGTTACCAAGGAACTTATTTAAATTGATTCTAAAGCAATTTTAACCATTTCGTTAAAAGTGCTTTGACGCTCTTCACTTGGTGTTGCTTCACCAGTGATTACGTGGTCACTAACAGTAAATAGTGCCATCGCTTTTGCGCCGTACTCAGCGGCTACGCCGTACATGCCAGCTGTTTCCATATCAACAGCAAGTACGCCTAGCTTGTCTAATTCTTGATAGAATGTGTTATCTGCTTGATAGAACGTATCTGTAGTAAATACATTACCTACCTTTGCTTCAATGCCTAATTCTTTTGCTGCGTTTACACCATTAAGTAATAAACCAAAATCAGCAATAGCGGCAAAGTCGTAACCACGCACGCGTGCACGGTTTACATTTGAATCTGTGCTTGCACCTTGTGCAAAGATAACGTCACGGATTTTGATGTCGCTACCAATACCGCCACAGGTACCAATACGAATTAGATTTTTAACGCCGTAACTAACGATCAATTCACGGGCATAAATTGACATTGATGGAATACCCATCCCAGAGCCCATAATACTCACTGGTTTACCTTTGTAGGTACCGGTAAAACCATACATATTACGAACGCCTGTTACTTGTTTTGCGTCATCTAAAAAGTTTTCAGCAATGTATTGAGCGCGAAGCGGATCACCCGGCATTAATACCGTTTCTGCAAATTCGCCTACATTGGCACTGATATGAGGAGTACTCATTATTGGTTTCCTTTTTTGTTCGCTAATAGCTGGTCTTTAAAGCTATCACCGTATTCAAGTGCAGGAAGATTAAACCACTGGGCAAGGGTTTGACCTATGTCTGCAAAACTAGCTCGTTCTCCAAGCGGGGTGTTTGTCATTCCCGGTTGGTAAGCAAGTACTGGCACGTATTCACGTGTATGGTCAGTACCTGCTGCTGTTGGATCACATCCGTGATCGGCAGTGATGATTAACACATCATCGCTATTTAGCTGATTTAAGATGGTTGGTAGGTAATCATCAAACTCTTTTAATGCTTTAGCATAGCCAACTGCATTACGACGATGACCGTACTTTTCATCAAAATCAACTAAGTTTGTAAAAATCAAACTATGATCAGGTGCGCTTGCGATGACTTCTGAGGTTTTCTCAAGTAAGTTCATCAGTCCTGGCGCTTTGTGTTTTTGGGTGATGCCTTGATGCGCATAAATATCGGCAATTTTACCAATACTTATCACTTCACCGCCGTCTTGCGATAATTTATCAAGCAAGGTTGGCGACGGTGGTAGCACCGAATAGTCACGACGATTACCTGTGCGGGCAAAATCGTCACGGCTCGAACCCAAAAATGGCCGCGCAATCACTCTTCCTATGTTCATTTCATCAAGCAGCGCCCGTGCGATTTCGCAAACCTGATAAAGTTTCTCCAGTCCAAATGATTCTTCGTGCGCGGCTATTTGAAACACGCTATCAACTGAGGTGTAGCAAATCGGCATACCGGTTTGCATGTGCTCTTCACCTAGTTGTTCTAAAATGGTTGTTCCTGAGGCATAGCAGTTACCTAAAATGCCCGGAATACCAGCACGAGCAATTAGCTCGTCAACAAATTCTTGTGGAAAACACGGCTGTGTGTTTGGGAAGTAACCCCAATCAAATAACACAGGTACGCCAGCCATTTCCCAATGGCCTGAAGGCGTGTCTTTACCACTTGATAACTCTTTAGCGTAACCCCATGCGCCAATAGGTGCTTGGCGGTCACTGACTAAACAAGGTTCTTTACCTGCGGCTTCGCATGCATCAGCTAAACCTAAACGGGTAAGATTAGGTAGCGATAACTGCTCACCAGTTTCTTCTGCATAGGCTTTAAGTAAATGAGCAAAGGTATTTGCGCCTACATCACCAAACTTCTCTGCGTCGGGTGCTGCGCCAATTCCTAGGCTATCTGCCATTAAGATAAGTGCTCTTGCCATGGGTACCTCGTTATCAATATGTGGCTACTTTATATGCTCTTCGAATTTTTGGTACAGGACATAAGTCCTGTTTCATAAAACAGAAACATTATAAATTTGCATCTCTAAGCGAAGCAAAAGAGATTAATCGTGTCTTTTTTGCTATTGTGATCTACCTAACAATGTTTCCTTCTGTGTGGGCGAGAACTTTAGTGACACGAACAATTATAGCTATTGCTGGCGCATCTGCGTCGGGCAAGTCTCTTTTTAGCAAGACGATTTATAACGAATTAGTCAATGAGCTTGAACCGGGCGCGATCGCAGTGATCGAAGAAGATGCTTATTACAAAGATCAGTCGCATTTGCCGTTTGACCATCGAACGCAAACAAATTACGACCATCCTGATGCTTTCGAGCATGAGCTTTTGCATGAGCACTTACTTCAGTTGCGCGCTGGAAAATCAGTAGACGTACCAACTTATGACTATGCAATGCACACCCGCAGCGATGAATCGCGTCGAGTGGCACCTGCAAAAGTACTTATCGTTGAAGGTATTTTGCTACTGAGTGATCCGGCACTTCGAAAAGAATTTGATATTAAGGTGTTCATTGATACACCGCTAGATATCTGCCTTATGCGCCGTATGCAACGAGATATGGAGCAGCGTGGCAGAACATTACAGTCCGTTGTTGATCAATATCAAGCGACAGTGCGACCTATGTTTTATCAGTTTATTGAGCCATCAAAGCACAAAGCTGATCTCGTAGTCACACGCGGCGGTATGAATCGCGTTGCCATTGATATAATTAAAAGTAAAATAAAATATTTACTGCAACAATAACAACGGGAAATAGTCAGTATGACGACATTTATGAGCTTAGTAGGCATTGTTGTGCTACTAGCCATTGCTTTCGCGGCTTCAACGAACCGTAAAGCAATTAATTTAAGAACAGTAGGCATCGCCTTTTTACTTCAATTGCTAATTGGTGGCTTTGTCTTGTTCTTCGAAGTGGGTAAAAACGTACTGGCAAGTATGTCTCGAGGAGTGTCATCAGTTATTGGTTATGCCAATGACGGGATTAGCTTCTTATTTGGCTCACTGGCATCGCAAGATACCCTAGGGTTTATTTTTGCGATACAAGTATTGCCCGTTATTGTGTTCTTCTCAGCACTGGTTGCTGTGTTGTATCACATCGGGGTGATGGATTGGATAATCAAGATTCTAGGCGGTGGCTTACAAAAGCTATTGAAAACCTCGCGCCCTGAATCGCTTTCTGCAACCGCCAATATTTTCGTTGGCCAAACAGAAGCACCATTGATTGTTAAGCCATTCATTGCCAGCATGACAAAGTCAGAGCTATTTGCGGTAATGGTAGGTGGCCTTGCTACCGTAGCTGGTTCAGTTATGGCAGGTTACGTAACAATTGGTGTAGAGCTTAAATACTTAATTGCAGCCAGCTTTATGGCAGCACCGGGTGGCTTCTTAATGGCAAAAATGATTGTGCCAGAGACAGAAACACCAAAAGAAGATTTAGCAGATTTAGAGATACAAGAAGAAAAACCGGTTAACGTAATTGATGCAGCAGCATCAGGTGCCGCAAACGGGATGCAACTAGCACTAAATGTAGGTGCGATGTTACTTGCTTTCGTAGCACTTATTGCACTTCTAAATGGGCTATTAGGCGGTATTGGTGGTTGGTTTGATCACCCAACATTAACGCTACAAGAAATTTTAGGTTACGTATTCGCTCCAGTGGCATGGTTATTAGGTGTACCGTGGAACGAAGCAGTAATCGCAGGCAGTTTTATAGGTCAGAAGGTTGTAGTTAACGAATTTGTTGCTTACCTCGACTTTATTAATTATCGCGATACGTTAAGCGCGCACACACAAGCGATTGTCACATTCGCGTTATGTGGGTTTGCTAACTTATCATCGATAGCAATTTTACTAGGTGGATTGGGCGGTATGGCGCCTGGTCGGCGAAAGGATATCGCACGCTTAGGGCTCAGAGCAGTGTTAGCAGGATCTATGGCTAACCTCATGAGTGCAGCAATTGCAGGTTTTTTCCTCTCGCTAGCTTAGAAACTTAATGAGATGAGCCGTAGTTGCAAAACAATAGGATAGAACTTTAAGGGGTTAAAGGTCTATCTGACTTGAACGATACTTCACCAAGGGCCGCAAGGCCCTTTTATCGTTTTTATGTGCTAAGATTTATTTACTAAGTCTTTTTAAGTATCCGCATGAACCGTTTTCAACTTTTTATACTGATATTTTTTCTCAGTTGGCCTGCCTTCAGTACACCAACACTTACGGTTGTCACTGAGCTTTCTCCGCCAAATCAAACGTTAATTAATAATCAAGTAACAGGTGACAGCACCGAGTTAGTCAAAGCTATTTTTGCTAAAGCAAATTTACAGGCAAATATTGAGCTCTATCCGTGGGCACGTGCTTACAACATGGCACTAAAGAAACCGAACACACTTATTTTTAGCATGGCTAAAACTCCCGAACGAGAAGCTCTATTTCATTGGATTGGAGAAATAGCGACTTATCAAATGGGCTTTGTTAAATTAAGCTCTCGCAGCGATATAGACATCTCCTCAAACGAACAGGCTAAACAATACAAGATTGCCGTGCAACGACATGACCTAGCGGCTCAACGCTTAACTGAGCGAGGTTATGTCGTGGTATATACCTCAGACATCACTAAATCATATCAGTTATTAATGGCGGGCAAGGTCGATTTAATTATTGATGATAAAAATTATATAAGTGCAATGGCTGAGCAGCTAGCACTAGATGAGGCTCGCTTTAGCTTTGCTTACGCTATCGACTTTTTAACTATGAAAGGTTATTTAGCTGCGAGCCTAAATACGCAGCCAAGCTATATTAAGGCGCTTAAACAAGCGTTTGTTGAGGTTTCAAAAACAACCCAATACCAAAACGTGATGATGACAACAAACTAGCTTTACTCTATTGGGACAAAATAATCTGCAATATATTTTTCGAGTAAACCGCGCTGAATCAATCGATCATAACTTGTCTGTAGTTTTGATAAGATTTCATCAGGGATATCTTTATTAAGAGCTAAAAAGTTACCTTGTGTTCTCTCAAGCGGTAACTCAACCAGTTTGACAACCTCTTGCCCATAATGCCCGTATTGCATTAATAAATACCGAAATGACAACTCAGAGCCAACAATTAGTTCAACCTTGTTTTTTAAAAACAGATTTATACATTCATAGTAATGACTTACTTTTAATAAGTTCTTATCTGCTTTAAACCCTAAGCTCTCTAAAAAGTTTTCGTAAATACTCTCTCTAACAGTACATACGCTGTATTCTTTTACTTGAGCTAGGTCACGCGGGTTGATGTGCTCATTAGATTTGAGGCGATAAAAGAAGTTTTTTGATGACGCAAGCGGGCCTATCCAATTAAATAGTGCTTCTCTGTCGGTAATACGCGCAGTTGACACTAAACCAGACAATGGCTTTTTTTGCGCTAAATGATAGGCTCTAGGCCAAGGCAATAGCTCAAATTGACACTCAATCTCTGCATCCACACACATTGCCCTAACAAACTCTAGGTTAATACCCTCTAGGTGACCTTTGTTGGAAAAGTTATAGGGTGGAAATTGCTCTGTATAAATGGTGATAGTTTGTTTTGCCATCAAACTCGGAGCAAAGCTAAGACAAGCTAAAAACAAATACTTTATGATAATTCGTACATCCTCATTAGATAGCCGAATTAAATATAGAAATATTCATATCTTCAGTCAATTTTTAGGCACAAAAAAAGCAAGCCGTAGCTTGCTTCTTCTTAATATTTACTTTTCAGCAAATATTATAACGGAGTGATGTTATCCGCTTGTGGGCCTTTTTGACCTTGTGAAAGAGTGAACTCTACACGTTGGCCTTCAGCTAAAGTTTTGAAACCGTCGCTTTTGATAGCGCTGAAGTGTGCAAACACGTCTGGGCCATTTTCTTGCTCGATGAAACCAAAACCTTTAGATTCGTTAAACCACTTAACTGTACCTGATACGATGTTAGACATAGTATTATTCCTGATATAAAAAAATTAAACATGCCCTAATGGGCGGGTGTAGCAAAAAATGAGATGGTACTTAAAAACTTCAGGACGGTACTACAAGTATTACTTATACAACAACGAAATAAAGATTTATTAATTACACGCTTTCTTTCTAGCTGGTGCCTACTATATAGAGTTACTTGAATAAGTCAAACACTATCGAAATTAAAACTCAAACTCTAAAGCCAAGCGAAAGCTATGGTCGCGGCCTGATTGCGATAATTCGCTTATAAATCCTGCTTCCCATTTTAATTGACGCTTCGCACTAAAACGATGCAAACCAATAAAACCAGGGCCCACACCAAAAAAGTCCTCGCCAGCATAAACCTCTATTGATGGCTGAAATGCAGAGCGATAACGATAACGGTACTGCAAACGGAACTCACTTTCCCATTCATTTTCTATATCAGCCCCCCACTCATACACTAAAAATGCATTCATAGTCAGGCTAGTACGACCAAACTCTTTTTCCCATAAAAAGCCAGTCGTCGCTTCGTATGCATCTATAGTGTGCTGCTTTTCAAGTTCAAATAGTGCCCCCCAATCTGCCCATAAACGCCCTTGTTCTACAAGTTGCCAACGTAACTCCACCTCATATGAAGATAAGCCAAAGTCACCGTTATCATCGCGCTCGCCAACTAAATACCCTTCAAGGCTCATGGTGTCGTTAATTGCACCACCAAAACCTGCCCGCTGTGCAAGCACATTACCGTTATCGGTTTGCCTAGACACTAAACGCCACTCAACTTCACGTTCAAAAGGTAACACGTAAGGGTGATATACTTTATCAACGACCATGCCATCTGCATGGACAACGTGTGCAAAGCAAATTGCAAACAGATAGCTAAAACTGATTATTAAGAACCGCATACAGGCTCCTTTTTATGTTTAACTTTTAGAGCGCGAGCCAAGGCAATAAATACGGCGCTCGCAATTACATATACCCAAAGCGCGGTTTTACTTGGCGTGGCTTCGTAACCGACTAAGGCTTTTAGCACCCGGCCAAGTTCTGAATTTTCGGCTAAAAAGTTGCGCCAATCTAGATAGCTTGAGGTCACATCAATTAAATCGACCTGACTCGCTAAATCAAGAAATATTAATAACTTTGCTGTTGCATTTAAGGCAAGCAATACAATCAATGGCTGCATTTTTGCTCGTCTGGCAACACTTTCCAGCAAAAAGAACAATAAAATACCAAAGCTGACACAAATTCCTATTCCTAGAAAAGTGCCAAGCAGTAAAGGCTCAGCAGCATCTTTATTGTGCCAAAAACTCACTAGGTAAATCATGTAATGGCTCAAATATAGGGTCATTGTTGCAATAAGAGCAGCGGCGGCGGCTACAGTGTTTTGTTGACAACTGATTAATGCCGCAACAAAAATCATGATACATAGCAACATTTGAATGAACTCTAAACCACGATGTTCAAACAACTGGCTCATCGATGCCGCACCTTGTACAAATAGCAAACTAATAATGGTGCCAATAGCAGCATATAGACCTAATTGTCGCTGATTAAGAGGTACTATCAACCTGAGTAACACCGCTAAAATCACAACCGGTAAAAGCTGATTAATGCTCATTAATAAACTAGTTATCAGCATTATCTACCTCCGTAGCCACAACCGTTCCTCGGGCCGTATTAGGCGAAAATTCGCCAAAAAAGTCATAACGGCCAGGACTCAGTGGGCCGATATAAATCACACTTGTGCGCCCCGGGTAAAGCACTTTTTCGCGGTTTAAATCAAAGCTATCGAACTCTTCAGGAGTGTTATCTTGATTTTCGATGAGTAAACGTAGCTTTTTATTGGCAGGTACTTTTATTTCAGCGGGATAAAACAAATGATCTTTTAAGATCAGTTTGTATTCTTTGGCACAAGCAAGCCAAGATGACATACACAGCAACATAGACAGTGCAGCAATCCATTTATTCACTGACGTCTCCTTGCATAAAGGACACGCTCACTCGCAAGCCGCCAAGGTGGCTGTCTGCTAAAGCAATATCAGCGTTATAAATCGATACTATGTGTTCAACAATGGCCATACCAAGCCCTGCTCCTTGCTCACCCGATGGATGTTTATCACCACCCACGCGATAAAAGCGATTAAAAATGCGCTGTTTTTGAGCTTCATCAATACCGGGTCCCGAGTCATCTATTTGCCAGATAAAACGATTGTTTTCGGTTTTCAGGGTAATACAAATCTCTCCCACAGCTGGGGTGTATTTTATGGCGTTACTCAGTAAATTGCCAAACAAAGTAATCAAGGTAAATTCGTCACCAGCAATAATAAAATCATCGCCATCAATGCTGATGGTATGCTCTTTTTCGTCTATACGATCATAAAGTTGTGCAACAACTTGCTGGCTAATTTCTAACACCGACACTGAACTAAATTGCGCCTGCCATTGCTCTGGATAAGTCCGCCCTAAAATTAGCATCTGCTCGACGATATTGCTTAACTTATCAACGCCTTTTTCCATCGCATCAAGCTCAACACTATCGACACCTTGGGCAACTAAATTATGCACATTTATTTTTAAACTACTCAGCGGTGTGCGCAGTTCATGGGCTGCATCAGAGGCAAAAAAGCGCTCTCGTAAATAGGCACTTTCAACCCGTTTGAATAGATCATTTAAGCGGCTAATTACGGGTTTTATTTCTTGCTCTGGGGTTTGCCAAGGGATAGCCGTAAAGTCATTTGCTTGACGATGTTTAAGTTGATTCGACAACCGAGTTAGTGGCGCAAGCCCTTGTTTTACAAACACACTAATAAGGAGGGCAAGGATAGGCACACTCCATAACAGCGGCGTCATGGCCGATAAAATGACAGTTTCGGTTAGCGCCACTCGCTTACTCAAAGGCTCTGCAATAAGCACTCGCTTATTACCTTCGCTTAAGCGATACACTTTGACTCGTTGCCCGGCCAAGTTTTCAACGCTAAACCCACTTTGCCACTGACTTTGATTTATAGCGTTATTCTGCAATGACTTTGAGCTTGAGGCCAAGCTGTCATCAACCCAAACTTGAAATAATAACTGCGGTAAATCACTCGTATAAGCCGGGGTTTCATTACTGAGTGGTTGTTCGATTAACACATGCGCCAACGTTACCAGCTCGTTATCGAGCAGCGCTTCAGCCTGATTCATGCTTTCACGATAACCTTTTGTAAAAGCCAAAAAACAGGTTAGGATCACCATGGATAAGATAAGTAATGTCAGCCTTTTACGAATTGACACTATCGTTTACCCACCACATAACCAATACCACGCAAGGTTTTAATAAACTCTTTTGGGAATTTTTTACGCAAGTGATGAATGTGCACTTCGATGGTATTTGACCCCACCTCTTCGCCCCATTCGTAAAGTTTACTTTCTAACTGCTGTTTTGATTGCACGCGACCTTGGTTTTCTAGCAAGGCTTTAAGGAGCATAAACTCTTTGCGCGGCAAGTTTACCGGCTCATCTTGAAATCTTACGGTAAATGCGGCGGTGTCCATTTCAACATTGCCAACTTTTAAGGTGCTGGTTTGAGCTTGGGTCAATCGCCGACTAGCAACCCGAAGACGTGCAAATAACTCTGCGGGATCAAAGGGTTTTGCAAGATAATCATCAGCGCCTAAATCTAGGCCCATAACTTTATCATCAATACTACCGCGAGCGGTTAAAATCACCACCGGCAGGTTTTTACGATGCTTTTTGATGTGCTTTAGAATGTCGATGCCATCACCGTCTGGTAGTCCTAAATCAAGGACTACCAGCTCAATTTCATCATTTTGCAGCCATTGCATCGCTGACTTAACGGTTGCACTGTGTTCAACACTATAACCTTGTTGACGTAAAGAACGACACAGGCCTTCTGCCACTAAGTGGTCGTCTTCAACGAGCAATAAATGCATAGCTTATCTCTTTAATTTTTTCTCTACCTTAGCCAATAGTTTAGTAATTTCTTGTTGGCGGTAAAGGTCTGCCTTTGGTCTATCAGGGCGCGCTGGCGCTTGCTGAGCTACTAATAAAAATTCTTTAGCTGACTGATACTTATGCTCATCATATAAAAATGACGCATATAAATAATTACTATCGATTCCATAAGGATTTAGCTCAAGGGCTTTTTTAAACAGTTTTTTGGCTTCATCATCATCACCAAAGCCAATTGGCCAACCTGGCACTTTGCCGTATAAAGTTGCCAAACTTGTATAGGCCGAACCATTCAGTGCTTGTGGATCAAGCTTAAGCGCTTTTTCAAATTGTGCTTTGGCATCTTTAGCAAGACCCAGCGCACCTAATCCCCCTTTCGCACCTGCATAGCTCGATAACACGATACCGTACCAAATATGGCTTGCCGCTTGCTGATCGTTTGCTTTTGTAAACTCTGCGGTTTCATTCGCTAACTTTTCAAAGGCATCTAGCTGCGCATCGTCAACTAATTCGTAATTAACCACAGCCCATTGCTTTTGCACCGAACTTAAATCGCTATTAAAGTCGGCTTTTGCAGGCGCAGCCATGATAACAGCTATCATCATTAGAGCTTTAAAATTTAGTTTAGTCATAATCATTCACCTTAATCAATTTAGTTGGCAAAAAAACTTTTAATTTTAGGAAGTTGTTTTGCAATTGCGTTATCAACTAATGATGGAAATGCCCCGTTAATACGAGCAAATAATGTTTCTGGGAAGCCGATAAAACGGCGACGTTTTTTGGATTTAATTAAATCTATTAATGCATCAGCCACTTTTTCAGGCGGGTCCATGGTGTTACCCAACTCTTTGTTCATCGCACGTACCTGCGGCGAATTAATCGCGGTATCGGTGGCACGAGGTGCTAAGTACAATACTTTCACATCACTGTGACTAAGCTCTCTGGCAAGGGCTTCAGTCATTCCTCTAAGGCCAAACTTGCTGGCACAATACAAGGTTTGATATGGATATCCGATGCTGCCAAATGATGAACCTATATTCACAATCGTGCCTTTATTACGGGTAATTTGTGGTAAAAACAGCTGACACAATTTAATAGGTACATTTAGATTAATATTTAACAGATGATCAATTTGCTGCTCGCTTATTTCACTAAAGCCTTGCATCACATTAACGCCCGCGTTATTGATAAGCAGCGTTGCGCCGCCAATTTGCTGGGCAAACTTAGCAAGATCATTGCGAGATTCACTGTTACTAAGGTCGGCTTGAAAATACTCAGCGTCATTGCCGCACTCCAATTGCAATGCAGCAAGTTGCTTTATATTTCGGCCTACCAATAATACACGCCAACCTTCTTTTGCAAGGCGAAGGGCAATAGCACGGCCAATGCCCCCTGTTGCACCGGTTAGCACACACACTGGGCTACTCATGCGCTTTGCTCCAAGTCAGCCTCGCTAAAGAAAGGTTCTGAATCGAGGTCACGGAAAATATTGCCGTACAGTTTATAAAAACATTTTGCGGCGTGAATAATCGCTTGCTGATCGTCCTCGTTATCTATTTTGTTCATCAGATTTTCGAAAAACTTCACGTGTTCAATATCAAGAGCGCCATGCGAGGTAAGGTAGGTAAACGCCTTTTTAGGTAAACCTACAACCTCACGGATTTGCCCCGCTGCATTATCGGCTAAGGCAATCGAGGTGCCTTCAAGCACATGCACCATGCCAAAGAAGGCCAATGGGTTACCGCGATTAATTGTATCGTAGGCATACGACACCATTAATTCAGTCGAAAATTGTGGACGAGAATGACGCACTAACTCTTTATCAAAACCACAGGCTGCAATATCGTTTAGCACCCATTCTTGGTGGCCTAACTCTTCTTCGATGTATTCTGCAACAGCTTCGCGCAACCACTCTTGTTTATCGCTTAGCTTTGCGCCTACAGCCATTAGCAGTGGCACGGTGTGTTTAACATGATGATAAGCTTGCGTTAAGAACGATGCGTATTCACTCAGGCTGACTTCACCTTTAAAAACGCGGCTAATAATTGGCGCAGCTAAAAGGTAGTCGCGCTCTTTCTGTGTTTCGGCTTGTAATGTATTGAAAAATTGACTCATGCTCGTCGCCTCTTGATAAAATGCTGAAATCTCTGTAGCAAAAAATTGATTAATAACATCGCGTTTGGGGCGATTATTGCTGGTTAATAAACCTTGCGTGTGGCTCATAGGCTCTGCCATTCGATGCCACTTTTTGATCTGTGCGTATTCGGGTAGTTGCGCGTTTTGTGCCGCAATATGAGCAGCAAGTTCATCGTCACTCATCGCTTGGTTTGCATAGATAAGCGCAGCTAAAAATGCTTGGCCTTCGCCAATCACCACTGCTTGTTGTACCTGGCTGTGGCTAAGCAATAACGACTCTGGCCACTCGGCACTGATATTGCGCCCAAAGCTGGTGATCAGCTGATTTTTCAAGCGACCTTGAATAACCAAGCGGCCTGCTTGCTCAGTGACGAGATCGCCAGTTGCATACCAATCGTCGGCACTTTGCGCTGCTTGACCTAAGTACCCTAAAAACAATGAGCCTTTGATATAAAGCTGACCATTTTCAATTTTGTATTGGATATGTTTGAGAACTCGCCCTGCGGTGTCGATGTCGTCATCATCGCGCGTGTTTAGGCTCACCACCGATGAAGACTCAGACAAACCATAGCCTTGATAAACCGGTAAACCGAACTCTCGGGCTTGCTTAATAAGTGCTTGGCTTACAACCGCGCCACCCACTGCAATAAACTTTAAGCTTTTAGGTGCTTGCCAGCCTTGCTTTGCAAAAGCCACTAAACAAGTCAGCAACTCAGGCACTAAAATAAGGGTATTTGGCTCAGTGCGTTCAATGGCTGCTATTAATTTATGTGGCTCAAGTAACTGTGCGCCAGAAAACCCAAGTTCAGCTAAAGGCACTAAGTTAACTGTGCCACCCGCTAATAGCGGCGCATACACACCGGCTAAATTCTCAAGCAAAACCGGTAACGGCAGTAAACACAAATGGTTTGGTTTTTCTAAACCAATGCTTTGATAAAGTGATGTTGCCACCTGCAATTGACTCTCAAGCGATAAACACACACCTTTTGGTGTACCCGTTGAGCCCGACGTAAAGGTAATCTTTTGCGTGTTTGCAAAATAAGGAACTGGCTGTGTATTAGTCAATTGATAGACATATAAAGGGTAATGCTTACATACATCGACTAACGCCACTAACCTTACATGCTCACCTTCGTAAGCGCGGTCACATACAAATAGCCCTGCCCCACTGTTTTGCAAACCAAACGCTATTTGCTGAGCCGTAAAAAACGTTGGTAGCGGAATTGCCACTCTTTTAAGTTCGCTAAGCGCAGCTTCTAATACACACCAAGCAGGTGTGTTATCTAATTGATAGGCGACACCCTCAGCATTAAACTCAACCAAAGTAGCTAACAGACGAGTTACTTGTTCAGTAAAATCTTGTTTAGTTAGTGAGCGCACACCATTACTTTCATGGCAAACCATTAAGGTATCGCTATCTTTGTGTGGTAACTGTGTTAACCAGCTCATAGCGCCTCCAAATAAACAGCCAATTCAAGGGATGACTGTAAACACTGCTGTTTAATATTGAATAAAACTGGGGTGTTTAATACACGTTGATGTGCTTCGTTTAGGTCAACCACACAAATGGTTGGTTGGTTGTCGTAATAGCTACCCCAGCTTGCTGGATCTTGGAGTGCTTGTGCATTTGCAACACCGATTTCTTTGCAATTAACACCTAGCATTTTTAATAGCGCTCTGACTTTACGGGTTGCACAAAACACTAAATATTTTGCTCCCGCTTGGTAGAGTGCTTCGTTCATTAAAACAAAATGTGCCAAGGTGGCTTTTCGATGCGTTGAGCATAAATTACCTAACTCAAAAATGTGCTCACGCTTGGCACCGACAAAGTGCTCAATAGACACAGGGAGGTATTGTTCAATAAACAAAGGTTGTGATGCAGAGCGAAGACCTAACGTACATACTTCATCATCAACATTCAGCTCACAAAGAAGCGGCATGAACTGCGAAATTTTCGCATCATAAGCTGCAGCAAAACCTTGCTTAATATTACTCTCAAGACGGTCGCGGAACTGACCTCCTTCACGCGTGCAAACAAAGGCAGGCTCTTGAAATTGAGTTTGATGTGATTGTTGAACTGAAAGCATAATTGTTCGCTCCACTTAGGTTATGTGTAAAATTTATCGAGCGAAACTTAAATAAAACTTAAGAAAAATTAATTTTTATAAATATTTTTCAACCTCATGAAATTTAATGTTTTAATTTTTATAAAAACAAAAATGCCAGTCTAAACGACTGGCATTTTAATGCTTAAATTAACGTATACTTTGATTACTTAACGATGGTCATCTCTTTAAGTAGATTTTGAGCATTATCAACTTTATCCATCACCCACAACATGTATCGTGAATCAACGTGAATCGAGCGGTTTAAGTTTTCATCGTAATCCCAATCACCAATAATACTTTCGTAAACACCATCAAATAACAAACCAACTAGCTCAGCATTACCATTTAATGTTGGTGAACCTGAGTTACCACCTGTGGTATCTACATTTGATAAAAAGTTAACCGGAACCGTATTCATACCGCCTGTGTAATCGCCATAAAGCTTTTGCTTAATTAACTCATTTTGCTTTTCTGGTGAGTTGAATGGTTCAACACCGGTATTTTTAGCAAGCAGGCCTTCTAAAGATGTAAAGGGGGTTGCCACTAAGCCATCTTGCGGTGAATAGCCGCCTACCGTGCCGTAAGTTACACGCAAGGTGCTGTTAGCATCAGCATAAACAGGCTTATTAAGTGCCTTGTTATAAGCGATAATTGCTTCCATTAATGCAGGGCGAGCAGCTTGCTGTTTACCAGCCAGCTCTTTTTTCGCATCTTCAATGTCTTTAGTAACGGCAAAAACAGCCTGAGCGTATTGAATGAATGGATCGCTACTTTGCTTTAACTGAGCAAGGTCAAGTTCTGTCATCCATAAACGTTTGCTTTCATCTGCAAGAACCGATTTAGCATACATATCATCAAGTAACGCTTGTTGTTTTTGTTTATCAAAACCATTGGTTAAACCAAGCGCTTTATCTACCTCTGCAACTCGCTCATCGTTTGGTAAAGCTGCATATTGCTCAATAAAGTACAATAAAATGGCTTTATCAACGGTTTCATCATAACGACGACTCATGCTTTCTAGGCGTGATTTAATGCGCGGCATATCACGCTCTTGATAACCGCTTTCGCGCTCAGCATCTGGCTTTTGTTTTTCATAAGCTAAACGATACAGCATACGAGCCGATGACATCATTTGTGAGCGGTGTACGTAACCTAACATACGGTCACGTTGGTTGTGCTCTTGAGACTCAGCAACTAACGCCGTTAAATCAGCAAGTACATGTCCGTATTTAGCTTTGCGCTTACTATCTTCATTGATCCACGCAGTGAGATCTTTTTCAAATTGTTGCTTACGGCTATACATTGAACCTTTGTTAAAGCTCTCAATCATTGAGCCATAGTTTTTAATGTAGTTGTTGTAACCCGCAATCGTACTTTCATAAGCAATACGTGCCTCTGAACCATCAGGGGCATTTTCTTCAATTAATGAGACAT
Source organism: Pseudoalteromonas thalassia (assembly GCF_049257215.1). Lineage (NCBI taxonomy): Bacteria > Pseudomonadati > Pseudomonadota > Gammaproteobacteria > Alteromonadales > Pseudoalteromonadaceae > Pseudoalteromonas > Pseudoalteromonas thalassia. The sequence continues at coordinate 134,198 of NZ_JBMMUE010000002.1, forward strand.
ATTTAGAATTATATTTACGCGCTAATGGGTAGGCTGTGTTAAACACGTAATCAACTTCAGGCGAAATACGGTAGCGGTTTGTGCTGCCCGGATAACCGGTAACCATCACAAAATCGCCTTCTTGTACGCCTTTAGCGCTTACTTTTAAAAACGCATCACTCTGGTACGGTACGTTATCTTCTGAATATTCAGCAGGCTTGCCATCTTTGCCAACATACGCGCGATAGAACGAGAAATCACCGGTGTGGCGCGGCCACATCCAGTTGTCAATATCGCCGCCGTATTTACCTACGCCCATAGCGGGTGCATAGGCTAAACGTACATCTTTAATTTCTAGCGCTTTAATTAAGTAATATTCAAGACCACCGTGGAAGGTATACACATTACAGCGGTAGCTTTGGTCTTGCTCACACTCACTAACAAGTGCTTTTTCATTTGCTTCAATGGCATCAAAGCGTGCTTTACCTGTTAGCTGTTCAGTACCTTTGTTTACTTTATCGGTAACTTCTGTCACTTGCTCTGTCACATAAACACGAGAACCCGGCGCTGCAGGTACTTCTTCGCCCGTTGTTTTAGCTAAAAAGCCATTTTCTAAAATGTTATTTTCGGTGGTTGAATTATATTGAATCGAACCATAGGCACAGTGATGGTTTGTTACAACTAAGCCTTTTGGTGAAACAAACGAAGCTGTACAACCACCAAGGCTAATTACTGCGTTCATCGGAAACTCGGTCAATTTTGAAATTGACTCAACATCAATGCTTAAGCCTTTCGCTTTTAGGATAGATTCAAGTTCTGGTAGCTGGTGAGGTTGCCACATGCCTTCGTCGGCAACAGCAACATTTGCTACAGCCAGACCCACTGCAGCAGCAATAAATTTAAAACGCATAGTCGTCCTTTATATTTGTTATGTTTATCTTTTTAGCGCTCTTATCATTATCATTGTGCTAGCCAATAGCAATAATTTGCGACCGCTAATGTCAAAGTTTGTAAACCAAATAAGGCTGTATGGCCTAATACTTAGACTCATAAACCACAGCATTGTGGCCGTGTAAGCTTTCTTGATGCTCTACTTTAAATTGGTAATCAGTAATACCTGGCATGGTTTCGAAGCACTGCTTTAGCCGCCTTGCTGCATCTTCGCAAAATAATAAGTTTTTTGCGTTAAGGGCGGCAAATGCTTGTTCATCTTCACGCTTAACGGCGGTTTGCACTGGGGTCCCTATGGCTTGCTCACAGACTGTGATAAAGCCACTAATATCCGGAAGCTTTTCGCTACTAAAAGTGACATCGATATACGCATATGAGCGCTGGCTATGAGGGGTTGCAATAGAGCCCTGTTCACTTGTGAGCCAATTGATTAAAGATGCTTTATCAATAGCGGCATCGCTAAACTGTTTATCGACCGCTTCGCCCAAAAGCTGCCTCGATAATGCCGCTGAACATGGGCACGTGCTGCTATAGGCAATATCGACTTTTAAGTTAATGGTAAGTGATTGCTGCTTCGTGATAGTTAAAACTACAGGGTAAGCATTGTAACCGCAATGGTCGCTCAGGAGCGCTGCTTTTAGCTCTGGTAAATCAAAATGCAGCACCAGTTTTACGCTTTTACTTAAGTCTTTTTGTGATGCTAAAACGGCATTCATAAACTCACTAACACGCTGACTGGTTAAGCTTTGTTTAGCCAATAGCTGATTAAGTAGTAAATAGAGACGCGACATATGAATACCTTTTGCATCGCTATCAAGGCTGACAAAAATATCTGCTTTGGCATTAAGGTGCGCATCAACATGAGGTTGTGCAAGTTTACAAGGTAATGCGATACCTTCCATGCCAACCCATTTTAAAGGTGATTGAAAATCTGTATTAGAGTGCGAGGTTATATCGGGTAATTGCATATCAACTTCTTGTATTATTTATATTTATTGCTAAAGCATCAATTCTGATGAACTGAATAAATGCTATCGCACCAAAGAAAGTGATACAATATAACATTATAAAACTTTATCAAGAGCTAATTTTTGGACCTTTCACACCATCATTGTCATGCAGCTATAAACGTAAGGACGAACTTGCATTATGAGTATTAATTTTAAACAGTATCTGATAACAATTTAGCTTGAGAAGTCGAAAAAGATACGCTGACATTTACGAAAATTAACCACTTATCGCAGCCAATAATCACCTTATCGCAACGAATGAGATTATTGCTATCGATACACAGTATGCTCTATATATTAACCGCAAAGTTATATCAGCCTCACTCATGCACACATTCGTGCCATCTTTGTGTAATCTCATACTAACAACCAACACTAGGATGACATAAAGTGCTGACATAACGTTATATCGGTACAATTACTTTAAAAAATGACAAGAGAAACACTATGAAACACCTATTCGCAACCGCGATCAGCTCAGCGTTATTACTAACGGCCTGTTCTGAGCCTCAAACTACAGCTGATACGCGTAAAACTGAACAAACAGCAGAAGTAACTGCAGCTGAACAAGCAAACCCACTATTTGTTAAAAGTGCACTGCAATACGAGGCGCCTGATTTTAGCCTTATTAAAGATGAACACTTTATGCCAGCTTTCAATAAAGGCATGGCAGAGCAAATGGCTGAAGTACAAGCTATCATCGACAACCCTGCAAAGCCTGATTTTGCCAATACTGTTGTTGCTCTTGAAAAAAGTGGTGAGCTGTTAACCCGTACTCGTAGCATTTTTTATAACTTAGCAGGCAGTGACTCAAACCCTGCTCGCCGTGAAATCCAAAAAGAATTAGCACCTAAGTTAGCATCACATAACGATAATATTTTTCTTAATAAAGCACTTTTTGAAAAAGTAGCAGCTGTTTATAACGATGCAGACAAACTAGCATTAACAGCCGAAGAAAAACGTTTACTTGATGTTTACTACAAGCGTTTTGTTCGCGCTGGTGCACAATTAAATGCCGAACAAAAACAGCAAATTCGTGATATCAATACTAAGCATTCAAGTTTAACGACGCAATTTTCGCAAAACTTATTAGCACTGACAAAAACAAATGTTGTTATTGTTGATGACAAAGCTGAGCTTGAAGGCTTACCTGCGGGTCAAATTGAACAGCTTGCTAATGCAGCAACGGAAGCTGGTCATGACGGCAAGTACTTAATTAAGATCACCAATACAACTCGCCAGCCTATATTAGCAACCCTTAAAAACCGTGAGTTGCGTGAAAAAGTATGGCGTGCATCGGCTGAGCGTGCGCTATCAGGTGAAAATAATAACCGCGATATCGTGGCAGAACTTGCTCATTTACGCGCTCAAAAAGCTAAATTATTAGGCTACGACAGCTGGGCTGATTTTGGTTTAGAGTCACAAATGGCGAAAAAACCTCAAGCAGTATTTGATATGTTTGCGAGCATGATCCCTGCATTAATGCAAAACGTTAATGCTGAAGCAGCGGCTATTCAAGCTAAGATCGATGAGTCTGGTGAACAATTTAAGCTACAGCCATGGGATTGGTTATTCTACGCAGAGCAAGTTCGCAAAGATAAATACAACCTAGACGAAAATGCAGTAAAAGAGTATTTCGAATTTAATCGTGTTCTTGAAGACGGTGTTTTTTATACAATGAACCGTTTATATGGGATTACTTTTAAACCACGTAGCGACTTACCAGTTTACCACCCTGATGTGAAAGCATATGAATTATTTGACGAAAATGGTAAAAGCCTAGCTATTTTCTATGCCGATTACTTTGCTCGTGAAGGTAAACGTGGTGGCGCTTGGATGAGCTCATTTGTGAAGCAGTCTGGTCTAAAAAATCAAAAGCCTGTAGTTGTGAATGTAATGAACATTCAAAAAGGCGCGAATGGTGAACCTACGCTTATCAGCTACGATGAAGCAACAACGATTTTCCACGAGCTAGGTCATGGCTTACACGGTATGTTCTCAAAAGTTAAATACCCAACACTTTCAGGTACTTCGGTATCACGTGACTTCGTTGAGTTTCCTTCTACCTTTGAAGAAGACTGGGCAATGTACCCTGAAGTTATCGCTAACTATGCGAAACATCATAAAACAGGTGAGCCAATTCCTGATGAGCTACTTGAAAAAGTCATTCAATCTCGTAGCTTTAACCAAGGTTTTGATACCTTAGAGTATGTTGCTGCTGCACTACTTGATATGGAATGGCACTCACTTTCTGCTGATGCGCCACTACAAGACATTGAAAAGTTTGAAGAGCAAGCTCTTGCTAAGCACGGTGTTAACGTACCATTTGTACCACCACGTTATAAATCTGCGTTCTTCTCACACTCAATGGGCGGCGGTTATTCAGCTGGTTACTATGCTTATATGTGGAGTGAAATCCTAGCGGCAGACGCGTTTGCTTATGTTCAAGAGCAAGGTGGTTTAACTCGCGAAATGGGTGAAAAATACCGCAAAGAAATTTTAGAAGTAGGTAACTCGCGTGACCTGATGGAATCGTTTAAAGCATTCCGTGGTCAAGAGCCTGATACGTCTGCGTTGTTAAAACGCCGCGGCTTAAAAGCAACCGTTCAATAGCTTTAAGCTCTAAGCCGAATTGTGGGGTTATCGAGTATTGATAACCCCACAACATTTAACCTCTTTACTCTTCACGTAGGTTGGGTCGAACGAAGCGATACCCAACGTAAAGAACCTTCCAGCTATCAGTCTTCAGACGCGCGAAACAAGTTTCACGCCTACAAAAAGGGGCTAGGTTCTAGGACGCGATGTAAAATCTGCTACCTTGTATCTCGTATCTTGTATCTCGTATCTCGTATCTCGTATCTTGTATCTCGTATCTTTTATCTCGTATCTCTAAACTCGAAACTCGCTAACTTTACTCTCGCTAACTTAAAAACAAAAAAGCCCTTACAGCGGGCTGTAAGGGCTTTGTTATCACTATTTAAAAGTATTATTTACGTTTACGGCGACGGCCGATAAGCGCTAATGGTGCAAGTAGAAGCGTTAAGAAACCAAAGCTACCATTGCTAGATTTAGTTACTTTTTTCTCTTCTACTGGCTCAGCTTCGTTAGTTACAGCAACAGTGAACTGCTCTGAAACAGAATCTGTACCATCGCTCACTGTTACTTCAAATACTAACTCGTCATCGCTTGAGATAGCACCTGGCTTGAAGCCTAAAGTAGCCGTATCAGCACCTGTAAGCGTTGCTGTAGTACCGCTCACTTGAGTCCATGTGTAGCTCAGTGTGTCGTTGTTACGGTCTGTCGCTGCAACAGACACAGTACCTGAAGCCGATTCAGAAACCGTTTCATCACCAGAAACACTAATAATAGGAAGTGCGTTATCACATGCTAACGTATCACCAGCAATTACGTTCGAGAAGATTGGTGACGTTACATTGCTTACAGTCACATTATCAATCCACCAGCCGAACTCACGTACTGCGCTGTCTGATGAGATACGGAAGCGTAATTTTGCACGGTTACCGTTTAGTTCAGTACCAAAACGAATAGTTTCGTAGTTACCATAAACACCATTATCAATATTGTTACCTGTGAAGGTATCGCGATCTTGTAGTGCTTGTGCGTCATTTTCGATTAGTGGGCCGTCGTAACCAACATCAAATGAACCGCCCATTTCAGTAACATCAACCCAGTTACCACCGTTTACGCTGATTTCTACAACACCACCATCCCACTCGTTTTCGATTAGGTAGAAGTGCCAGAATGAAACTTCAAATTCACCTGCAAAGCCAATGTCGAACTCTCTTGACTCAATAGCAACATCTGACTGGAAGTCATTGTTGTTCAAGTACATTGTTTGCTCGCCAAGACCAAAACCAAAGCTGTTGAAGAAGTTAACATTACCGCCAGTTGCCATGCTTTGCGTGCCAACAGCTAAGTCATCACCTGTCATTACGTGCTCTTTCCAGTCGCGTAATGATGTACCTGCTACTTCCATATCATCAGCAGTTTGTGAGCTAACAGGTGCCTTGTCTTCAAAGTCCATGTTTACAAGGTAAGATACTGTATCGCTTAGAGCTTCAACGATTTCATCATCAGCAGAAAGCTCAGGGAATGACACTTCGATTTCAAGTGTATCAGCAGTGCCAGCATCGTTTAATGTGAACTTAATTGGCGCACTTGTTTGCGAAGCATACGGTGTTGTATCGTCAAATGTGATTAAGCCATCATTTTCAAATGTAACATCGTGGCCACTCACAACTGTTAATTGTGCTTGTGTACCTGTTAGTACTTCACTACCTGTATTCATGATGCTAACAGTTAAAGTACCTGTTTCACCCTTATCAAGAATGTTGTCGTTTGAACAATAACCAAGCTCAACACCATTGTAGCTTGCATTCATTTCAACATCTTTTAGGGTAAAGCTTGCAAGTTGCATTTTGTCAGACTCAACAACACCTGTTAAATCTTCACTGAAACGATCTGGCGCTTGAGCACCTAAGCCCATACCACGCTTAGCAAATGCACCTAAGATTAGTTTGTAATCTTCAGGGTCAACTGCATATGCAGCTGCTAAGATTGCATCACGTGCTTCTGTGTATAATGGTGCAACTGGTGTTAACTTGTAACCAGCAACTAGGTAGTTAGCCATACGGTTTTGAGCATCTTCAAAGCCGTGCTTGTTGATAAGCGCTACGTAGCTTTCCCAAAGCATGGTTGCCCAAATTTCACCTGCAGCATGTGGTGAAGCAACACTCGTTGGCGCAATACCTACATCATCACCAGCATCTTCAGTAATGTGACGGAAAGACAGTGGGTTAACGTCCATATTTGTTGAATATGGAACACGACGGATACCATAATAGAAGTCTTCTACGAAAGTACCGCTACCGTATGCTTTTTGGAACTTGTCGTTACCTGGGATGTTGATGTCATCTGCTTTCGCAATGAACATTAGTGAGTGGAAATCACCCCAACCTTCGCCCATCGCGCGACCTTGGAAGTTGATAAGACCCGATGAGTTACCCACTAAACGGTTACTGATATAGTGACCCCATTCGTGAGCAATAATACCGTTATCTAACGTACCGTCTTTTAACGTAGCTTTATTGAACATGTTAACAGTAACAGTTTCGCCTGCATCGATACCATCGTAAAGTGCATGACCGTCAGCAAAGTTAAGACCCATGTTAGGAATAAGCACTGCATCATCTTCACCACCCATTGGCGCTGGCTCATCAGTATCTGGGTTGTTATTCACAACAATTGCACCAATTGCACCCGCTTCTTGAGCGTGTAGTACTTTTGCAGTGAAGTTACAAGAACCACGGTCTACTAGCGCAATTTTACCAGCTAGTTCTGCTGCGTTTGTTGCAGGTTCACAACCATCAGTTACGCTACCAGAATCAACGTTATTATCGTCCACTAGACGAACAACTTCGCCAGCGATATCAGCAAATTGCATTTGACCAAAGCTAGATACTTTTGACGAATCTAGAAGACCAATTGTCGCGTCAGATGTTACAACCACACCATAGTCAATGCCTACTTTTGCATCTTTACTATTGTATAAATACATTTGCATGCGAGGGCTTGCACCATCTGCAGGCGTAGACATGTTTGCGTTGTTTAAACCGCTATTATCTTGTGCTTGCGCTTCGATTGGGTCGCCTTCAACACCGCCACGGCCGTAGTTCGATACTTGCGCAACATTTGATGTTTCGTCAAAACCATGGTCGTAGAAGAAATCGTGTAAGAAGTTGTTCATGTAGAACAAGTTAACGATTGCCGCTTTACGGTTATCGTAGCTGTTTGCTACTTGGTCAACTTGATAAGGGTAATCGAATGTAAAGTCTGATGTAGTTTCAGCAGTGAAGTCACCTTCTGTGTAACCTTGAGGTGCGATTACATCGGCATAAGCAAATACGTTGTTACCTGAAGTGGTTGTAGCATCATCAGCAAGCCACGGATCCATCGTGCTTAGTTTTTTATAGTAAGACAAACTTACAAGTGGTGCATCTAGGATTTCAGTTTCATCGATTTGATCTGGACCATCAGCTGGGATCACGTCGCCATGAGGACCTTCCCACGGATAACCATCTTCATCAGCCCATACACGGTAGTTAAAGTCTGCCGCGTGTGCTTTTAAGTCTTTCTTGAAATAAACTTTGCTGTTTTGTGCGCCAATAACGTAGCTGAAATAATCGCTTTCTAGGCTGTTTTTATCAGCAACTTCTACTTCAACGTAGTATGCAGATTGCAACTCGCCTGCTACTTCAAAGAATACTTTCTTAGCACGTGGCTGGCCTAGTACAATTTTGTCACCAGTTTGGTTAGACACATTGTACTTAACATAGTCGCCTTGTTCAGTTGATTTAGTTAGCGATACGTCGATATCAGCAAGTTCTTTAATCGCACGTTTAATGCTTTGCTCCGCGCCAACAAATTCAGCAAGTGGTGCGAACGATTTGGTTGCACTAGCGCTTGTGTTTGCAAAGTAGCCAGAACCTGCAACTAGGTTATACTCTTTGTCCATGATCAGGTTGTATTCACGGTTGAATACTTCAATGTCATGTACTTTTTGCTTGTATTTAGCTGTGATTGAACCAAGCTTCTGCTCAGATAAATCAGTTAGTACGGCGCTTGATACACCTTTTTTCAGAGCGCTAACGCCCGTTAAAGCATTTAGATAAAAATCAGCAGCGTATGCATTGCGCTGCTCAGGAAGGATCATCGCCATGTCTGGCTTAGCTTGACCTACCGCATTCCAAAGGAACGTAGCTTTACCTAATTGCTCATCGAAAATTGATTTGTGTCCTGATACAGTACGACGCTCAGCTAATGCACGTTGCTGAGATACTTGAGGATTAAACTGTACTTGAGAACTAACACTTGATGCGTTGTAAAAGCGAGTTTGTTCACTTGCTTGTAATTGAGTTGATGCCAAGATAGCCGTTACCATAGTTGCAACAGCAGTTACTTTAAATTGAGACATTCCTTACGTTCCCTATTGTTATATTTTTATTTTCGGTTAACAATCATAACCAAAGCCAATGTACCTAATCTGGCAATCAAAAGACAGAATCAATTGTAAACAAAAGTAACGAACAAACAGGTCAATAATGAATAAAGCAATTAATATACAGTTAGTTACACTAGTGCTAATACTCTTATCAGGCTGTCAAAAAAGTGAAATATCCGCACAAGATAGCTCGCAACACTCAGCAAGCAGTTCACAAAAAGAACAAGTTTTAGATAAAGATGTTAAAAAAGTGGTCGAGATTAACAAACAAAAACCAATTAACGCTTTTAGCAATAATGGCGAAAAAATTACCTTTGCCGCGCCTACTTTAACCAAAGGCACTGAAGTATTTAATCACGCGATGAAAGAGCCTGGTATTGCTACCGGCGCTATCTATTTAACTCTCAAAGATAATAGCTTACCGGTAGAGCTTAGCAGCCAATACACGTTAAAAAAAATGACCAACAAAACATATCGATACCTTGCTGAAAAAGATACTGATTTATTAAAAGTGCAAGACGTTTTTAAACAAAATGCCAATGTCGATATTGTTGAAATTAAAGTTGATTATTCACCGATAAAAGAGGTGATGTAGAAGCTGTCAGCCTTCAGCTATCAGCCGTCAGACGCGCGAAACAAGTTTCACGCCTACTTGTAGCAGCGGGTTTATCCCGCGTCATCATGCGCTAGGTTCTAGAAGGAGCTGTCAGCCTTCAGCTATCAGCCGTCAGATGCGCGAAACAAGTTTCACGCCTACTTGTAGCAGCGGGTTTATCCCGCGTCATCATGCATTAGGTTCTAGAAGGAGCTGTCAGCCTTCAGCTATCAGCCGTCAGACGCGTGAAAGAAGTTTCACGCCTACTTGCCGCAGCGGGTTTACCCCGCGTCATCATGCGCTAAGTTCTAGAAGGAGCTCTCAGCCTTCAGCTATCAGCCGTCAGACGCGTGAAACAAGTTTCACGCCTACATCAAACCGTAGGCGTCATGCTTGCATGGCGTGTCTAACATTCAACGCCATTTAATCAAGCTAACTCAACATTCAAAAACAACACTTTTCGGCTTAAACTTACAGCTGAAAGCTTAAAGCTGTTTTACCTACTCCACCACAAAATCAAAATAGGTAGCGGGGTATGCTTGAGGTTGATAGGTAAAGTGCCACCACTCCATTGAATAAGGGGCGAAACCGGCATCAGTCATGAGGGTTTTTAGTTTATATCGATTGGCTTTTTGTTCTGCGCTTATGCGCGGGTCGTCGGTGTTTGACAGGGTGTCGAACATATCAAAGGGTGAGCCCATATCGAGCTCTTTGCCTTTTGCATCGACTAAAGTTAGATCAATTGTTGAGCCACGGCTGTGGCCCGATTTAGCGGCGATATAATCACCTAGTAGCTTATCTTTGCCTAGATTTGGATAAAACTCAGCTTTAGTGCGGGTATCCTCTAAATCGTTCACCCAACGCACAAAATGATCGACTGCTCGTTGTGGTCGATAGCAATCAAATACCTTTAAGCTTAGCCCTTCATTTTGAGCGGCATTTTGTACTTTTTTAAGGGCTGTAGCAGCACTATTATGTAATAAACATTTAGGTGCATTGTAGCCATCTATAGGTTTGCCAACAAAATTATGATGACCAAAATAACGAATATCCAACACTGCATTCGGTATCAATACGCCTACATCAATAAACTCGCTGCGCTTGTCGTCATCCGAGTTTGCGTAAACATTATTACCCCATGTCAGAGCAACGCTTGCAAACATAATTGGTTTTATTAATCGAGCGAGTAAAGTAAATGCCATATCGATTTGTCCGTAAATAACTTAATAACATTCACTATTGCATATAAAATAACTTATTCCAACACTGGAGTGTCAGAAATAGGGGTAAGTTCTTTATAGTAGCTGCCATCAACAACACAGCGATTGCGCCCGGTCTTTTTAGCTTTATATAAAGCTTGATCAGCCAATTTAAACACCTCTTCGAGGCTCAATTGTTCCAGAGGCCAGCCCGAAATACCAATTGATACATTAATGCAGCCCACTGGATCTATAAAGCTTTCTGAGACGCGCATACGTAAGCGCTCAGCGAGTTGATAAGCCCGTTTTGCCTCAACTTTTGGCATGATCACAATGAACTCTTCACCTCCTGTACGTGCAACAACATCGCCATCGCGCGTGACATCCAGCAAGATTTTAGCAAGTGATTGCAATACTACATCGCCAATATCATGCCCATATTCGTCATTTACCCGTTTAAAATGATCGATATCGATTGCCAGTATCGCAAATGGACAACGCTGCTCTATAAAGTGACTTAACTGCATATCGAGACTACGGCGGTTATGTAAACAGGTTAAAGGATCCGTTTGTGCTTCTTGACGTAACAAGCCAATTTTACTGTGTAATAAGCCAACACCTCTAAGCATGGCTTTTCTTAGCTCATTGCTTTCAAAGTACCATGAACGAATTTGTGTCAGCTCAAGCGAAGTAGATGGTCGATCGAGAGTATTGGCGGTTTCAGCTAATTGTCTCAAAGGTTGCGCAATTAAACGCGCAAGCACCCAAATAAATACAAAAGTGAGTAAACCAATTGGTGCCGTTTTTACAAATACTTGCCACATTAAGCTGTCGAGCGGTGCAAGGGTACTGTCGAGTGGACGCTGGGTTACTACTCCCCAAGGAGCTACTGTCATCGGTGCGTAGCCAGCAAGCATTGCAACGCCTTTGCTATTGGTAACAAGCTGAGTCCCTGAGTTCCCTTTTAGTACTTCTTCAATTACTTGGTTATCAAATACTTGCTCACCAATACGGTATTTATCGGGGTGGTAAAGTAAACGGTGGTTTTCATCAACCACATATAAGTAAGAGCCGTCTTGATAGAAATGAACTTGCAATAACTGATTTAAGATACTGGCGCGCTTTAAGTATAAAGTTCCGCCAACATAACCAATAAAACTGCTGCTCTTATCGAATAGAGGTTGCGAGATAAAAATGAGTAAATTACCCGCCATAGAAATGTAAGGCTCGCTTATCATAGGAATACGGTATGACAAAGCAGCCTTGGTGCCAAAACTATCTACTTTACGATTTTGAAGTTCAAGAGACTGCGGCGATACGCCAAGAATTTCGCCTTGTTTATTAACGATTATAATCGAGTTGAAACTATTAGTTTGTAATCTTAAGCGCTCTGCTTCAGCACTGATCAGCTTCTGATTATTAAAATCTTCTTCAAGGATTTTGCCTACATAAGCAAGCTGTTGCTGAGCAGCTAACAAAAAGTTATCAGTAGCCGAAACCAACTTAGCAGCATAGGCTTTGTGATTACTCATTGTTTTATCTATTAGTTGTTGTTTTTGAACTTGGTAGCTCGAGTAATAACTATTTAAAAAGGTAATAAGCGTTGCAGAAAACGCTAATAATAAAATTAAACGACGTAGGTTTAAGCGCTTGCTAAGACTATTAAGCACGATACTTCTCACATATGGGCCCCAAATTCCATATCGGGTACATCTAATACCTTTATACTAGCAATTTGTTCTGTGTACCTCTATAAAACTTTTATCAGAATTTGATTTAGCGCAAACAAATAAGTGTAATTACTCTAATTTCAAGTTACTGCTTTTTACAAAGGAAACATCCTTAATTTAAGTAAAAACATCTGTAAATAGATGGTTCAACCAAGTAATGGAAATTCATTTCTTATAATGTTCTTTCAATCAAATACTAAGCTAAGCGTTTAAAGCTTTGCGGGTCAGTAATTGAACAAAAAGTAACTTGCTTTGAAGTAATAATTTATTACAATGTTAAAACAAAATAAAAATAAAGTTTTCTTATGCGCCAACATTGTTCCGATATTATAAAGTCACTCCCCACACACCGCCTTATGGCATTAGACGTAATGCGGGGGCTAACTATCACCGCTATGATCTTAGTAAATAATCCGGGGAGTTGGGGAGCGATGTATTGGCCATTGAAACATGCACAGTGGCATGGCTGGACACCGACTGATTTAATTTTTCCGTTTTTTATTTTTATTGTCGGCATGTCTATCACGCTATCAGTAAATAACTTGCGCGCTAAAGGAGTGAGTGATCAGCAAATAATAAAAGCAGGTGTTATTCGCACCCTCAAGCTTATTGCTCTTGGTTGGTTTTTAGCCCTGTTTTATTACAATTTTCGAGATCCCTCTTTCAGCTGGGTTGATGACAAACTATTGCAGTTGCGTGTGTTGGGCGTGCTGCAACGTATTGGTTTAGTGTATTTAGTCGCTCTGTGTTGTTATCTCTATTTATCGCCTAAGAAAATAGCCATTACTTGCATCACTCTTTTATTATTTTATGGCGCCGCCATGCTTTATATCCCTTATACCTTGCCAAACGGCGAGGTAGTGAGTGGCTTATGGTTATATGGCAACAACTTAAGTGCCTTTATTGATAGTACGGTTTTAGGTAGTCACCATGTTTATTATGCGAATGCTAAGCCACTGCCATTTGATCCTGAGGGGCTTTTCTCTACACTTCCAGCCATTGCCAGTGCGCTAAGTGGCATCTTGGCTGCGGTTTACTTAACAAAACAACCCGACCTAAAAAAACAAGCCCGTACACTTATCCTATTGGGCACATTAGCTGTCATTGCCGGCTACTTAATTTCACCAATCACGCCTATCAACAAAGCATTATGGACACCAAGCTATGTGTTGCTCAGCTCTGGGCTTGCTATTATTACGTATGCCCTGTGCAGTGCCATTTTAGATATTTATAAAGTACGAAGCTGGGGCGCACCCTTTATTTTATTTGGCGCCAATGCGATACTCTTTTTTATGTTTGCAGGCGTATTTGCACGCCTATTAATAATGATTCCAATAGGCGATAGCAGCTTAAAAGGTAGTATTTATAGCCTAATACAATTAGTGATCAGCAATGATTACCTCGCTTCTTTTAGCTTTTCACTGCTGTTTTTAGTGGTGTCTTATGGTGTGATGTATGGCTGCTACCGCAAAGGCATTTTTTGGAAAGTGTAGGCTTTAAAATAGATGAGCCAGTCAGTAAGCTAAATATGGCTTAGACACTAAAGAACACCCTATAAAAGGAACTTAAATTCAATAAAAACAGTTGATTAGATTTAATTTTTAAAGTTAACATTTTTTAAAATCCCTCCAAAAAAAGGATAAATAATCAAATGAGGTACGTAAAATGAATTCTCCTATCAACCCTAATCACACTCACTTCACAAAGTGCGATAGCAAAAAATACTGATGGCTATCAAAATACAAACAGATTAACCAATTCGCTTGGCGCCAATCTGCAAATGCAATTAGCCTTGGAGATGAAGCGCGTCTTAAACAGCTAGTGCAATCGACCCCTAAAGTAATGACTTATTTCTCAAAAGTCGATAATTTAACTCTTATACATTTCATCTTAAACCAATCACAATTCACTATCGACAAAAGAAAATCATTACTGGAAGTTATGAAAAATGAGGGGACTGCTTTTTTTAATTCAAACATAGCTAACAGAATGACCCCTCTTCAAAGACTTCTAGATACTTACAATGCAGACTACGAAACAGCTGCAATGGCTGACTTATTGCTTGAGATTTCACCCAAATCTGTAAATCTTAAAGTGAAGACGGCTTAACCCCTCTTTTTGACTTTATAGATGAGAGCACAGCAAACCTACTCATTTTTGCGGGAGCAGACGTAAATGCAGTATCACCAAGAGGCTGGACACCTCTCATGTGGCAAGTTCGTCAGGCTAATACTGACGTTGTAAAACTACTTCTAAAAAAGGGTGCTAAATTAGATAGCAAAGATAATGAAGGTAATTCAATCTTACACGTTGCGGCTGATATAAGTATATACAGTGATGATTCGTTTGAAAACGGAACTCGACGCACAAAAATAATCAAAACATTACTCGAGCATGGCGCAGACGTAAACACAAAAAACAACCTTGGTGAAACTCCCTTAATGAGGATGGCGTATTGGGCAAAAATTGATGGCATCCGATTATTACTGAAACATGGCGCAGATGCTACGGTTGTTGATAACAGCGGTTCAACCGCTTTACACCACTTAGCTAAAAACATAGACGTTATGCCTGAGGATATTTTTTATAATAGTTATCCTGGCGAAGATGAAGGTGGTAACCAATTCATTGTTTACTTTAAAGCTGTTGCAAATGAAATGATCCAAAAAGGCGCGGATTTAAACATCAAGAACAATAACGGCGAAACTGCAACTGACGTAGCATCCAATCATAAAAGTGATATGGCCGAAGCGTTGAAGGCCGTTGCTAAAGGCTAAGACCTATCCACTAAAAAGGGCAATAAGTTCTTCTTACTGCCTTTTAAACCACACCACCAGCGTCTCAAACCTTCAAAACAAGCCTATCAAACACGTTTCGCATCACTTATCGCTTCTGAAATCACAGCGTCACACTTTTCTTGCAGCGCTTGAAAAAACAAATCCAGTCTTTCACCCTTAGCGGAGCGAGTATATTCTTTCGGGGAATAGGCGCTTTTTTGAGAGTCGATTGTTAGCCCCATAGAGGTCTTTGAGTCATACAGAAAAAACCCACACAAGTTAACCAGCTCGTTTGCTAACCTTTCGTTATTAATTAAAACTCTCGCGCTATCTTTAATAGAGTAAAGAAGCGTTTGATGTTCATCACAAACTTCACGTGCAATGAATTTTGAAAACAACTTTCCACTCTCGTTTTGATTACACAAATCTTTTAACTCATATAACTTTAAACAAAACTCATAATTGAGCTGCAACTTAGCAAACTTAACAGCTTCCTTTGACGTTTCATGAGATTTAACCGCCACCCTATAAGTTACAAAGGCAATAACCGCTGTAATGACAACAACCACCAAATTTAGAACTTCCGCAACACTCAGCGCCATATAAATCTTCCTGAAAATCGGTATATAAATTAAAAAAGCAAAAACAAGAACATCCCATACAGGGAGCTTTTCTTCTATTGCATCAAATACGCTAAACAAAACACATCCCTGAACAACCAGATAGATAAACCAGCACAAAAAACCACATCAAGTGCTAATAGGTCGCTACCTTTTTCTCTATTCGATACCCATCAAAGCTAATATCAACCAACAACTTTACCCCGGGGGTAATATAAACCCCGTCAGACTCATAAGAACCAAGCGCTACATACAGCTTACCTTCGCAAGCACGCTTTAATCGATGCACAGTCCCTGTCAGCTGCTCTTCTCTGCCGCAGTAATGCGCGACAAAAGGTTTATTGCCGGCATTTTCCTTTGTATAAATCAAAACATTTGATGAGGGACTAAAAGTAAGCCACCCCAAAAAAAGGCCTGTTAAAAACAGTGCACCAGCTAAAAAATGCTTTTTCATAAACCACCGTAATAAACATAGTAATTAAGTCATAGCGCTTAACTGACACAGACCTCAATAATGCGATCAATTAGCAAATTCAGCTTACTGAAATCGTAAGGCTCATCCATCGACTTAACTTTCTTAAACTGTTTAATGTAGTAATCTTTATTTTCTAGGGCGCCCTGATACACATTGGCATCCCCTTTACGAGAAGACCACCTGATAACAGGCTCCAACCTTTCTTTGAAAGCCAAATCTAGGAAACACTCTATAGCCACGGCTTTACCATTTACATCAGCATTATGCCTACCCGTTGGCCCTTCCGTGACAAAGTCAGAAAACGCGGCCAAGTCAGGCAACTTCATCACTTTAAGATTGCTAGGCGCTTTAATATCTACCGCCTTATGATACTTCTCTACGCCTTCAGCATCGTTATCGAAAATACAAAGACATTTGTTTTGCATGCCAATACTCGCCAAACCTTGAAAAAACTTATACTGGTTGCCGGTACCAGAAAACGGATAATTATCTTCCATATCAACATAAGTAAATAAGTCAGCCAGCTCAGGCCTAAGAAGTGAAATAGCGTGCTTTATAATGAATAAATCAGATGACCCTTCAGTGATTATCAAAAACTTATCTTTTTCATCGACACCGGTATAAAGGTCATCGTTACTCACCCACCCGGCCTCAACGATCTCGTGCGTTTGCCACATCACTTTTAGATGCTGGTTCTTAGGGTTTTCAGCAAACAATCGTAATAAAAAATATGGGTGAAGACGGCTATAGAGCGCCATAAAATCATCAATATTTGTCGTTACTTGGTCTTTTATATCTTCAAACCCACTTTGCGTTAAAACAGCCTCAGCGATATAGTCATGAAACGATAAATGAAAACTATCCTTAAAGGGATCAAGGTCTTCAATATTCACCGATGAGACCACTTTTCTAAAGTTTTCAAACGTAAATCCATCCAAAGACGTATCGTCAAAGTAGTGAGAAAGGACATTTTCATACGCCCTTTGGGCATCATTTATTGTGTAACCCAGCAGTTCCAAACGCAGTTTCATATCACCCAAGCTGCGCGCGTGACCCATTTCCTCTCGCAGAACCCCCTCATCCATTTCAGATTTGATAACGCCATAGTCAGACGGAATAAACAGTTTAGAGTGATTGTTATAGTACTCACCATTACTACACTCAAGCTCAAAAGAGCCAACATCTAACAAAGAAACAGAACCCACAAACAACTCCTAATAAGCACGCTTAAGTGCTCCTTTAAGCGATGGCGATAACCCTATGCTTTCCGCCAAAACCAAACTAAAAACTTAATTTCAACTATTCGGCCATTCCTAATAGTTAAAAAACAAACAGAACTAAATCAAAAAACCTAAAGCCCTACTTCAGCATGTAGAGCTCTTTCTCAAAATCATTCAACCCACCTAAATCAATGACTTTAAGAATACAGCTGGATAAGATGGATGACGCTTTATTAAGAACTTCCCGTGACGGTACCTTACTACCAACATCCCTTACCTTTTCAACTTCATCGACCATGGCATTGTGAACTGCCGACGATCGAATCTTATAAAAAGCTTTTAAGTAGTTATAATTCTTTTCGCGCTCTTTATAGTCATCTGAAGACAGCTTGGCACCCAGTAGGCGGACTTGTAAGGAAAGTTGATCTGAATTTTTACTCTGCGTGAGAATAGATTCGGCACACATCCCTAAATCAACCGCTTTATCAACTAAGTCAATCGCATTCATAGACGTTGTTTTGCGTTTAAGGGCGAGCTCAACAGCGCCTTTAGTGTTTGCATTTAACGCGCAGTAATGACCAAACATCTTCCTCAACGTGTCTTTTTCATCAAAATACAGGTCTTCATTATGAAAAGGACGCAACAACTGAAGAGTAGTTAAAATATTAGTATCTATAAAACCTGAACAAGGCACTGTATCGTCAAAAAGCATTCTGTTACGCGTGATAACCGCGCCACATTCTTTTGTGAAGAGCGACAAAAAATTTGCCTTTAAAGAATGCGAGTCTATTATGTCGTGAAGCGCTATTCCTTCATCACTAACCACATCATCATCTTCGTGCTCATTTAATACATTTTGTTTGACTGTGGTGACGATGAAAGCCGGTCTCGCCCCAGGGTAATCGCGACTTATGTCAACCCAATCAGCATTTATCCGGTATTTAACACCAACGGGGAGTGCATCAAACCCACATATATACGTGTCATTATCAAAATAATATGTTTGCCCGGGATAAACGCCTTCCACCAGCGAGATAAGGTGCAATGGAACCGTGTGGTTATTCGTAAAATCTAAAAAGTATTGAAATGCTTGCTCAGCACCAACACCATTGGCTTTAGTACAAAGCCACTTGGCCACATCAAACGGGGAAATTGCAGTGCGGCTTGATGACGACCCCCACGACCGATTTAGAAACTCAGAATAACGCGCTGCTAACGTATCCATCAATTTAAGAGGCTTCCTCGCCACGCCATCGCTAACAACCATACTGCGCCACTCAAAAAGTGGGCTCACCATTTTCAAAAACTTTTCATCTTTGCGACACTCATCAATAAGTTTGATGATGTCCTTTTGATACGCTTCCATACTTTGTCCATTACAATTTCAATTAACGTGTGCTCTTGCTAGCCTACAAACAGACCTACACACGCTCTTTGACTAATAAAAATTGTCACACCTAAAACAAGGGCTGATATGCAGCAACTGACAACCCTTACGAATACAGCAGATTTTCTTTTTGCTCATCATCCCCACCCAGCTCGATGACTTTAAATAAACATGCTGACAGTATTTCTGATGTTTTCATTATGTCTCTACGTTACCTAAAAACTTAACAGTATAGCTATTTTTTTACTTCACCGCTGAGGAGCAGATACCCTAAAACGCTTTTAAGTAAGATAATACTTAGCGCGTATAACCGGAACATCTATTGCCGACTTAGGGCCCCCTCACCTGCAGCGCCAGCTGCTCTGAATGGTCTTTTGGGGTCAACACAGATTCGGTATAAATACCTAAATCAATATTTGCTAATTTTACTGGATGGGAAAACAAACCCGCATTTTATAACTTTATCAAAGTACTTGATGATGCTTACATGGCTGAATAAAAGAACTACGTTTTAAGCTACATCCCAAACTGCTTAGAGATGACATGTTAAGTATCGGTGCACACGCTAACGCTATAGATAACGATAGCTACACCGCTTAATAGGTGTAGTAATCTATAAAAATGAAAGAACAAAAACTATTTTTAGATGCTGGCGCTAACTCGATGTTAACTAAAAATCAAGATGCTAACAGAACGGCCCTTAATAACGCTCTTACTGGATAATCTCGCTGTGCGAACGCAATATTATTTTTTATGTTTGCACGGGTATTAATTATGATCCCGCTCGGCGATAGCAGTTTAAAAGGCAATATTTATGGCCTAATACAATTAGTGATCAGCAATGATTACCTCGCTTCTTTTAGCTTTTCACTGCTGTTTTTAGTGGTGTCTTATGGTGTGATGTACAGCTGCTACCGCAAAGGCATTTTTTGGAAAGTGTAGGTTTTTAAAAAATGAGCTAGTCAGACTAGCCCATTAAATTAGCAGTTAAGTCTGTGGTATTGCATGACTTTGTTTATCGAGTAGATACAAAATTGACTGATAACTAATGCCACTGTGCTCGGTTAAACCAATTTCACAGCTACGGCTGTTAGACACACCGCGACTACAATTTTTTGGCACTTGTTGTTTAAGGGTTTTTAACGCGTTGCTATTTAGCTCTGGTAAGTTAAATCCTTTATCTCCGGCAAAACCACAACACTCAATATCAGCTGGAATAATCACTTCATTGCTACATGCCTTGGCAAGCGACACTAAGCTTTGCTCTTTACCTAATCGCTTTGAGCTACAAGTAACATGCAGCATCACAGGCTCATTCACTGGCGTTACTTGCAAATTAGGCAGTAAATGCTGGGCTGCAAAATCAGCACTTTCGTAAATTGAGAGTGATGCATTTTGCGCTGCATTGAGGGTGGTGAGCGCACAAGGGCTGGCATCAAAAACGATGGGATATTGGCCATTATTTGAAAGCGCCTCAAGCTCAGTAAGTAACTGCTCACCTTTGTTTAAAAACTCTTTATTCAAGCCTTTACTCGCAAATGGCATTCCACAACATAGTGAATCTACTTGTTTAGGTATTACAACCTCAAATCCCGCTTTTTGGGCTAATGAATGCATAACATCAATCAGTGGTCGTTTATCATCGGCAAGTTTATCTGCTGCAAAAACGCGAGTTGCACAGCTAGGCATATACACCAACTTTTTTGCCTGTTGGGGTTGTTTAGAATTATTATTTATTGGTTGCTCCCCTCTTGGCCAAGCCGAGTAATACAACGGCGTACCAAGCAACTTATGAGCAGGTTTACTAAGGCTTCTTAGGTTATTACTACCTATTGCTTTTTCGAGCACGTGCATCACGTTTAAGCCAAATCGAGCGCCAGATGCGACAACTGCAAAATGCTGACTAGCAAAGCGAGATAATGACCGTGTCACTTTGCTTGAAGAGGCTTGCTCTGCTCTGAGCGATTTTATAAATTCGCCCGTGTTTATTCCGACCGGGCATTTTAGCCCGCAAAGTCCCGTCGCCGCACACGAATCAATACCAAGATATTTAAAGTCAGCCTCGATAACACTGAGCTTTTGGTTTAATTTCTGCTTACTCGCTAAATCATCGGTTGTTAGCAATTGATTGTGTAGCTCAGTGCGGTGTCGCCACAAGGTGATACGCTGCCTTGGTGTTAAGGTAAGACCTTTTGATGGGCAAACAACTTCGCAAAAGCCACATTCGATACAGGTATCGATAATATCATCACTTTTTGGCATGACTTTTAAATGCTGAGTGTGGGCATTTTTATCATGATTAATAATGACACCAGGATTAAGAATGTTGTGTTGATCAAATAGCTGTTTTAGCTTAACCATTACAGCGAAACCATCATCGCCCCACTCTGTTGCTACAAAAGGTGCCATGTTACGCCCTGTGCCATGCTCTGCTTTTAAAGAGCCTTTTAGCTCAACCGCTACTAGGTTAGCCACATCGGCCATAAATTGCTCATAACGATTAACTTGATCTTGTGTATCAAACGCTTGGGTGAATACAAAATGCAAGTTACCTGCTAAAGCATGACCAAAAATAATGGCTTCATCATAGCCATATTTAATGAAGAGCTGATGAAGTGCGTTCACGCCTTGTGCTAATTTATCAAGCGTGAAGGCAACATCTTCAATAATTACGGTGGTGCCTGTTTCGCGCACAGCACCGACAGCAGGAAAGGTGCCTTTACGGATATTCCAAAGTGCCGCATTACGGGCACTATCAGCAGAAAAATCAATCGCAGCTAATTGGCTTTGGCTAAACTGTGCAATAAGTTGCTGCGTGGTTTGTGTTAGTAACGCAAGGGCATCTGTATTCTCTGCTCTTAACTCAATTAAAAGTGCCGCTGACTGCTCGGGATAGCTGGCCACTTCTTTTGGCATTATGGCATGCTCAGACACCGACATCAGGGCACGTTTATCTAGTAGCTCAACCGCAGCAACATCAAGCTCACTCAGCCTTTGCACCAGATCACACACCTTGCTGATATCATCAAAAATAAAGAAACCGGTATGTTTGTGTGCGTGCTCAATCACTGTGTGATAGGTAATATCAGCAATAAACGCAAGCGTTCCTTCAGAGCCAATAATTAAATGCTTAATGATTTCAATTGGATCTGAAAAATCCAGCAACGCATTTAAACCATAACCTGTAGTATTTTTTAAGCGATATTTATGGGCGATACGCTCACTTAAGCCGCTATTTTCTTTAACACTGTCAACAAGGCTCATTAACTCATCAACCCATGCCCCATGACTTTGTAAAAACTTTTCACAACTTTGACTATCTGCGGTATCAAGCACAGTACCATCAGCAAAAATAAGGGTCATATCTTTGACTGTGTGGTAGCTGTTTTGTGCCACCCCACAACACATTCCCGATGAATTATTTGCCGCCATGCCGGCTACTTTACAGCTGTTAATCGATGCGGGATCGGGGCCTATTTTCTTACCATAAGGTGCCAGTATTTGGTTTACTCGCGCTCCTATAATCGCAGGCTCTAGACGAATAGCTTCACCATCATCTAAAACTTCAAATTGACTCCAGCTATCACACAGCAACACTAATACTGAGTCAGTAATTGCTTGCCCAGACAAACTGGTTCCAGCTGCTCGAAAGGTAATAGCCACCTTATGTTGTTGTGCTGCACTTATCACATGCTTTGCTTGATTTTGGTTACTCACCAATACGATGAGCTCAGGCACCAAACGATAAAAACTGGCATCAGTGCCATAGGCATATCGACGTGAGTAATCTTCTATTAATGCTGACTCTGGTAAAAAAGGTGTAATTTGCTGTTTAAATGCGTGCAATTGAGTAAAAGCCATCTCGCCCCCTGGCCTGCCATATCTGCGCTGATAATTATGGAATATATTATTACTTTAATTTGCCTTAAAAAGCGACCAATTAAATTGATAAATTATCAATTCACTAGCACCTTTGCAGTAATAAAGACTTGGTTATTTAAGCTTAATAGCCCTATTTGGTGATCTAACTTAGCTTTTTGCAGTTAGACAAAAAAACCGCTAGGGTAGCAAAAAAATACTGTATTTATATTTAAAAACCCATTAACATCAAGAATAATTTATTCTAAAAATCAAATAAGCGTTTAGCTTTGGAGCTTGCTGTGTTAAATAAGTTTGCACTATCGTCACTGGTTATCGGATTAGGGTGTTTCATGCCATTACAATCATCATTTGCTGAATCTGCGTTAACTTTAAAACAACAGTTAGGGCAAAAGCTGATGCTCGACTTGCGCTATTACTGTGAGCAAGACACCGGCGAGCAAAAATGTCGAACGCCAGTCACCCGCTTACCTGCTGATTTAGCTAATATCATTAGCAAACACAACATTGGTGGTGTTATTTTATTTGCTGAAAATATCGATACCGTGCCCCAAGTAATCAAACTTAATAACGACTTACAACAAGCTGCTGCAAAGTCTGAACTTGGCTTACCGCTATTTATTTCAATAGACCAAGAAGGTGGCCGCGTTGCTCGTATACCACGTGATGTTGGCACTTCATTTACCGGTAATATGTCGATTGGCGCAACTTATAAAGAACACGGTACACACTTCGCAACAGAGTCTGCCCGTATAATCGCAGAAGAGCTGTTGGCACTTGGTGTAAATGTTAACTATGCGCCAACAGTTGATGTGAACATGAACCCAGATAACCCAGTTATTAATGTGCGCTCATACGGCGAAGATCCGCAGTTGGTTGCAAAACTAGGTGGCGCACAAGTGGCAGGGTTTGAAAATAATGGCGTTATTTCATCGTTAAAGCACTTTCCGGGTCATGGTGATACAAACGTCGATAGTCATACTGGCCTGCCAAAAGTAATGCATGACAAAGAGACCATTTGGCAGCAAGACTTACCGCCGTTTAAAGACATAATTAAAAATCAGCAACCGGGTATGATTATGACTGCGCATATCCAATACCCAGCCCTAGATGACAGCACCTTTGTTAGTAAAGAAGGGAAAACCATGATCAAGCCAGCGACCATGTCGCGTAAAATCATCACTGATTTACTACGTGATGAGCTTGGTTATCAAGGTGTTGTGATCACAGATGCACTAGACATGGCTGGTATCAGCCACTTCTTTGAGCCAATCGAAGCGGTTGTAAATACCTTCGCTGCAGGTGTTGATATTGCCCTTATGCCAATCGAAATCAGAAGTCCAAAAGATTTAGAGGTACTTGAAGCTCTTATAGACCGATTAGAGCAAGAAGTTCAGCGCGGTACTTTAAATGCCGATGAGATCACAGCTTCTGCAACACGTATTTTAAAGCTTAAAGAAAAGTTTAAGCTCACAACAAAGCTTGATGATGAAGCGGCCATCAAAAAAGCACAGCTTTTACTGGGTGACCAAAGTCACAGAAAAGTAGAGGCTGAGTTAGCCCTTGCAGCTATCACCGAAGTAAAAAACGAGAACAACACACTGCCACTGAACATTAAATCAGGTACAAAAGTACATATCATCATGCCTGATACGCGCAAATGTTTTGCCCTACAACAAGCACTGCTTGATAACACTAATACACTACTAAGCTTTAGCTGCACTAGCTTACAAGGCTACGAGCCAATTTCGACCTTAAAAGAAATGAATGAGGCCGATGTGATCATTGCTGCAAATGCATCACCAAAACAAAGTGCTGTTGAAGTAGGTGGAATGGATGATTTAGCTGATAATCCTGAATTTGCTATCGCTAAGGCAGATCAATCAGCAGCACTAGAGTCATTACTAAAGCAAGCTAAGCTAGCGAACAAGAAAACTGTTTTTGTTAGCTTACGAGCTCCATACGATATTTCACAATTTGGCAAATTTGCCGATGCAGTTCTTGCCACTTATGCTTACAATATTGATATAGACACCGAAGAAAAGATTGCTGGCCCTGCGTTTACTGCACTTGCAAAAGTGCTGATGGGTAAGGCCTCTGCAAATGGACAACTACCAGTAACTGTTAATGGCTTAAACTGAGTGCTATTGTAGCAGCATCAGTTGAGTGTTAATTTCAAGGAGAGACACATGCAAAAAGATGCATCATTAACCACCCCTGCCGCTATTCGTAAAATAGTGAGAGGGGGCGACTACAGCGGAAATACATCTGGCTTTGCGCCAGGGTTCGTACAGGCAAATTTGGTCATTTTACCCAAGCAATACGCGTTTGATTTTTTGCAATTTAGTCAGGCAAATCCGAAAGCTTGCCCAATCATTGCAACCAGTCGATTACCAGGCGTAACCGATATGCCTACGGTTGGGGAAGATATTGATATTCGTAGTGACTTACCACGTTATCGCGTTTTCAAAAATGGTCAAATGATTAAAGAAGTTACTAACATTACCGAGTATTGGCGTGATGACTTAGTCACTTTTTTAATTGGTTGTTCTTTCTCGTTTGAAGAAGCACTTATTGCAGCAGGACTTGAAATTCGTAACATTACTGAACAAAGAAATGTACCCATGTACCTTACAAATATCGCATGCCAAAAGGCGGGGATTTTTCATGCTAACATGGTAGTAAGCATGCGTCCGATGAAACCTGCCGATGCTATTCGGGCGATTCAAATTTGTAGTCGCTTTCCGGGGGTACATGGCGCTCCAGTACATTTTGGCGACCCTGCAGCAATTGGGATTAAGGATATTAATAAACCTGAATTTGGCGATCAGGTTAGCATTCGTGAAGGTGAGGTACCGGTATTTTGGGCCTGTGGTGTAACCCCACAAATAGCCATTGCCAATGCAGCACCTGACTTTTGTATAACCCACAGCCCAGGGCATATGCTGATCACCGATATTCCAAACAGCAAAATGGCAGCCTTTTAATATGACAATAAAACTCAATTGCGACCTTGGCGAAAGCTTTGGAATGTGGAAAATGGGCCTCGACGAGCAAGTAATGCCGCATATCGATATGGCTAATATTGCCTGCGGTTTTCATGCCGGAGATGCCGATGTAATGGCCGCAACCTTAGCTCTTGCCAAGCAGCATAATGTTACCATTGGTGCGCACCCAAGTTACCCTGATAAACAGGGATTTGGACGTCGCTCTATGGCAATGAGTGACAAAGAGCTGAGCAATTGTCTTTATTATCAAATTGCAGCCATTGATGGGATGGCTGCAGTACATGGTTTAACGCTTGAATATGTTAAACCTCATGGCGCGCTATATAACGATATGATGAGCGATGAGCGTATTTTAAATGTCGTTATGCGTGCTGTAGCTAGTTATCCTAAGCCATTAAAGTTAATGATTTTAGCAACTAATCTTTCTGCCAAACATCAAGCCATGGCAAACGAGCTTGAACTCGAGCTGATATTAGAGGCGTTTGCCGATCGGCAATACACTGATGAAGGAAAGCTCGTATCACGCTCTCTTGCAGGCAGTGTTCACGATAAATCAGCATTAATCGCACAAGTAAAGCAGCTATTGGAGCATGGCACAGTGACAACGCGAAGCGGTCAGCAACTGGCTCTTCATGCCGACAGCCTCTGTGTGCACGGCGATAATGAAGCGGGTATTGCGCTAATTCAAGAGATCAAAGCATTATGTCAGCAAGCCTAAGCGACGACTCGCTCAGCACACACATTGAAACCATGATGGTTGAACAAAACCCACGTGGAATGCAGCACTTGTACGCCAAGCAAGAGACTGGCACCTATTTACGTGCGGCAAAATCTCTTCATCAAGCGCAAGGAACTGTGTTGATTGGAACTGGCTTTGCGGTCAATAATACCTTCGAAACCGACGGCCCGGTAGGTGCTATAGCACTTTACAAAGTACTCGAAAAGCTTGGTAAACAGCCGATTTTGGTTACTGGCAACCCCCTTTACAGTGCTCTAAAAAACGATTTTAACTGTTTTGAGTTGCCGATTAACAGTATTGAAAATGCGCGCACCTTTAGCATTAAAGCCCTTGAGCAGTTAAAGCCTGATTGTGTTTTATCAATAGAACGACCAGGGCTTAACGAACATCAGCGTTATTACAATATGCGCGGTATTGATATTTCGGAGCATTGCGGCTGCTTTGATTTTTTTATAACAGAAGCACCTTGCCCCACCATAGCGATTGGTGATGGCGGTAACGAAATAGGTATGGGTAACCTTGCACAGCATATGCAAGCACTTAACATTACTCCTTGTATAACCCCTTGCGATGAACTTTTACTTGCCGATGTATCTAACTGGGCGGCATACGGGCTAATTGCTTTTTTAAGTCGCTGGCATAACATAGATTTGTTGGCTGATATTGAGCCACTCAACATTTTAAATTACCTAAGTGAGCGCGGTAGTGTCGATGGCGTCACCCATAAAAATGAGCTCACCGAAGACGGCTTGCACGCGATGCATGGCCAACAATTAATAACTCGGCTTCGCCAACTTGGCGGCTTTACGACAGAGAATGAGGTTTAACAATGGGCACGGTATACCTAAACGGTGAGTACCTTGGCGCTGATGAAGCAAAGATTTCACCAATGGATCGCGGTTTCTTATTTGGCGATGGTATCTATGAAGTGATCCCATCATACCACGGCAAAATGCTTGGTTTTGGTGCACATATTGAACGTATGAATAACGGTTTAAATGAGCTTGAAATTAAGCTCGATTACACTGCCGATACGTGGCGTAAAATCTGTAATGATTTATGCGAGAAAAACCAAGGTGATAACCTAGGGATTTATTTACACGTTAGTCGCGGCGCCGACACTAAACGTGCCCACGGCTACCCAACGAATATTAACCCAACCGTATTTGCGTTTGCTTTTGAAATTCCGGCAGAGCCAAAAAGCGACATAGATAGCGCAACAACTTACACCGTATCGCTTGAGCAAGACCGTCGCTGGCAACGTTGCCATATTAAATCAACAGCACTGCTTGGCAACGTGATCCATTACCAACACGGCGCAGCAGCGGGTAACAAAGAAACCATTCTATTTAATCGCTTAGAAGAAATTACCGAAGCAAGTTCAAGTAATGTGTTTATCGTAAAAGATGGCGTGATCAGTACTCCACCTCTTGATAACCAAATTTTACCGGGAATAACCCGCTGGTTAATAATCAACATTCTACACAGCCACAGTGACTTTAAAGTGCAAGAGCGCATTGTTAGTAAAGATGAGTTACTTGATGCCGACGAAGTATGGATCACCAGCGCCACTAAAGAAGTTGGCCCAGTCGTAAAAGTTAATGGTAAGTTAGTTGGCGATGGCAAACCTGGCGCAGTTTGGCAACAAGTACAAAGCTTGTTTACCAAGCATAAGTTTGATTACTAATTTAATCGTAATTTAAAACAAACGCCTACATAAAGTAGGCGTTTTTGTTTTAGCTTTTATTTGGTTTATAAGGCCAAGCTTGCAAAAGGCCGTCACTGGTTTCGGAATACAACTGCTTACCATCGTAAGCCACACTCAGTACTGATGTACGTTGGCGCTGTTGTTTAGCTTCGTATTCAGCAATGAGTTCACCATCTGCAACGCGATATAAACGCATCTTCATTTTTGGTGAGCCCGTTAATAGCCATTTATCTTGATTAATAAATTGCGATGCAGTGAATTCAATAAAGTTAGAGTATGAAGACACTTCAGATAGCTCTTTTTTATTGGATAAATCAAAAAATACACGCTCATCAACCGAGTCAATTGCAAAGCCCAAGCTCGCTGTTTTATTTAACGTAACGTGATTCACTCTAGTCGCTAAACGCTCTTCAAAGCGAGTACTGCCATCGCTCGTTGACCAAAGCTTAACGTACTTGTCGCTTGAGCCGGTAAACGCCCACTGACCATCGGCCGATAACGCCACGCTATTAATATCTAAACGATGAATATCAAAACGCTTAGTATCGCCTGTGCGAGTGTTTATTACCTCAGCCTTGCCGCTACGATAAGCAATAACCAACGTATCGCCTACGGCTGAAATAGCGATGTCTCTAGCGATTTCTTGTCCGGTGAGCCAAGTGCCAATACTACGCCCTGTGCGAGTATCGTATAAAGTCACTGATAACCGATTTGAAATGAAAAAAAGAGATTTGTTAGCGCTAAAGCCTGCCAGCTCAACATGTTCAGCGCCCTGCCCTGTTATACAATCGTATAGACGCGCTTTTAACTGATTATCCCAAACGCACACCTCAGATTGGCTTGCCACTAACGCGTGACTCGCATCCTCGGTTAGCGCCGTGGCACTTAGTAGCTCATTGCCATGGGCAAATTCACTACTAGCAGGGGCAGTAAACACCTCACCTCCACCACAGCCCACAAGGCTCAGTGCAAATACACAAGCAAGAGGTTTAAAAAGTTTCGACGTCATGATCATTCTCAATTTTTATAATTATTTTATATTGGAGCAGTGTAATGAAAATAAGCGGAAGTTGGTAGGGGAACTAGCCATCAGCTTTCAGCCGTCAGCCATCAGTTTTTGTAGGCGTGAAATTTATTTCGTGCGAAGCGCTGGCAGTTGTGCGATGCAGCGGCGCGCCATGCATGCATGGCGCCTACTCAAAACTATTACTGGTCTGTTCTGCTAACGATTTCGTAGCCTTCAGCTTCATAATCATTGATGCATTTTTGAAATTTATTTTGCAGTTTTATTTCATCAAAAAAGCCAAGTGAGTATGCATCACATTTTACTTTCATATGTTCACTGTTTTCTAAAACCGCATTAAGTTTGAGCTCAGCAAAACCAAATTTATAGGCTATTTCTGTGAACTGTGAATACAAAACCAAAAGCAGTACAGCAAGAAGGGTAATCGTTAGCGTATTTTTCATTTTTATTTCCTTTAAAAGTGTTGGTAAAAATACTGGAGCAATTATCGAACCAACAATATAACCTCATATAAATCAATACAATGAAGTATTCACGTAAAAAGCATAGTTGATATTTCCACCAATAAATAGTGAAAAAGACAACTTTTTCCTAAAATAAATACAACTGTATTGTGATGCGTGTTTTAAAGTGCGAGAAACGAGGTAGAAGGTGCTTTAGCGCCGAACAACACTTACAATGCGCTGCAAAAATGGATAATCCTTAACTATGAACAAAGATCTGAACAAATTATCAAATATTACAAAAAGTTGAAATTACTTTGCGATTGCTAAATGTTTTCTTTATCATTTTAGGTACAGACAACATTACAAGGAAGCAATATGTCTTGGTCAAAACTTAATAAAACTATCAATGCTAACTCTGTTATTCCACTTGACGCCCTTAGCTGTCGCGATTTTGGTGTTAAACTACCCGCTGATTTTCCATTCAATAAAGTAAAATTTACTTGCCAAGCACTGGCGATGCTATCCCAACTGAATGACTATGATATAAAAATGGTTTGCGCAGATATTAAGCAAATATGTGCCAACCCTAATGCGCAAAATTCAATCAAGCATAGTCGTAATCCGTTAAGACGCTTATGGCGAACTAAATACCCGTTTCGCAACTATCATTTTTTGATTGAGTATTCTCTAAAAAATGGTTTTATAAACGTAGAAGACATCTTATTTGATAAACAATTACAAGGTAAAAAGGAAATATTTTCGGCTGAGCGTACCATGCTTTATGAGGTAAAAAGGTTAAATAGCCGCACATATGATAGAGCTATGGGAGAAGAAGAAATTGAGGAAATTAAAGGAGCTTGGAGTTCAGTTCCCACCCCTACTACAAGAGTTAAGACAGTACATGCTGCAGTAAATGGTATGCAAAACGAACTGACTAAAGCAACTTGGTTAATGGGTACCCACCTAGATAGAGCCTATGAAAGCGATGGCATTAAAGCTTATACCTTGTTTCATAACCCAACTGATCGAGTCAAACTTGATTTAATTGAATGCGCATTTGATAAACGGTTAGGGACAAAGTCACATAATGCACAGCATTTAGCTGCGGTACTTGCGCAAAATAGTCAACAAGGTAAACAAGTTAAATGGCTTGCCCACAGCCAAGGTGCCATTATCTTTTGTGCTGCCCTTGAGCACTACCGTATTTATTACGGTAAGCCTCTTACGGGCCAGCAATTAGCAATTCATGGCTCAGGCTCTAATATAGAGCGCTTGAAACGCATGGCTAACAGCACTGGCTTAAAAGTAGTTACAATACGTAACAACCCATATGACTTAGTGCCTAACCTAGCTGGACGTAATGATTTATCGGCAAGTAGTTTTGTTCGCTCTATGAAGTTTAGGGGTCTTGTAACTGGTGAAGACGCAGGTGCAAGCCCACATACACTACCTTTTTTAGGTTTAGTGACCTATGCCGATCAGCTACAAATGTTAGGCTATAACGATAAAGCTGATATTGTTAGAAAGTTTATAAAAACCCTACCTATGACGGATGCAAGATTATGATAAAACTAGCCAAAGCATTTTACCGTGGCTTTATAGGTGGACCTAACTTTGATAATTGTGTACACCACCGCCTTATTTTAGAAGATAAGTTGCTTACGCTAGATATACCAAAAAGCAATGTTGCTGCTGTAAATACACCAGTAGATGTGTCATTTCCTTATAACTCAACAAGTTGGTTTAATCAGCAGAAGAAAAGTTATTTACAGCATGAATATGTTCATATGCTTACAAAGAATTGGATGTATCTCCCGCCAGTGAGTTATCTGCCAAGCAGCGAATATGGCATGCTTAGTTGCCAGTTACGTATAAAACAAACCCAGAATATCAATGTTCAAGATACTGAACAGTTAAAGCATTTTGTGATTAATGAATACGATGTTTTTCATTGGGGACCTGATGGTAGAAATACTGAAATCGAGAATGATACCACCTTAGAATCTAGTAAAAGAGCGAACCCTTGGATAGGAGATGCATTAAAAAAGGAGATACTAGAACGAGTGGAAATTTATGGCTACCCGCCACTACCTGCTGCAAAAGACATAGTTATCGATCAGCTAACTTGGGTTTTTTATCAAGAAATAAGAGATAATGATCGCTCTCACCAAGACTACTATTGCTTACCACTCAGTGAACATGCTTTTTTAGAGGTGAAGTTTAACCATCGCGTTGACCGCTCTGATAAACATAAAAAGTGGTCAGAACATGCTCTTGCATCGCAACAACGGATTATGGAATCAATTAAGCTCAATGACATACCCGCTGAGCATGATAACTTGATTGCTGATAATTCAAGGTATGTTTAAAATTTCCATTTTCCTCAAATGAATCAAAGAGGCTGCAAATAGCTTAATCTATTCTGCGTCATAAAGCCTCGGCTAAATAAGCTAGGCCCTGTTTCCTAGAGCCTAGCGCCTTTTAACTTTACTCTTTCTAACTTTCCCCTTGCTACCCCTTTTGAATTTCAACCTGATAGCTGACAGCTAACTTCCCTCACCCATGCGTAAAACAAAACACATTAAGTTTGTTACCGTCTAGGTCTCTGAAGTACCCCGCATAAAAGCCGGGCATTTCGCGTGGGCCGGGGGCGCCTTCGTCTGTGCCACCTAATTCTATGGCCTTCTTATAAAAGGCGTCTACTTGGGCAGGGGTTTCGACTGCCAGAGCAATCATGGTGCCGTTACCTACAGTGGCTTTTTCATCGTTATAAGGTTTGGTAACCGCAAAACCGGGCTTATCTTGGCCTGTACTCCATGCGACAAAGCGGTCAGTTTCTAAAAAGCGCTCGGCGTTTAGAGTGGCGAACAATTCATCGTAATACTTTACTGCTTTAGCTAGGTTGTTAGTGCCTAACATGATGTAACCTATCATTGTGTGCTCCTTACGTTTAAAAGTGTCTGTACTCAACATAAAAGGGAAATGACCATCTGTCTATTGATTTCTCCATTCATCGCAATGGACTATATTTCTGATGGTTGTTACTTTATAACAGGTTAAACACTGCTCACTAACAAGGAAATAAAATGAAGTTTAAAACGTCTTTAGCACTGCTTGCAGCAGCCAGCTTTTACAGCCATGCAGGAGCTAGCAATACCTTTGGGCTTGAAAATGTTTTTGATCTTGAATACGCCAACCAAATAGAAATGACAAAAAATGGCGATACAATTTACTTTGTGCGTAATCGCATGGATATCAAAAGCGACCGTAAAGTCAGCAATATTTGGTCAGTAAACCCAGATGGTAAAACCATGCTACCACTAACGTCTGGCGTGCATATGGATTACTCTCCGGTATTGTCACCAGATGAAACGCGTTTAGCGTTTATTTCTACCCGAGATGGTAGCAGCCAAATCTATGTGAAATGGTTAAAAACCGGTAACGTAGCAAAAATTAGTAACCTAACGCAAAGCCCCGGCGGATTAACTTGGACGCCAGATGGCAAACAATTGGTGTTTAGCCAGTTTGTGCCAGCAAAATCAGCAAGCCCTGTGTCTTTACCGGGTAAGCCTGAAGGCGCTAAGTGGGCAGAGCCAGCTAAATATATTGACGATACCTATTATCGTGCTGATGGCGGTGGTTACTCAGAAAAAGGTTATCGTCACTTTTTTATCATCAGTGCAACAGGCGGCAATGCACGTCAATTGAGCTCTGGTGATTTTGATCACGGCGGAGCTATTAGCTTTAACGAAAAAGGTGATGCATTTTATTTTTCTGCTAATCGCCATACAGATAATGAACTAAAACCAACAAATTCAGAAGTTTATAAACTAAGTTTAAGTGATTTATCGATCACACAAATCACTGACCGTGTTGGACCTGATTCACGCCCGAAAGTGTCACCTAATGGTCGTTACCTTGCTTATACAGGCTATGATGACAAAAAAACTAACTATGAAAACAACGACATTTATTTACTAGATTTGAAATCAGGAAAAACCTCGGTACTCACAGCAGATTTAGATCGTAGTGTCGAAGATATAAAATGGGATGATAGCGGCAGTGGTCTTTATTTTAGCTACGATAGCGAAGGTAAAACACATCTAGCTTACCAACCGCGTAGTGGTAAACATAAAGTAATTACCGACAAAATTGGCAGTGTCGCCTTTGGTCGCCCGTATTCAGGTGGTGACTTTGATGTCAGTGAAGATGGTGAAGTTGCATTCACACTCGCTGATACCCAGCGCCCAGCTGATGTCGCATTAATTAAGCGTGGTAAAACGGCCCGTTTAACGCAATTAAATGAAGATGCGCTGGGCGACAAAGAGCTTGCCAAAGTTGAAGAGATTTGGGTTAAATCAAGCCATGACGGCTTAGCAATCCAGGGATGGATTGCATACCCACCGGGCTTTGACAAAAACAAAAAGTACCCTCTTGTTTTAGAGATCCACGGTGGTCCAGTTGCAAACTATGGCCCTCATTTCAGCCCTGAAGTGCAATTATACGCAGCCAAAGGTAATGTTGTACTTTATATGAACCCGCGCGGCAGTGACTCATACGGTAAAGAATTTGCGCAAACAATTCATCATAACTACCCAAGTAATGACTTTGATGACTTGATGACAGGTGTAGATGCTGTCATCGCTAAGGGCTTTATTGATGAAAGCAAACTGTTTGTTACCGGCGGTTCAGGTGGCGGGGTATTAACAGCTTGGATTGTGGGTCATACAGACCGCTTTGCAGCAGCTGTTGTTGCTAAACCTGTTATCAATTGGATCAGCTTTGTACTAACTGCTGATTTCTACCCTTTCTTTGCTGATTATTGGTTCCCTGGTAAGCCATGGGACAATATTGAGCATTACATGAAGCGCTCACCTATTAGCTATGTGGGCAATGTAAAAACACCAACCATGCTGTTAACCGGTGAATCAGACTATCGCACGCCGATTTCTGAAACCGAGCAGTTTTACCAAGCGTTAAAGCTACAAGGTGTTGATACCGCCATGGTGCGTATTCCTAATGCATCACATGGTATTACCGCTCGCCCATCAAACCTGATGAGTAAAGTCGCGTATATTCAATGGTGGTTTGATAAACATAGTAAGTAGTTGCAAGTTAGCAAGGCATTGTAGGCGCGATTTTATATCGCGCCATTTCCGAAACATCATCTAATAAAACTATAACGCGGGGCAACCCCGCTGCTACTTGCTAACTTTACTCTTGCTAACTTTCTCCTTTCCAGCTTCCCCTTGTAAACCCCCTTTACAGTCAAAATGTGAGTAACTCCTTACATACCTTTTTTAAATATCGGACATTAATCCAAAAGCAGTTGGTAAAAAATCGGTTTATAGACAAAATCAGTAACTTGAGTTAGTAAAAAATCGGTTTGTGCCGCTAAAAACCTAGCCTCAGTTAGTAAAATTTTGGTTTATGAGGATATTGAGTTGGTAAAAAATCGGTTTATCAATGACGTGAGTTGATAAAAATTCGGTTTATAAATCGATAGAGTTTATAAAACAGCAGTATATTGCCGTTTATATGAGCCAATTTTAGCGATTCTAGAGGCAGTAATAAGGCAAAAACCCCTAAATTAAGGCTTATAAGGCGGAGCTAGTTAAATCCTGATCTAAAATTTTTAGGCTGGTAAATGCGTGATCTGTATTTTTATAAAGCTAGTAAATGGCTGATCCAAGACTTAGTTAAAGAGTGATCCGAACTACGAGGTGCGGGTTTGCCGGCTAACAGCTACAAATGAAAAAGGGCCCGAAGGCCCCTAACAACATTATTGAATAGCTATAAAGCAATATTACATTTTACAACTTGGTTAGAACTGGTTCATAGTATTTGCTTCACCACCGGCTTTAAGCGCATTTTCACCAGAGAAGTACTCTTTATGAGTATCACCAATGTTAGAACCTGCTAGGTCTTGGTGTTTCACTGATGCTTGCTCACGGCGAATTTCTTGACGTTGTACGTCGCGAACATACGCTAGCATGCCTAGGTCGCCGAAATAGCCTTCTGATAGAATATCAGTGCTTAGCGCCGCTGTATGGTAAGTTGGTAGCGTGATTAAGTGGTGGAAGATACCCGCTTCACGTGCACCATCTTTTTGGAAGTTTTGCACAAGTACGTCTGCTGCCGCTGCAAGCTCTGTGTCATCCATTTCTGGTGCCATTAATGCCTTATTGTCATCGATGCTTGGGTAAGCTGATAAGTCTTTACCTTGCTCTTGCCACTCAGCATATACTTGCTCACGGAATTTAAGTGTCCAGTTGAACGACGGAGAGTTGTTGTATACCAGCTTAGCATTAGGTACTTGCTCTTTAACGCGGTTAACAAGCTCAGCGATTTGTTTAACGTTTGGTTTTTCTGTTTCAATCCACAGTAAGTCAGCGCCTGATTGTAAGCTAGTTACACAGTCTAGAACTACGCGGTCTTTCTCTGTGCCTTCACGGAACTGGTATAAACCATTATCTAAACGTGTTGGTTTGCAAAGCTGGCCATTAAGCTTCATTGCTGTGTCGCCCTCGTTTAAGTCATCAACACTGTTTACTGGTGTTGTTTCAAGGAACGACGTGTATTGGCTAGCAAGGTCGCCAGGTGTTTTAGATACAGGCACTTTTTGAGTAAGGCTTGCACCTAATGAGTCTGTACGAGCAACGATAATGCCGTTATCAATACCCAGCTCTAAGAATGCGTAACGAACTGCGTTAATTTTTGCTAAGAAATCTTCATGCGGTACAGTTACTTTACCTGCTTGGTGACCACATTGTTTTGCGTCAGATACTTGGTTCTCGATTTGGATAGCACATGCACCCGCTTCAATCATCTTTTTAGCCAGTAGGTAAGTTGCTTCTTCGTTACCGAAACCCGCATCGATATCAGCAATAATTGGCACAACATGGCTTTCGAAATTATCAATTTTATCTAGCACAGCTTGAACGTCACCGCCGTTTGCTTTCGCTTGGTCTAGGTCTTTGTAAAGGTGGTCAAGCTCACGTGCATCTGCTTGCTTTAAGAAGGTATAGATTTCTTCGATTAGCGCTGGAACAGACGTTTTTTCATGCATACTTTGGTCAGGTAATGGACCAAACTCAGAGCGAAGTGCCGCAACCATCCAGCCACTTAGGTATACATAGCTACGTTTAGTTGTTTTGTTATGACGTTTAATTGCCATCATCATTTGCTGTGCAGTGAAACCATGCCAACAACCTAATGATTGTGTGTATTGGCTGTGGTCAGCATCGTAGGCTGCCATGTCTGCACGCATAATGTCTGCAGTGTATTGAGCAATGTCTAGACCCGTACGAAAACGGTTTTGTAAGCGCATACGGCTTGCGTATTCAGGGTTGATTGACTGCCACGTTTTGCCTTGTGTTTGACATAAAGTAGCTAGGTTATCGGTTTCGCGTTGATATGTTGTCATAATAAAAGTCCTTCGAACGGGTTATCTATTTTTTGTTAGTGAGAGTGGCTACTGGCGTTTGCTTCGTAGCGCTTAATTCAACATTAGGCGGATTTTTTGGATTTAGTAAATTTATAGTTGTTATTGCCACTATATTTTTAGTGAATGGCAAATAGCCTGCTTATTAGCCTTTTTTACGATATGGTTGAACCATGAATGATCAAATTACGCTCGTTTAAAGGACATTATTATGACCACTCTCTCACTTAACGGTTTAAGCGTTGATCAACAACTTGCACAGTTTGTTGAACAGCAACTTCTACCAGGAACAGGCATTAGCACAGATACTTTTTGGCAAGGTTTTGCTGATATCGTCAATGAATTAACGCCAATCAATCGCGCGCTTTTAGAAAAACGCGAACAACTACAAGCCAAGATTGATGACTATCACAAGCAGCAACCGGTATGGGATGCAGCTAACTATCAAGCATTTCTTGAAGATATTGGCTATCTCGTTCCTGAGCCAGCTAGTTTCAGCATCGAAACCGAGCAGGTTGAGCCTGAAATCGCCAGCACCGCGGGGCCGCAGCTTGTTGTGCCAGTGAGCAATGCACGCTTTGCCTTAAATGCAGCGAATGCTCGCTGGGGCTCATTATATGATGCGCTGTACGGCACTGATGTATTAAGTGAAGATGACGGCGCCGAAAAAGGCTCTACATACAACCCAGTACGTGGTTTTAAAGTAATGGCTTATGCCCGCCAGTTCCTCGATAAAGCATTACCTTTAGCAAATGGCTCACACATCGAAAGTACCAGCTATGCAGTGGTAAATAATGAGCTTTTAATCACATTACGTGACAGCAGTCAGGTTCGCCTAGCTAACCCTGAACAACTTATTGGCTACCAAGGTGAAGCGCAAAATCCTAGTGCTATCTTATTGAAAAATAATGGCTTACATATAGAGCTACAAATCGATCACCATCACCCAATAGGCCAAGCAGATAAAGCAGGCCTAAAAGATGTACTACTTGAAGCAGCCCTGACAACGATTATGGACTGTGAAGATTCCGTTGCTGCGGTTGATGCCGAAGACAAAGTAAACGTCTATCAAAACTGGCTTGGTTTAATGCAAGGAAACCTAGTAGAAGCATTTAACAAAGATGGCAAAACCATTGAGCGCCGTTTAGCACAAGACCGCCAATATCAAGGTGTAAATGGCGAAACAATCACGCTTAAAGGCCGTAGCATGATGTTTGTGCGTAACGTTGGGCATTTAATGACAAATCCAGCTATCCAAGATAGTGAAGGCAATGACGTGTATGAAGGCATTATGGATGCCATTATCACCAGCACCGCAGCGCTTCATGATTTAAAAGGCACAAGCACCCTTAAAAATTCAACGGCTAATAGCATTAACATTGTTAAACCAAAAATGCATGGCCCGGAAGAAGTGGCATTCACTAATACCCTATTTACCCGCGTTGAGCAGTTGCTAGGCTTGCCTGCAAACACCATTAAAATGGGTATTATGGATGAAGAACGCCGCACTTCAGCTAACTTAAAAGCCTGTATTTTCGAGGCTAAAAACCGTGTTGTATTCATCAATACCGGTTTCTTAGACCGTACTGGTGACGAAATTCATACTTCAATGCAAGCAGGTGTGGTATTGCCAAAAGGCGCAATTAAACTTGAGCCTTGGATCAGCGCATACGAAGATCGCAACGTTGATATTGGCTTAGCTACAGGTCTCAGTGGTAAAGCACAGATTGGTAAAGGTATGTGGCCAATGCCAGATAAAATGGCGTTAATGATGGAACAAAAAAGTGGTCACCCGAAAAGTGGTGCAAATACCGCGTGGGTGCCCTCTCCTACTGCTGCAACGCTGCATGCAATGCATTATCACGATATTGATGTATTTGCTTGTCAAAAAGCGCTTATGGACCGTAAAGAAGCAAGCCTTACCAGCTTACTCACTCCACCGCTTATGAAAGATGCCAGCAGCTTAAGCAAAGAAGATATTCAAGCCGAACTTGATAACAATGCACAGGGTATTTTAGGTTATGTTGTGCGTTGGATTGACCAAGGTATTGGCTGCTCAAAAGTACCAGACATCAACCATGTTGGCTTAATGGAAGACCGTGCCACACTGCGTATTTCAAGCCAACACATGGCCAACTGGCTGTATCATGGTGTTTGTTCTGAAGAGCAAATTAGAAAAACCATGGCACGCATGGCGAAAGTCGTTGATGGCCAAAATGAAGGTGATCCTGCTTACAAAAATATGGCTGATTCAGCCGAAACCTTAGCGCAAAGCGTTGCTTATCAAGCAGCGTTAGCCCTTGTTTTAGAGGGAGTTAAACAACCTAGTGGATATACTGAACCATTATTGCATGCGTTCCGTATAAAATATAAGTCGTTAAATTAGCCACTACACAACTCTCCTTCGAGTTTCATGTGTCGTTCATAGCAGCCTAAGGGCTGCTTTTTTTTTGACTAATATCAATTGAACTCATAACGACAGTGAATACTCATCATTCATGGCATAATAAAAATCTATTAAAAAAGGGGCATTTGTTACCAAATGCCCCTTTTTACGTACTAATACGTACTAATACGTACTAATACGTACTAATTTTTTACAAATTAGTTTTTGACAATCGCATTGTGATAAACGTTTTGCACGTCATCACAGTCATCAAGCATAGAAATAAACTTTTCAAAGTTTGCGATATCATCTGGATCTGTGATGTCTGTATGAACTTGTGGAACAAACGTGATCTCGTCTACTTCAAAGTTAATACCTTCAAATGCTTCTTCAAGGGCTGTTTTTGCTTTGTAGTACTCTGTGTGAGGAGCGAATACTGACACTTTACCATCTTCTACTTCTACATCCGTTACGTCTACATCAGCCATCATTAGCGCTTCTAGTACCACTTCGTCGTCATCACCGGCAAAGCCTAAAACAGCCAAGTGGTCGAACATATGCGCTACACAACCCGGTGTACCAATTTTTGAATCTGTTTTTGTAAACGGTAAACGTACATCTTTGATAGTACGGTTAGGGTTATCAGTTAAACAGTCAACAATAACCATACAGTTACCAGGGCCGTAGCCTTCATAACGTGCTGGAGAATAGTCTTCCCCTGCCCCACCGGCCGCTTTTTTAATTGCGTTATCGATTACGTGTGCTGGAACTTGGTCTCGTTTCGCACGCTCAATAATACGCTTTAGCGCTTGGTTAACTTCTGGATCAGGTTCGCCATTTTTAGCAACAACGTAGATTTCTTTACCGTACTTAGAATTTACTTTAGTTTTTGCATTGGCTGTTTTAGCCATGGCGTTTTTGCGGACTTCAAATGCTCTGCCCATCTTATGCCTCTATGAATACATTTGATAATTGCCGATATTTTAGCAACTCATGAACGCTTGGGCTAGTACTAGGGCATTTTGAAAAATAAAAAACTAACAATAAATCTCAGGAAAAATAAAAAACAAGGCTATTTAACATAACATCTTATTTTCTTGAAATGACCCAACCAATTTAGGTAAGTCTGAAAAATGATGCAGTACGTAGTCAGCCTGATTTGCGTATTCAGGAATTTCATCCGGAGCGTACAAACAAGCGCGCATATTTGCATTATGGGCAGCTTGAATATCAAATAAGTAATCACCAACATAAAGTAGCTCAGACTGATCAAGCTCCCATAATGTCGCAATAGCATTCAAGGCGCTTGGATCGGGCTTAGCAGGCGCATCAGAGCGAGTTAACACTGTTTCTATAGGTAAAGGGTTATTCTTTAATTTAATGGCAGCAGCACGGTCATAGTTTCGAGTAACAATTGCCATTGGGATATTGTTTTCTTTTAACCGTGTGATGGCATCTGCAACACCAGGAAGTAAATGTGAGTGCTGGGCATCTAACAATTCATGCTGATGTACTATGTTCATCGCTTCTTCACGCATATAAGGTGAAGGTAAAGAAGCGATATAAGCGAGTAAGTCTTTTTCTACAGGACAGCCAACCTGCGCTTTGATTAATGAAAAATCAAGTTCAGAAGAAACCAAGGTACCATCTAAGTCGAAGATTACACCGCGTATATTGTTGTCATGGATAGTCATATAAATCCCTGTATATGAGAATTGGGAAAGTTTTGGTGCCCATTAATAAGATAGTTTACGAAATCAGTTAATTAAAGGATCAAAGGATTAAAAAAGTAACTTTTTTAATCCTTTAGTATAAGAAAATTATGGTTCAACAGGCTCAAACCTTGCCTCAAGCCAAGTGTCATCTTGACTAAACGTAAGAGTTTTAACTTTACCTTTGCCTTCAATGTTTACCATATTAACTTGTGCTGGCCACAGGTCACGTAATGCTCCGTTGCTCATTCGAATACCATGAATTCCCTCAGGGATCGTGACTTCTTGATAAACCCAAAAGAATTTACCATCAACTTGCGCACCCACATCTTTGAGCTCTAGCGGCTTACCATCTAAAGTTTGTAGGGCAATATGTGACTCAACATAATCAGCAAAACGCTTTTGGTCGTCTTTATTACTTAAAATATCAGCATGACCGTCAAATAAGTGCTCTACCGCATGCTCAGTATCGTGTAAATAAAAGCGATGCATTAGCTCAATATTATTAGTGCGTTTATTAAAAA
Source organism: Pseudoalteromonas thalassia (assembly GCF_049257215.1). Taxonomy (NCBI): domain Bacteria; kingdom Pseudomonadati; phylum Pseudomonadota; class Gammaproteobacteria; order Alteromonadales; family Pseudoalteromonadaceae; genus Pseudoalteromonas; species Pseudoalteromonas thalassia. Next base: position 176,032 of record NZ_JBMMUE010000002.1, read on the forward strand.
GTACCGTTGTTACAGACGCTTTTAACTGGTGCGCCATAGTTGGCGCACTCATTAATAAAGCAAAAATAATGGCGATTAAGCGCATTATTGTTGCTCCTCAGCATCTTTTTCGTCGTCTTTTTTCAGCTCAGTTTTAATATCTTGCATGATATCGCGGCTAACTTTCGCTTTACTCTTCTCACGTTTATAAACTTCGATACGTGATGGAATAATACGACGCGGATAGTTATTGTTTTCTACATCAACATCCGCAGTTTCCCAACGCGGGTCAACTGTGACAGACACTAGATTTTTACCCTTGTCTGTGACAATGAGCTTTTGAACATGCTTGTGATTACGACGCCAGATTTCAGCAGGAATGTACTGCTCTTCTTTCGTACCATCTTCATAAGTAAGCTCTAATAAGATAGGCATTACTAAACCACCTAAATTTGAGAACTCAAGTACGTAGTAGTTTTTATCTTCTTTGATTGCACGCTCAAACGTTTTACGTTCCCAAGGTTCTAAGCCTTTTAGGAATTTGTTATACGCGTTACGCTCTTTATTAGTTACCGTGAAGCGGTCATTTTCGTCATAGAAGTCAGTTACATCTGGGTTTTCTTCAACCCACAGTTTTTTACCTTCTTCTTTATTACGTTTTACGAATAACGGCATTGGCTTATCAGCTTCGATATCGCGTAAACGATTAAAGTCGATATCTGGGTTTTTCGTATCTAGACGTAGTTGGTAAACTTTATCTAGCGAGATATCAACGTGATCTGTGGTGTAGAACCAGCCACGCCAGAACCAATCTAAATCAACACCAGACGCTTCTTCCATAGTACGGAAAAAATCAGCCGGAGTAGGGCGTTTGTACTTCCAACGCTGTGCATATTCTTTAAATGCAAAGTCGAATAACTCACGGCCAAGGATCACTTCACGTAAAATGTTAAGTGCCGCCGCAGGCTTAGTGTAAGCATTTGGGCCTAAACGCAATACGCTGTCTGACTGAGTCATCACCGGTACTTGGTTTTCTGACTTCATATACTCAACGATATCGCGAGGCTCAACTCCCCACGGGATTGTGTGGTCCCATTCACGACCTGCAACTCCATCTAAGAAACTATTTAAACCTTCATCCATCCACGTCCACTGACGTTCATCAGAGTTAACGACCATAGGGAAGTAAATATGACCAACTTCGTGGATTACAACGCCAATTAAGAAGCGCTTTTCAGCTTGTGAGTATGTACGAGTACCATCGTCTTGTAGGTCAGTTCGCGGACCATTAAAGGTGATCATTGGGTACTCCATACCACCTACAGGGCCATTTACAGACTGAGCAACAGGGTAAGGGTAATCAAATGAGAAGCGCGAATACACTTCCATTGTATGAACGACAGCTTCAGTTGAATACTTCTTCCAAAGGTCGCCACCTTCTTTCGGGTAGAAAGACATCGCCATCACTAACGGCTGATCGTTACCACCTTGATGATAGCCTTTAGCATCCCACATAAATTTACGTGAAGAAGCCCATGCAAAGTCACGAACATTTTCAGCTTTGAAATGCCATGTTTTCGTTTTATCAGTGCCTTCTTTTTCGTTTTCTAGCGCTTCTTCTTCAGTCACGATGAAAACAGGTCGTTTAGCGTTTTCAGCTTCTTCTAAACGTTTACGCTGCGTGCTAGTCAGTACATTACGAGCATTATCAAGTTTACCGGTTGCCGATACAATGTGATCAGCTGGCACGGTGATCTCTACATCGTAGTTACCAAATTCAAGCGTAAACTCACCACTTCCTAAGAATGCTTTGTTTGTCCATGCTTCGTAGTCTGTGTATGCAGCAAGACGCGGGAACCACTGTGCTAGCAAAAAGATATCGTTACCATCTTCTTCAAAGTGCTCATAACCCGAACGAGCACCCACGGCATCTTCTTCAACAATGTTAAAGGCGAAGTCCATGCTGAACTCAACGTCTTTACCCGGTTTAAGTGGCTCATTTAGATCAATACGCATTAAGGTATCAACCACAGTTACTTTAAGCTCTTTTCCGTCTTCGTCTTTAACATTGGCGATTTGATAGCCCAGCTCATTGTCAGCCATAAACTGCTGACGACGTAACTGACCTAAGCTCAGTTTTGTCGCTTTTGGCTGAGGGTCACCTTGCAGCGTTTTACCATTGAAGGTTGATGTCATTTCTGCAATTGAGTCAGATTTAAAGATATTTTGGTCTAACTGTAACCAAAGATACTTTAATGTATGAGGTGAATTATTTTTGTACTCAATTTTCTGACTTGCCGTTAAACGACGTTTTTTCTCATCAAGCTTTACGTCGATGTCGTAGTTAACTTGTTGCTGCCAGTAATTTTCTGCAGGTGCTCCAGCGGCACTACGATAAACATTGGGAGTCGGGAGTGCTTCATCCAGTTGACGAAACTTGTCAACAAATGAACCTTTTGTTTGCTCAACTGATGATGCCATAACCGTAGACGATACAGCTAAAGGCAATACCAAAGCACTCAGCGTTAGAACTGCTTTTTTCATTGTTAATCCTGTAAATTTTGCGTGAGCGTACCTTCTCAAACTGCTAACAAAGTTGCAATAAAATAACGATAAAGTGCAGTATTTTTCAGGTAGTATTCATACTTTTAAAACTATTTATTTTTGTCCTGCCAAATAGCCTTTTAAGTACAAGTGTAAAGGGGGTTTACATTACACTTGCTCAATTTTAGTTCAGCACAAATTCATGCCAAAGTATTAATGTTAAATATAAAGGTTTTTGTTTAACTAGTTTAACTATCTAAAGAAAGATTAAATGGTCTGTTAAATGCATAAAATAGTGTGACTGAAGTGTAATAAAGATACCGTCAAATTTTGCACATAAGCTTAAAAATGAAGGGTGATTAGATGAAGTTTTATATTGTAAAGAAAGACTCTCGTTTAGCAGCCATTCCAGCTCAAGAAGCAATTCTTAACGAGTACGAAAATCGTGGTTTTGAATTTGTAGAAGTGATTGCCGCCTGTGATGAGTCAGATGCATTATCGCGCACAAACCCGGTGATAAAAAGGCCAAAAAAATGGCTGATTTACCCAACTGCCTTCATAATTTTATCCTTTGTTATATTTATTTTCGCAATAAATTAAATTTTATGGCATTTTCTATTGAAATTTACTGCCATTTATATTTAAAATCGCCCACTTTTTTGATTTTGGGGTCTGCGTAGTTCGTAATTGCGCCTCAAAATGTTTTGGTAATCAGCATAGAATTCGGTGAGCGTATGGATTTTTATATCCTAAAAAAACAACAAGAACTAATTGCAATTCCAGCGGACGAACAAAATTGTAAACAGTACCTAGATTCAGGGTATTTTTATATTGATAAAGTAGCAGCTTGTAATGAAAGTAATGCACTTAAAATATTACAAGCAAAGCAAACTAAAGCGCTTAAAGTACCATTAATTATGGCTCTACTGGCGTTACCTATGGTTGTATTTGCCTTGTATAGCTTAAGTTAGCAAGCCAGGCTGGGCATCTTGGCTCAGCTTAGGTATATTGACGCTCTTAATAAATAATAAGAGCGTTAAATGAAAGTCCTTCATACATCTGATTGGCATTTAGGCCAACAATTCTACGAGCACTCCCGATTCGATGAACATCAAGCGTTTTTAGCTTGGTTAACCGATACGCTTGTGTCAGAACAGATCGACTTACTGCTAGTTGCGGGTGACATTTATCATACGGCAACACCACCTGCCAGCGCAGAAAACCAACTCTACCAATTTATTAAAACCACCAAGCAGCATTGCCCTGACTTACACATAGTCATTATTGCTGGTAACCACGACTCAGCAAATCGAATAATGGCAGCAAAACCTTTATTAGCTCAGTTTGATACCCATGTTGTTGGCCGCTTTGATAGTAACGCCCCTCATGAAGTAGTACTGCCAATCAGCACCAAAAGCGGCGATGCGAATGTTGTTGCCATGCCATTTTTACGTAGCAGTGATTTAAGCAGCTATAACCGCCAACAAGAGCAACCGTTAAGTTACAACCAAGCCGTTGCTCTTGCCTACAAAGATGCATTACAAGCCGCAAGTGAATTACCAAATGCGCCATTAATTGCGATGGGCCACTTACATGCAAAAGGTGGAGACATCTCATCAGATTCTGAACGCAATTTAGTTATAGGTGGCGAAGATGCAATATCGGCTAGCATATTTACAGATCAACCTGATTATGTCGCGCTAGGACATCTTCATAAAGCACAAACCGTCGCCAAGAAAGACACCATTCGCTACAGTGGCACGCCAATGCCGATGTCATTTTCTGAAAGACGCTATCAGCATCAAGTTGTGATAGTTGAGCTTAGTGACTCAGGTACTACTGTAAACCCCCTTTACATTCCTAGCTTTTGTAAAGTCATGTTGTTGCCAGAAAAAGACTGTGTGCCACTAAACGAATTATGTGAGCTTATAAAACAACTCGATTTAACAGATGAAGATTTAGCGCCATACCTGCGGGTTAAATTGAGCGCCCATGACACTGACACCACTTTCAGAGAACAAATAGAACAAGCCCTTGAAGGTAAGCAAGTTAAGTTCTGTGGCATTGAAAGGGTTCGTCAACAGAGCAGCCAGCAAGACGATGAACAAACCCTATTTGAAGATGTCTCACAAATTGAAGCGCTGAACCCACACTCACTTTTAGAGCAGGCATTCGCAAATAATAAAGATATGGCAGGGCAGGCTGTGCCAAAAGAGCTAGAAAGCTTATTAAGCCAAGTAATCGATGAATTGAATGCGGAGGACCTACTATGAAAATTTTAGCGATTCGTGTTCATCAACTAGCCTCTATCTTAGACGCCGAAGTCGACTTTAGCGCTTCGCCTTTAAAAGAAGCGGGGTTGTTTGCCATCACGGGTGATACCGGGGCGGGTAAAAGTACTTTACTCGATGCCATTTGCTTAGCGCTTTATAACAAAACAGCAAGATTACGTGGTGATACAGGCAATAAAATTGACTTTAACGGCGACAATATCAAACTCAATGACTCGCGTAATTTATTACGCCGCGGGGCAGGGCAGGGCTTTGCCGAAGTCGACTTTATTGGCCAAGACAAACAATCATATCGCGCAAGATTAAGCTTTAGCCGAGCGCGTAATAAAGCCGATGGCAAATTACAACCCGCACAACATAGCCTGTACTCATTACCTGATGAAACCCTAATTGCTGATAGGAGTGCTGCTGGTAAAGAAATCGAGCGTATTATCGGCTTGAGCTTTGAGCAGTTCTCACGAGCAGTACTGCTTGCACAGCATGAATTTGCCGCTTTTTTAAAAGCAACTGGGGATGAGCGTGCGCAACTACTTGAATGCTTAACAGGCACCGATAAATTCAGCCGTATTGGTCAGCGAATTTTTGAGCGCCATCGTGAACAGCTGCAAGCTTTAGAGCAGTTAAAGCTAAGTTTAAGCAACTATCAGGTTTTAAGCCCTGAAGAAGTCAAAACTAAACAAGCAGAGCAAACGGCTCTTGAAGCTAAGCTCACTGAGTTGCAAAAACAAATAAAACAATTTGAACAGTACCAAGCGTGGTACAAACAAGCATCTCAGCAGAAGCAACAACTAAACCAAGCTGAGCAAGCCAAGCAAGAGTTACAGCAACAAATGCACGCGCTTGCTGAAAAAGCCACTGAAGCGAAACAAGCTCAGCAATGCCTAGAAATAAAAGATAACCGCGAACGTGTGGCGACTCTTAGCGTTCAACATGAGCAACTAATTAAAAACCGTAAGCAGCTTTTAAACGTTGATCATAAAACGCTGATCAAAGACGCTGAGCAAACCCTTGAAAAGCAAACCGCACAACTAAACCAAGCTAAGCAAGCACAAAAAGACGCGCAACCTATTATCAGTCAGGCCCGTGAGCTAGATAAGCAACTTGCTTTATTAAACCAGCAAACAGCGGCGCAAAAATTACAAGCAGAGAAAGCAAAGCACCATCATCAAGAGCTGAGTAATACACTTAATAGCCATAAAGCAGAGCAGCAAAAACAGCTAGAGCAACAAGCACAAATAAATAGCTATTTAGAAACACATGCACAATGGCAACCATTAGCAAAAGACTGGTCATTCTATAAAAGTGAGTTAAGCCGCTTTAGCCAGCAACAGCATACAATTAGCCAATCACAGCAAAATGTAAAAGCTCTTCAGCCTAAAATTGATGAGCAGCAAGCAGCCGCGCAGCAGTTTAAAACTCAATACCAAGCCCTTGAGCAAGAAATTAAGCGCTTAAACGAGCAAGATGCCGCCTTTAAATCGAGTTTAAATACTCAATCAATGGCCGATATCGACGCTAGACTTGATGCGATTAAGCACCTGATTGAAAAGCGCCAAGTATGGCAAACTAATCAGCAGCAGTTAAAAAATTGGCAAACCCAGCTAAATACATTAAGCCAAACTGAGCAGCAACTACAAACGGCATTGAAAGATGCGCAGCAAGGTGCAGAGCAAGCACAGCAGCAGGTTTCGCTTTGTGAGCAAAACTTACAGCAAGTGCAGTTAAGAGCCAGTGAAGGGGTCAGCCAGTTACGTGCCACTTTAAAAGCTGGGGAGCCGTGCGCGGTATGTGGCTCAAAAGAGCACCCGTTTATGCATGAAGAAATGGTAAACGAGCAATTTAGTCAACTTATTAACGACTTTACCAACCAACTAACTAACGCCAAACAGCACTTAAAAGCTCAGCAAGCATTACAGCAAGCTAAAAGTAATGAGCTGGCGGCATGCAGCCAACAGATAAGCTTGTTAACAGGGCAAATCTCAGAACTGAGCGCTCAACAACAGAACCTCAAAGAAACCATGGCGGCTAATCGTACTGAGCTAAATGATTTAACCGAAGATCAGTTGAACGAGCGTCAGCAACAGCTCAGCCTGCAAAAACAGCAATATTACAAAACCCTTGAGCAGCAACAGCAGTTGCAAAACACGCTTGCGGCTAAGCAAGCTGAGTACAATCAACAAGGACAAGCGCTTCATAGCAAAGAGCAGCAGTTAAACGAGTTGCAGCAACAACTAAATAATCTGCAAACACGTTTAAATGAGCTCAATGATGAGCATCAGCAGCTTTATACGACACTGAATCAACAGTTCACCAGTGCACCTTGGTGGCAGGCACTCAATACACAAAACACTTCTTTAGAGAACATTGCTGAGCACGTTGAGGCTTATCAAACTTCGCTGCAAACTGCGGATGAACTTAAAACGAACTTAAAAGCCATTGAGCAGCATCTTGCGCATGTAACGCCACAGCTTAACGAAGCACATACCTCTTTAACTCAGTACAACGAGCAACTAAGCCAAACTCAAAACGAATTAACGCAGATACAATCAAAGCGCGAGGGCTTATTGAGTAACGCAGCGATTTCGGTAGATGAGTTTATTGCAGAGCTTGAAAAAGCGATAGACTCAGCGCAGCAAGCACTGCAACTTGCCCAGACAAACCATAATAATGCGGTGAAGGCGCGTGACGAACAAGCCATTCAAATAGCTAACCTTGATGAGCGTGAAAAAGAACTCACCGCTGAGCAAGCAGCACTTAATGAGCGCTTTAGTCTTTGGTTTAACGATTTTAAAGCGCAGCACCCAAGCTTAGATGAGCAAACCGTTAGTCAGCTATTAACGATAAGCCCTGCTGAAATCAAACAAACTTTGGCTGATTATCACACCGCCGAGAGTAACTTAAAAGATGCTGAGGCTCTTTTAAAACAACGACAGCAGGCTTTGGATCAGCATCAAAAAGATAAGCCAGCTCTCGATGAAGATGAGCTGCAAATACAGCTTAATCAAGCCACAGAGCAACAAGTGCAAACAAATAACGCATTATTGCAAGTTGCGACGGAGCTTAAAACCCATCAACAAAATAGCCAAGCGCTTGAAGATAAACAAAAGCAATTGGTTGATCAGCAAAAAAGCTATGAGCACTGGCATCTACTCAATAAGGTGCTAGGGGATGCCAGCGGTAAAACCATGCGTAACTTAGCGCAAACACAAACCTTAAAAATACTGCTACATTACGCGAATAGTCACTTACAAACCCTAAATAAACGCTACAAATTAACAGCAATAGGGCAAACGCTCGATATCGCAATTATCGATAAAGACATGGCCGATGAGCAGCGCTCTGTTAATACATTATCGGGTGGTGAGTCATTTTTAGTGTCGTTAGCACTGGCACTAGGGCTTGCCTCGTTGTCGTCGAATAAAGTACAAATAAACTCTTTGTTTATCGACGAAGGGTTTGGTACGTTGGACAGTGAAACGTTAAGCATCGCGATGGATGCTCTTGATTCTCTGCAAGCACAAGGCCGCAAAGTCGGGGTTATTTCTCACGTATCTGAAATGACCGAACGCGTTGCCACCCAAGTGCATGTGGCGAAAAAACCAGGTGGTTATTCGACCATCTCAGTTATTTAAAGGATTAGCATGCCAACTTTTAATCACGAAGAAGCAAGTCACTACGACGAACGCATTTTGCGCCTAGTTCCAGGTTATGAGTTATTACATCAAGCAACCGCCGCCCAATTAGCAACCACGCTGAGCGATGATGCGCGCATTTTAGTTGTTGGTGCCGGAACAGGTAAAGAAATCATCGAATTAGCGGCGCTAAAACCAAGCTGGCAGTTTATTGCTCAAGATATTTCACAAGACATGCTCGATATTGCCGAGCAACAGTTTGGCCAGCACAACATCAGCGACCGCGTAACAGTACACTGCGGTGATATCAACGACATCGACACTCAATGTGACGCCGCACTGTGTTTACTGGTCATGCATTTTGTTGAAGATAACGGCGATAAAAAAGCGCTATTAAAAGCGATTCACAGCAAACTTAAAAAATCGAGCAACTTATACATTGCCGATTTAATGCGCCCAGAAACCACTTTTGAGCGCGAATCTCAACTACAGCTGTGTACACAGTTAGGTTTAACCGAAGTCGGCGTAGAACGCATGCGCCACAACCTAGAGCACGAGTTTTACCCATTAGACCGCATTCGTTTTTCAGAGTTAATGAATGAAACCCGCTTCAGCACTCCAAAACAGTATTTTAAAGTGCTTGGTTTTACAGGGTATGTGGTTGGGAGTTAGCTCCCAAGCCTAATACCCCGCGGCCTGTCCGTCTTTACGGGTTTCTGATGCGCCGTAATAAACGCCGGTTTTTGGGTCTTTCAATATTGCTTGATAACCACCATATGGGCCAACCGCGTCTTGTAAGGTGTGGCCTTTTTTCATTAACTCACGGCGGGTTTCCATCGAAAAACCTGACTCTAAGCTAACAAAACCACCGTCTTCCATGATCTCACCTGTCGGCTGCGATGAACCTGTGTGCAGAATACGCGGTGCATCACCGGCTTCTTGCAGGTTCATACCAAAATCGATCATGTTGATAAGTATTTGAGCATGCATTTGTGGCTGTGTCGCACCGCCCATTACGCCATAACTCATATATGGCTTACCATCTTTGGTGACAAATGCAGGAATGATTGTATGAAATGGTCGTTTGCCTGGCTCATATTGGTTCATGTGGCCTTTTTTAAGCGCGAACATTTCGCCACGGTTTTGCAATACAAAGCCTAATTTTGCCGGTGTCATACCTGAGCCCATGCCACGGTAATTACTTTGAATAAGCGAAACCATGTTGCCGTCTTTATCGGCAGTCGTCATATAAATGGTATCGCCTTCTACTGGGCCTGCATGGTCGCGTTTTGCGGCTTTATTAGGGTCTATCAGTTTGCGTCTTTGGTCAGCATATTGCTGCGAAATAAGTGTTTGCACGGGAATGGTGTTAAACGCTGGATCGGCGTAGTACTTTGCACGATCTGCAAACGCGAGCTTTTTCGCCTCAACAAAGGTGTGAACGTATTCAGGACTATCAAAGCCCATTGCTTTGATATCGTAACCCTCAAGAATATTGAGAATTTGCTGTGCGGCAATACCTTGGCCATTTGGTGGCAATTCCCAAAGCGTATACCCTCTATAATCGGCGCTCACAGGCTTAACCCATTCACTATAGTGCGCAGCTAAATCTTCATACGATAAGTAGCCGCCGTTTTCTTTCATATAGCGACCAATTTCTTTAGCAATCTCGCCTTTGTAAAAGGCATCGCGGCCGCCTTTGGCAATTTTACGATAGGTGTTTGCAAGGGCCAGGTTCTTAAAAATGTCACCCTTTTCTGGCATTGCCCCATCAGGCATATAAACATCTTTAAAACCTGGGTATTTACCTCGTGCAGCCACACTTTTTTGCATGTAATAGGCAATCAACTCAGACACAGGGAAGCCATTTTCAGCATAATCGATAGCAGGTTGGAGTAGCTTTTTCATTGGCGTTTTGCCAAACTTTTTATGTAACTCAAACCAGCCATCTACAGCACCGGGTACCGACACAGGCAAGGGTCCATAAGCAGGAATGTAGTCACCCTGCGCTTTTAAAGTGTCAAAAGACAAGCTTTGTGGTGAGCGGCCAGAAGCATTTAAACCATATAGTTGCTTAGTTTTGTTATCCCAAACAATGGCAAATAAATCGCCACCAATTCCACAGCCAGTCGGTTCAACAAGGCCAAGCACTGCATTTGCCGCAATGGCTGCATCAATAGCGTTACCACCGTCTTTTAATACCTGTAAGCCCACTTGCGTAGCTAATGGCTGTGAGGTTGCAACCATACCTGATTGCGCGATGACCTCAGAACGACTGGCAAAGTTATGGCCGGTGATGCGATCGTAAGCTTGAGAAGCGCCTGTTGTACCTAAGCATACTGCTAGTACTAAACTTTTAATAAGTGGAGTTGGTTTCATAGTTTTTGCCCTTTTTTTTACCACTATAAAAAGCAATTAAAGATCAGGCAATGGCTTTGCGATCGAGCGCGAGAAAACACGATTGACTTCAAAAAATACCAAAACCGCAGCTAATTTACCTAAAACAAAGCCAAATTAGTAAATAGCAGAACCATTCAGACATTGCTCTGCAACTGGTGAAGTTTCACCAGTTGAGTTTATGTTCCCAGCGACAAACTGATCAATAATCGCCGCAATTTGGTTTTCTTGCTTCATGCTATCAAGCGCCTTTTGCAGCGCGGTAACTACCTCGGGCGATGTGTTTTTGTTAAGCGCTAAATAATTACCCACTAAAGCAGGGTGCTTTAGCTCAAATACCGGGGTCACTTGCTGAGGACTCATACCTACATTCATCAGTTGCGATGTTAGGGTGAGTGACGAGCCAATCAGCAAGTCATGCTTACCCTGCTTAAACATCTTTAGCTCTTCAAACTTTTTTGAATAGGTTAAAAACTGTTGGCCCTCAGTAAGATTAAAATCAGCAAGAACTGTTTGATAAACATCACCACGCGATACGCCAATAGTATAGTTTTGCAACGACTTTGTACTACTTACTTTAATGTCGTTGCGCTCATTTAAACGATATAAACATGAGTGCCCTGACACCAGTGGCCCAACCCAATAAAATTGTTTCTCTCGTTTTGCGGTACGCGATGTTGAATATATTCCTGTATGCGGTTGGCTCATTGTCAGTGACATGCCTCGCTTCCAAGGCAATACATTGAACGTACAATTTAGCTTGGCTTTTTCGCACAAAGATTCCATGATTTTGGTGTTAATACCAGTGAGTTGGTTGTGCTGCATAAAGTTATAAGGAGGAAACACTTCGGTATATAAAGTCAGTTGTTCCGTGCTAGCCACTGCAGTGCTGACTGTGAATAAACTAAATAGTGTTAAATGCTTATACATCGCTCTTAACTCATTAATCAGGTTTAACAATTCGGCTCAGCTGCTTTTGCAATGTATTTAAACAAAAAGGTTTAATAATAAAGCCGTTAACTCTTGCGGTAATCATCTCATTGACGGTTTGCTTACTGTCTTCGCATGTCACCATTAGTACTGGCAAGTTAGCAAGCGTGGGCGTTTCTCTGATATGGTTCAGCAAACATCTGCCATCCATTTTAGGCATATGCAAATCAGTGATTACTAGATCAAAGGTTTGCTTCTCTAGTAAGTCAAATGCTTGTGCACCATCCGTTGCCTCAGTTATGTCATTATAATCAAGCCTACGTAACATGTTTATCAACACGTGACGCATAAGGGGCATATCATCTACAACCAATATTTTCATTAAGTGCACTATTAAAGTTTTGGTTTTTTAAGCTTAGTTTGCTAACCCAATAACGCAATAAAGTAGCAGCTAAGAGACAACATCAGCGACCAATTGACTTAAGCGCGCAATTTTAATGTTGCTCAATTGGCGATAGTCAAAATAAGGGCAAACAATCACTTTACTAGACTTGCTAATTGCAAACTCATCATCAAGCCAAGTTAATTGGCAATGCAAAAGTCCGTTATTAATAAGCTGCTTAGCATAAGTTCGACCAGCAATGATGTGTAATTGCTTTGATTTGTTTAATATCGGCGGGCTGAACAGTAACGTGGTTTGGCTATGTGCTTGCAGCAGTTGTTCATCACGAAAAGTTTGCCAATCAGGCGCCCTTTTAGCGAAATCATAAAACTCGCTTGGTAGGGCAAACAGTACTTTGCTGTATACATTAAAAACTTTACGCCAACCATTACCACAAGCTTGGTTTATTTCGTTTATCTGGCCGGGTTGCATTGCATGCAAATGGTCAAGCTTTTGCCAAGCAGGCATCGGCGGGCGCTTTTCAATATAAACAGCGACTTTAAACGCCTCATCACCAAACCCCTGTAGTGATGCACTATTAACTTCACTCATGGCTTTTTAGCTAGGATCCGATCTAGGTTATTTGCAAAGTTTTGACGGTCAGCTTGGCTTAATGGCGGCGGGCCACCGGCCATTTCAACGCCACTCGAACGCATTGTTTCCATAAAGTCGCGAACATTCAAACGGGAGCGAATATTTTCGGTTGTATATAATTCACCGCGAGGGTTAAGCGCTTGTGCGCCTTTTTCAATAACTTCAGCAGCTAGAGGAATATCACCAGTAATTACCAAATCATTCGGCTCGATACGTTTAACGATTTCGTTGTCAGCAATATCAAAACCCGAAGAAACTTGTAAACGGCTAATAAACTTACAAGGAGGTACTCGCATCGCGTGATTCGCAACCAATGTGGTAAACGTTTGCGTACGCTCAGCAGCGCGAAAAAGTATCTCTTTGATAACAACGGGACAGGCATCTGCATCAACCCAAATCTTCATGGTATTCTCAATATAACTATTCTAGACTGGCATAGTTTACCTCACTTGAACTTAATTACCGCTATTAACGTATTAATTTGTTTATTTAAAAGGAGTATAAGCGTGCAAAAATCATTAAAACTTTTATGGGTTATATTTATTACTGCGATTATTTCGGCCTGTACTGGCGTGCCGGATGACATCAAACCCGTCGATAATTTTGAACTAGAAAAATACACAGGAACTTGGTACGAAATTGCACGTCTGGATCACTCTTTTGAAAGAGGCTTAGAAGGTATTACTGCTCAATACTCGATTAATCCTGATGGCACTGTAAAAGTCATCAATAAAGGTTACAGCGTTGAAGATAAAGCATGGCAGCAAGCAGAAGGAAAGGCGAAGTTTGCAGAGCAGCAAGACATAGGCCACCTAGAAGTATCATTTTTTGGGCCATTTTACAGCTCTTACGTGGTGTTTGAATTAGACAAACAGGATTATCAATACGCTTATATCACAGGCTACAACAAAGACTATTTATGGTTTTTATCGCGTACACCTACAGTTACAGAACAGCAAATGCAGGATTTTATAAATACAGCTAAACAGTATGGCTTCAAAACAGATGAGCTTATCTATGTTGACCATAAAAACCTGTAAAGGGGCTTTACAACTGTCTTGGAAATATCACGAATGTGCAACACAACTGTAATGGACATTATGCAAACTATGCATCGTTAAATTGAAGCAACATGTGATCCCCCAATTTAATCCCCTGCTTGGGTAGGCAATGCCTACCCATTTTTTTTATATCATTTCGATTAATAAAATATTATTGCCGGTTGATATCAGATCAGCATTTTACTAACTAGACTATAAAATCATCACTGAAAAGCCACTTAACAGCAAAACAGACATAGTTAATACACTGACATACTTCACCCAAGAAACGGTAAAACTGTATAAAATCATGAGCATAACTACACTTAATGCCATATAACCACAAAACAGCAGAGCACCATAACCACCATCATTAAGCACACTAAGCAGCAAACTTAGTAAAATAGTGATCCAGCCACTCATCAAAAAGCTATGCCGCTGTTTTTCGGTTAATTTCTTTTTAAACACATCACGAAAATGATTGAACTTTGCAAGTGCAAAACAATTAAACCCCAAAAAGCAGAGACTAAATTGCAGTAACTCCATCATCCTTGTTGCTCCTTTAACAGCCTGTTTTTATTTGATTTAGCCTTATTTATCACGGTTTTATGGCTAGGTATTTTTTTGCTTTGTAGTAAAAACAGCAGCCCAGCACAAATAAACGCACTATCGATACCGAATAAAGCCCACTGTTTAGTTAGTAAATACGTGATCCAATTACCATCAGTCGTCAGTGCATTTACCACCGGCACTAAAAAGCAAGCTATGGCATTAAGCCATGCACTATAGCGCCAATGATGTTTTTCTCGGCCGCTCACAGCGATAATTAGCATCGCCAGCCAAGCTAAGAAAAACACGAGTATTTCTTTATCGGCACGCTCAGCTAACTCTAAAGGCAATAAACGGTTAGCAATAAAGAAAGCTGCTGTAGCAAAAGGTAAGCCCATCAGTGTGGCCAAATTTAGTGTCTCAACGAGCTTCAAGCCAAAACTTGGTTGTTGGTCAGATTTTTGTCTCTCACGAAGGCGTTTTGCCCACATAATGCAGCCTGTAGCAATCATGGCACAACCAGCTACGCCACAGAAAAAATACAACCAACGCAGCAAGGGTTTAGCTAAGCGACCACTATGCAATGCGGTCATTGAGTCATAAAACTGCGCTGAAGCGCTCCAATCCTCACCAGAACTTGCTTCTAGTTCACCTGTTACACCATTGAATAAGTAACGCGGTCCGTTATCTACAACATCTTTACCGGTTGCTAAATAAACCACTATTTGCGAGGTCGCTGTATTGGCATTTCTTACAAACACATAGCTAATGTCGGCATTTGGTGACTTAGTATAAATCTGATCTAACACGTCGTTAATTGCAATCAAGGGGCGCTGCTCTTCACTAGGCTTTGCACGTTTGTTGATGGGTAACGCTTCTTCAAACATTTGCTTCAAGCCATCTTCATATACAGTTTCAGCAGGGTAGGGGAACAACATAAATATGAGAGTGATAATCCCCGTATAAGTAATCATAATATGAAATGGTAGTGCCAGTACTGACGAAACATTATGTGCATCAAGCCAACTACGGCTACCTTTATTTGCTCTAAAACTAAACATATCTTTAAAGATACGCTTATGGATCACGATGCCAGTAACCAGTGCTACCAGCATAAATAATGAGGCTAAACAAACAATTATACGTGCAGTAAATACGTCTATGTAATGTAAATCAAAGTGCAAGCGATAAAAAAAGTTGCCTCCTTTTGTATCGCGAGGCGCTGGCAATTGCTCTAAGGTATTTGGGTCTAAATGCGTATAGTTAAAAGGCGCTCGGCGCTGGCCTGGCTGTTTAGGCTCAGCATACCCATAGCTTAAAATAGGATTACGCGGCTCAGGTAAGTTTATTCGCCAAGATAATGAATTAGGTGCCTGATGTTGTAATTGTGCAAACACATAATTAATTTGCTCGGCTTGAGACTGAACACGTTGCACTTGGTGCTTTACATGATGCGTTTCTGGCTCAGCCCAAATAGTGATTTCATCTTTGAAAAAGCTGATAGTGCCTGCAAAAAATATCAAGAATAATAACCAGCATACCAATAAGCCCACCCAGGTATGAAGCCATGTCATGGAGCGGAAAAAACTCTCTTTCATAGCCATCCCTTAATAAATGAAAGGGCCAGCAATTGCCCACTAGTAGTTAGTAAAATAGTGATCCAAACAGTCTTTAAAGACTTAACGGCAAACACCCAAATAAACACGCAACAGTAAAAAAATACCGAAAGAGTCGTGGTCAACAGCACGCTGTCGAGTTTATTAAGAGGTAGTAACACAGCTAATAATGAAATAAGTACACTGGTAAAAGCGTAACCCCCCATGATGGCTGCAACAAAACGCAAAAACACAGCGACACGATAAGAGAGGCTCACAGAGCGCTTTTTAGCTGTATTTTTAGGGCGATTGCCTGCCATTGCATCTAATGATTGAGAATGCATGATAATCCCTTAGAAAATAACACAAGAAGAAAAACCCGTATTATATCGCCGGCAAACAGAAAAGATAGTAGTTATCATTTGCATACACGTATTAAATACTGAAACAAAACCAACTAAGTCGTTATGTTAGTAAAATAATGATCTGCTAGCTTTGTTCTGTGCAATATCATATGGTGTTAAGTAAATAAAAAGGGAGTTGCAATGAAAACGATAGGCTTAATCGGAGGCATGAGTTGGGAGTCTACACAAAGTTACTACCAGCTTTTAAATCAAGGCATTAAAAATAAACTGGGGGGGCTGCACAGTGCAAAGATAGTGCTTGTCAGTCTCGATTTTGCCAGCATAGCAGCGCTACAACAGCAACAAGATTGGCCACAAATGGCCGAGATACTCATTAAAGCAGCCAAACAAGTTGAAGCTGCTGGCGCAGATTATTTATTAATTTGTACCAATACAATGCATAAACTAGCAGAGCAAGTACAAGCAGCCGTTGCAATTCCTTTGTTACACATCGCCGATGCAGTTGGTGAAAACCTGATCCAACACAACTTTAAAAAAGTGGCTTTGTTGGGTACCCAGTTCACTATGGAACAAGACTTTTACAAACAGCGTTTAGCAGATAAATTCGCAATAGACGTGTTAATCCCTGATGCACAGGGGCGTGAAACAGTGCACCGCATCATTTATGATGAACTATGTAAAGGCATAATCAAGCCAGAATCCAAAGCTGAGTATTTAACTATTATTGATAAGCTAACTCAGCAAGGTGCAGAAGCGGTTATTCTTGGCTGCACAGAAATAGGATTACTAGTACAACAATCCGATACCTCAATACCATTACTTGATAGTACAGCAGTTCATTGCGCTATGGCGCTTGAGAATAGTTTAAAATAGGAGCAGATTATGTCGAACCACCATAGCTTAAATTATGTTGAATTTGCCGCCAAAGATTTAGCTGCAACAAAAGCATTTTTTCATCAGGTTTTTAAATGGCAATTTACCGATTATGGCCCTGAGTACACGGCTTTTAGCGCTGGATCAGCGGGTCTTGATGGCGGTTTTTATCAAGCGCCATTAACTAGCTTAACCAGTAATGGTGGCGCGCTACTAGTGCTTTATTCAAATAATATTAAAGACACTCAAGCGCAGGTAGAAAAACATGGTGGCACGATTATTAAACCCTTGTTTGATTTTCCTGGAGGCTGTCGTTTTCACTTCATAGAGCCAAGTGGTAATGAGTTAGCTGTTTGGTCAAAACAAGCATAGATCATATTTTTACTAACTGATGAGTACTCAATCGTTATTACAACTAGTTAGTAAATGCGTGATCTGTGAACCGCATTTACCACTTGGGGCACGCCCTGTTATTCAATTTAACCCACAAGCTCGCATTTTAATTGCCGGTCAAGCCCCGGGGATTAAAGTACATGAAAGTGGCAAACCATTCGATGATGCAAGTGGCCAAAGGCTTCGCTCTTGGCTTGGTGTAACGAGCGATGAGTTTTATGATGACTGCAATTTTGCTATTTTACCGATGGGCTTTTGCTACCCAGGCAAAGGCAAGTCTGGCGATTTACCGCCAAGAAAAGAGTGCGCTGTAGCATGGCGCGAAAAACTTTTAGCGCAGCTCAATAATATTGAGCTCACGATTATCTTAGGTAAATACGCGCAGGCATATCATTTGCCTCACACTAAGCAGCTCCCCTTAACTGAGTTAGTAAAATCGTGGCGTGAATATTGGCCAAATTACTTGCCACTGCCTCACCCAAGCCCTCGCAATAATATCTGGCTGAAGAAAAATCCGTGGTTTGAGCAACAAGTATTGCCTGAGCTTGCTAGTAAAATACGTACAATTTTAGCAGGGTAAAAAATGAAAAATACCTTTTTTGCTGAACACGGCTATTACCATGTAAAGGCCCTTTACACAGAGAGTGAGTTTAGCAAAGTAAGGCCTATTCTCGATACATTTCATCATCATTGGTTGCAAGAAAACCAAGGCTTTTATCAATCCAAAGGGATTAATAGCTCAGGATTGACTGGCGCTGCATGTTTAAGTACTGAGGAAAAGTTTACTCTTTTTGAATTTATCTGTGCCGATACATTATTAGAACAGGTTAAAGGCATTGTTGCTGTTCCTCAGTTTATGAATACTCAATTATTCTTTAATCCTTACAACCCCAAACAAGCAAACTATTGGCATCGCGATATGCAATATCACTTAGAGCTTGAAGCGCAAAAGGCAGCACTTTGCGGCCCTGAAGTATTGCATTGCCGCGTTGCTTTTGAAGATGAACTGGGCATAGAGCTAATACCGGGTAGTCATAAAAATTGGGATTCAGATGAAGAGTTAGCAGTTAGATTAGAGCAGCAGGGTGCTCGCAATAGTGACTCATTGACTCGCGGTAAACGTGTAGCACTCAAAAAGGGTGACTTACTTATATTTTCGGCAAATATGATCCATCGTGGCTTATATGGCATGAATCGTTTTGCCCTTGATATTCTTTACTTTGAGCGGCACCCAAGTCTTAAAGAATTTGTACAAACTGGATTTTTACCAACTGCAGAACAAAAGCAGCAATTAAAAAACGCGATGGTATTTGAGTAAGCAAAAAAAAGCGGCTACTTAGCCGCTTTCTTTATTTTATTGTGCTGTTACTGCAACATTGCAAACAATTCTTTTAACTGCGGCATGTATTGCTTAACTAAGTTAACGTTACTTTCGCTTACATCCGCTGTTGCAGTACTTGCTTTAACACCTTCTAAAGCACCCACCATTGAGCGAGTCCCCGCATCTGATGATGATGCAGTTAAGCTCTGTAAACCACTCATTGCTTGATTTACACGTTGCTTGTTCTCTTCTGATATTCCCGCTTTAAGGTTTTCTAAATACGCCATTGATACCTCTGAGCCAACAGTAACTAACTGTTCTGGCGTAAACCCGTATTGCTTGGTTAACGCTTCAAACTCAGTATAAAGCTCATGCTCTTTAATGTGACCTAACGCATTCATAACTGACGAACTATCTACACTTCCTAGCATACCACTTAGGTCAACAGTATTCAGTTCTGGCTGGTTTTGTGACCAGTTAACTACAGCAGGTAATGCTTTAATGTAACGCTGTAATTGGTTCTCAGTTATATCTTCAGCGAGACTTGAAAAACTCATTGCAAGTAAACTGATTGAAAAAAGTAGGGCTTTCATGTGGATCTCCTTTCGTTCATATTTGTCGCAACTAGCATGAATCAAAGGGCAATTATACTCAGCTAATTACAAATGTTACACTTGCATTTTTATCACAGCTAACTGAACCTGATGTTAATTATTTCTAATACTGTCACTATCGATGAATGGGAGCTCGACTTTAGCGCAATTCGCTCACAGGGTGCGGGCGGACAAAATGTCAATAAGGTTGCCAGTGCTATTCATTTACGGTTTGATATAAAACGCTCTAAGCTACCTGACTTTTATAAACAACGTTTACTTAATTTAAATGACTCTCGAATCACCAAAGAAGGCGTTATAGTCATTAAGTCGCAAACACATCGAACTCAAGAATTAAATAAAGAAGACGCACTTAATCGATTAAAAGAATTGATCATCAGTGCTACTCAAGTACAAAAAAAGCGAAGGGCTACAAAACCCACCAAAAGTTCTCAGCGAAAACGCATGGATAGCAAAACAAAAAGGGGACAAACAAAAGCATTAAGGAAAAACATCGATATATAACTTTATTGTTAACAGACCGCTCAAAAAGCAAACAAAACTGTAAAGAAGTGTAACGTGTTAACAAAGTTAATTGATGGTTAACTCCACTAATACTATAATATTCATACTATCTCACTTATTTGCAAGGAGCCGCTGATGGGTCTCAAAACACACATTGTTGCGTCGTTAATGATAACGCTGTCAGCGCTGCCAATCACCAGCCACGCTGTTGATTCTTGGCAAGCCGGAAGCGCTTACCCGCAAGGAAGTGAAACTTGCTACAATGAAATTCTTTACAAAGCTAGATGGTGGGCAACACCAGGTGAAGAACCAGGTAGTTCACAATGGGGGGCATGGGTCGCTGATGTCGCTTCAAAAACATGTGTAGAGAGCGTCGTTAACAAACAAGAAAACCTACTAAAATCGTTACCGACTATTATTGAAAATAATCAGAAAAAAGAGAGCTCAAATTAGCTCTCTTTTTTAATGATTTACTAGTCAAATGTATGGTGACGAGTTACTTCAAAACGATTAAGTAAGTGATGCATTACATAGACCGCACAAAGACTTACTAAAATTGCCACTGACACCGACGAAAATCGATATAACGCGCTGTATACCAGATCTTGGCCCGGCCCTAATGATTGACCAAACAAAATGCCAAATGTGGTGATAATACCAAAACCAACACCCGGAATACCGCCAGCAATAATGTGATAACGACTAAAAATAAAAGTCAAAATCCATAAAATTAACGCCGGAAATATCAAAATATCGGTATGGTTATACAAAAATAACTGTGCAACTAACGCTAAGTTACATCCAATCAATGTGCCTATCGCACGTTGCCATGCAGCCATACCTGCCGCTTTCCAGCATAACGAAAACAAAATCAGTACCGACGCTGCTTGAGCTGAGATTGAATCTTGTAAGTCAAATACCTGAAATACAACAAATGATAAGGTTGCTACGGTTGAACAAAGTAATACTTCGTGGCGCACACTTTCTTTTGCTTTTTCTGGCATTACCCGACCTTGGCGTGGTGCAACATCAGGAAATAAACCATGCATTAGCATCGAGAACACCACAGTAACCACAACAGCAACGGCATTGCTAATGATCAACGGATAAATACTTACCCCACCACCAGTGTAAGTCGAAAAATGCAATTGAATAGACAAACTCACCACCGTTGTGGCACCAAATAAAAAGTTAGCGCCACGGCTCATTTGATAAAACAAAAAAGCAAATGCGATAAAGCTCATCATCGTCATAACAACAGGCAGGTGTGCAAATAGACCTTGCACAACTAGTACAAACAGTGCACTAAACACCGCGCCTGCGTAAAACTGACGAATAATATGCATGTTAAGCACGGGTACTAAGCCGAGCAATAACATAGGGTAAACTGTAAAAAAGATGCCATTAGGCCAGTTCATCAATTTTGCCAGTGCAAACCCTAATGCTGAGCCCGTGGCAATGCGAAGCGCTTGGCGCAAACCATTACCATCGAGTTGCAATCCTGACATAACTTACCCTGCCTTAGTAAATGAAATGCAGAACACTGATGAAGCGAATTTGCATGCTCGCAAACCAGCTGCCTATGCTTGAGTCAGGCAAAAGCTGAACAGTTGCACGCGCACCACTTGGAAATTTAGCTAACATCTGGTGCTCATCTAGTTGAATATGAATACGTTGGCGCTGTGCATCACGTACCCAACGATTACTACTTTCAGTAGCACTGAGCAAACCGTTTGCATTAAGCTGACCATCACTCACACCTGCTTCAAAGCTAATAATTTTGCCCGTAAACACTTTGCCCGGTAGCGCATCAAAGCTTACTTTTGCAGTGCTACCAATTTCTACATGAACCAAAGACTTTTCACGAAAATCTGCCACTAAATCAGCTTTATTAGCAACAATCGCCATTAGCGGCTGGCCCTTATTTGCATAGGTACCCGGTGTTACTTGTAGGTTGGCTGTTTTACCGTCGGTATCAGCTGTCACTGTGGTATACGACAGGTTTAGTTTCGCTTGCTCAAGCTGGTTTTGGGCATGGCGAAGCGCTAAATTGTCATCACCTATTTTACCGCGCGCTAATTTGGCCTCGCTAAGCTGGGCTTCAATTGCAGCTACATTGGCTTTGCTTGATTGATAGTTCGCATTGATTGTTTCGTACTCTTGCTCTGAAATAGAGCGCTTTTTCAATAACGACTCACCGCGCTCAAATAAAAGCCTTTGTTCATGCAGTTTTGCCTGTGCAGCCGCAAGCTGAGCTTCTATTGCCTTAACACTGCTATCTAAACGTTGGTTTTGTAGTTTCGCATCATCATAAGCGAGTTCTGCCTGCTGAACGGCAAGCTTAAAAGGCTCGTCGTTAATCTTAAACAAGGCTTGCTGCTTTTCGACTGCTTGATTGTTGGTGACTAATACGTCAGTCACGCGCCCACTTACTTGCGGGGTCACTTGCACAACAGGGTGATAAACACGGGCCTGCGGTGTGACAGGCATGTACAGATCAGCAATCACAAAATATAAAAATAAAACAATAAAACCCGCTAAAGAGATTTTTACGTAACGGGCAAATTTTTGATCCGGTGTCATAAGGTTACTTATCTCCTGAATAATGACGGATACACTGACGGGCATTTTGCTCCATCTGAATTAAACCATGCGCCATCGTATCGAGTTGCTCTGTGGTTAAGTCAGCATAAAGGTGCTCTTTCACATCAGCGATAATCACCTGTAATGTGTCTAACAATTGTAGACCTTGCTGTGTGAAGTACAGACGTTTACTGCGTTTATCTTCAGCGTCAGCTTTGCGAGCAATAATCTCTTGTTGCTCAAGCTGCTTAATAGTGCGAGTTAACGATGGCATTTCAATGCCCAAGCTATTTGCCAACTCTTGTTGGGTGCAACCTTGGTTTAGATGAAACAGGTGCATCATCGCGGTCCAACGAGATTGAGTAAGCCCCAAAGGCTCGACCGCCAAGGTGACAGCATCGCGACATAAACGATGCACACGGCCCATACTGCCGCACAGTGTTAAATCAAGAGTTTCGTGAAAAGGGGGAGTGGAAGACATAATGCGCTCCATTTACTTAGCATGCTAACTATTTTAATGTAGTTAGCATGCTAAGTAAATGTTGATGCAATTAATAAAACAGATAGCTATGTTCGATAAAAGCGAACAACCGCAAGAGTTATGCGACGAATAATACTATTTTGCAATTAACTCTTTGATATGGCTTTCATAGAGGTCTAATTTATCAGCAACAAATCCTGTATGTTGGAACCGTACTAAGCCCTCTTTATCGATTAAAAAACTACTAGGCATTCCTTTAAGTTGGTATTGCCTGCCAATAACAGCATCAGGGTCGTAAATAATAGTAAAGTTCACTGCAAACTCAGCTAAAAACGCATCGGCATCACTGCGTTCAACATCAATATTTACAGCTATCACTTCAAGTCCTTGCTGTTGATACTTGTTCTGCATCGCTATAAACCAAGGAAACGACCGTCGACATGGACTACACCAAGATGCCCAAAAATCGAGTAACACAACTTTCCCTTTATATTGGCTCAGTAGTTTAGACAATTGCTGCTGACTTGCAGTTAAAGGAGCAGTAGAAGATTGCTCTGCCATAGCAGCAGAGCCCGTTAATAAAAGAAGTGCAATTAAGATGTGTTTGATCATTGATAATTTAACAAGTTCGCAGGTGAATATTGGTCAGTGAGTACCTTGGTATCCGCGGGCCAATCTTGATTACCCTTAGTATAAAACAAATGTTCACGCAGTAACTGCAAATCAACATCGTAAGGGGTTAACTTATTTGCGAGTTTATTGGCGCGCTCGGCTAATTGTTGCTGGCTAGGCATAGTCTCGAAGCCTGCCAAAATAATGCGATTAGAGTTTTCATCGGTCACAACATTAACAAAGTCACCAAACACATCAAAGTAAGTTGCCGACTCATGCTGGTACAATTTACTCGATGAAAAAGTATTTGCTGCAACAATGCCGCCATCAGCCAGTATACTTTTTACTTCTGCAAAAAATTCCTTAGTGAGAAGGTGCTCAGGGATATAATCGCCATTAAAGGCATCAAGAATTATCCAATCGTACTTTTGCTTTTTCAGTGCAGCGCGTTTGATAAAAATACGCCCATCTTGCACTTTAGATGTCACATTATCGGTTTCTACAAAACTAAAATAATCACGGGCGACTTTTATTACCGCAGGGTCAATTTCGACATTTTCGATACTCGCTTCAGGATAAAGCTCATGTATAGTATTAGAGAGTGAGCCACCTCCCAAACCAATGATCAATACATTCAGCGGGTTATCAATAAATAGTAGGCTTGCAAAGGTCATTTTGGTGTAATTAAACACCAGCTTTTTAGGCTTACTTTCATACATACAACTTTGCGTACTTTTACGAGTTTTTTCGTTGAATTTTAAACACAGTAAGTCGCCAGACTTCTCAACTAAGATATTGCGATAAAGCGAGCGCTCTTTATGGATTACTTCAGCCAACCCGCTAAAAGGCAGCACTATGAGTAAACAAATCATTAAGACTCTAAACATACAGTACGCTCCTTTGTTTTTATTTGACTAACAGCAATTGCAAGCAAACCAAGCGCGCCTAGTACCGCTGCAAAGGTTTTAATAATGTCGTTAACATCAAAAGCTAGCACCATATAAAAAGAGGTAATAATCGTGCCAAGAGCGCTTCCTAGGGTGCTCACAAAATACAAACCACCGGCAACCTGACCACTTTTTTCATGATCGGTAACCAATAATCGCACTGAATAAGGAGAGATCATGCCCAATATTGTTGTAGGGATAAAAAACAACGCCGTTGATGCCAGTAACGAGCCATAACGGCTGTCTTCAACATAAGTGAAAATAAAGGTCATAATTGGCTCGGCAAATAGTACAATTGGCACCACCATAATGCTCGCAACAAAGAAAATAAGACCGTATTTAGTTAACGAAGGATTGCGAGTAGAGAGCTTGCCGCCAAGCAAATAACCGATTGATAAGCTCAGCATAAATACAGTGATAATACTGCCCCATATATGCACACTACTACCAAAGTAAGGCGCTAATATTCGCCCGCCTAAAAGCTCAATTCCCATAATACAAAAGCCGCTACTAAAGGCTAAAAAGTAGATAAGCGCATTGATTTTATTCATTAAACACCCGCTGATTTTGTTGTTATTTTACCCATCTTAACCTGATGCAGTTAAGGATGCCATGACTGTTTTTTAAGCTGTAAAGGCCGTTTACAAAATGATAGCTAATGAAATAAATAGTAAAAAAGGCTAGGTTAAAGCACATATGCTCTGGTATTTTAACGGGAACAAATAAGCAAGGATAAATGCAATGGATCAGCAAGTAACACACATCAATATCGACAACCCTACGACCTTATTTGGCCTCAAAGTTCGCACTAGCAATATAAACGAATTGAGCGGTGAAGGTGCCAAAATTGCAGGCTTATGGCAGCAGTTTTACACAGACATAGCGCCCAAATTAGCGCCATCTAGCCAAGTTTATGGCGTGTACACTCATTATGAATCAGATGTCACAGGGGAGTTTGATGTATTTGCTTGTACTGACCTGCAAGTCACTTTGCCAGAGATAGAACAAACTACACTCGCCACAGGTAACTACCTTCGCTTTAGCGGCAAAGGTGCAATGCCACAAACCGTTATCGATGTTTGGGGTCAAGTTTGGCAGTACTTTAGTAATGAACAGTGCCCGCATATTCGAGCATATAAAACTGACTTTGAGTTTTATAAAAGCAGTGAAGAAGTTGAAGTATTCATTTCGGTTGAATAACACTAAACCCTATTTTTAGTGTAAAGCCCCATTACAAAATAAAGCCGCTTATTGCGGCTTTGTTGTTTGCTTAATTGGCGTATCTCAGCGCTAATTGTTCTGCTTTAGCATAAGCATTAGTCAAAGAGCGTTGGTGTCTTTGGTCGTTAAATTCTTGATACTCACAGGCTATTTCATCAATATGCTGAACACCTAAATACTTACTCAAGGTTTTAATGTGCGGCACTAAATGGCTCATACTCTCGCGTATACCACCGGCCTCAAAGCCAAACTCACCCGTTGAGGTAATAACCAGCAAACGTTTACCAGTTAACAAGGGTTGCAAAGGGAAATCCCCCCGCTGCAAGTCAAAATCAAACGTTTTATTGATCCTAACGATTTGATCAAACCATGCTTTTAATTGCGCAGGCATGCCATAGTTATACATAGGCGTTGATATCACTATGGTGTCAGCCTTAACTAATTCATTTATCAATTCATCAGATTCGGCCAGTACTTCTTTTTGCTCTAGCGTTAACTTGTTGACTGGCGTAAACACAGCAGCAATCCAAGATTGATTAATAAATGAAGGTGGATTCATCCCAACATCACGATAAATGTACTCAGCTATAGCGTTGTATTGCTGTAAATGATTTACAAATTGTTTAGCAATATTTTTAGAGATTGAGTCGTGGTTAGGGTTTGCATTTTTAGCTGAACGCACACTAGCATCAATGTGTAGCAGAGTAGTCATAGTAAATACCTCATTAGTTAATGTGTTGGTATCATCATTAAATGAGGGCCATTTAACAAACGAGTTATAATTCACTATAAGTAAGTTATACTCATCTATAAATTTAGACGGGTTCAACTATGCATATATCATTACAAGCTTTAAAAGCCTTTGAGTCAGCTGCACGATTAGGTAGCTTTAAAGCAGCCGCCGCTGAACTTGCGATTACGCCTACAGCGGTATCGCACCATATTGCTAATCTAGAAAGCCGCTTAAATACTGACTTATTTCATCGCGAGGTGAGAAAGATTACCTTAACTGCATCAGGCGAGTACCTGAGTCAAAACACAACTAGCGGCTTTAAGCTTATTTTTGCGGCAATTGAACAATTGAGCCAAGCACATAACCAAGTACGCATCACCACAACATCATCTCTAGCAGCCCTAAGATTAATACCCGCTTTAGAAGAGCTAAATAACGAAAAACCGCATTTACAGCTTGATATATCAACCAGTGAAACTTTAGATAAGCAACTGCATACCTTGCCTGTTAGGCTAGGAAATAGTGAGGAAGTAAACAAAGCAGATATCATCAAATATGAGCGCTTTGATATGTATGCGGCAAACGCACAACAAAGCGCTCCTTGGCTTGATAAACAGGTTAATTTATACACCAGCCAATGGAAAAATAATGCCCTACCAGCCCCACCATTAATGCAGTGGCTCAAAGTAAATAACCTAAGTGATTCATGTTTCAAGGTAAAAACATTCGATCAAGAACTGTTTGGTATAAATCAGGTGCTCGCCAATAAAGGCGTGGTTTTTTGCTCAAAAACCTTAGTGCAACCTTACCTAGATGCAGGGTTACTAACATCGTTTAATAGCCAAGATGTTGAATCAAAACTGTGTTACTACATTCCCGAAAAATCTCGCTTCGAAACAGCAACGCATAACGTTGTGATTGAATGGCTTGAGCGGTTACTGAATGTTGAATGTTGAATGTTGAATTAAGTATAAGTTGACATAAATTTGAACAATAAATTGTCATAGCCTATTTTGTAGTCAGTACGCTAAAATGAAACTACTATGTACAGACGTCAACTCAAACACTCCATAGTAAAAACCCTTTTAATTCGCCAGTCAAAAGAGCAAGGATATTAGTCTCGTAGAGTCGGACTGAGTTCGATACTTGTTTCCACTTCGAATATTCCCCAACGATTGTCGCGTTTGAGGCTCAGCCTGTTGGCTTTAATACCAATTCGCTTAATTAAGTGATCTATTTTGAGGCAATAAAACCTCGTTGATAGCAAGGCAAAAATTTCGTTATTTAGTTGTTCTAAATCAGAAATTTTTAACGCAGATAGCGACAGGTTTAATCCCTCAAAATGATTAAGTATTATTGCGGATTGGTATAAATACGACTTTGAAAGCTGTACTTGCCCATACACACCTGATTCTCTTTTAACTCACAGCGATGGTACGCAAAGTATATTGAGTCAAAGTCAGTAAAAGAGCTTGCTAAATAAGAGTAATCTTCAGTGTGAGCTGCCGAGTAGGCAGCTGAAATAAGGTCAGGAAGTAATCAATCACAACATGTTACTTTTAACTTCCGAAAAGGTAGGGCTAACTATAAAACACCCAGGCAAATGCTGGGGTGTTTTCTTTAAAATACAGTGGTACGCCGAACAATATCTAATAGTATGCAATTTGTCTGAGAGCTTTGTTATGTATGACGTTCAAATATTTGGATTGCCAATGATATCACTAACAGTAGTGACCTTTGTTATCGGCATGTACATTCTGGCAAAGCGAGTGAAAAATAAGTGAGCTAACTTTAACTTGTTGTATTGTAATCGTAATATAAATACCAGTGTTATATCTAGGATACGGTATATGGAGACATAAGCTTTAGAGTCGCACATACAAAATTTTGTGTATGTTCAGGGTCGAATTCATCAATATTTATGGATTGAATTACCAGCCAACCGTCAACTAAAGCTGTTAATTGGTCACATAGCATTTTAGCACTAATATCCTTGCGAATTGCACCTTCCAATTGTCCTTGCTCGATGCTTAAAGTGAGAATTGACTTTAACTTTTCGTATTTTTTTAGTAGATATCTTGCAAAGTGGGGCTCATTTCTAGCGTAAATCAACAACTCAGAAAAAACAGGGGCTGTGCTTTCACTCTCATTCTGCGCGCGCTTTAACCAGTTATTTAATATGTCTCTTATATCAAGGTATCTACCATCGTTAATTAGTAACTGTTCATATTCTTCAAAAATAAAATCAGTAGCAGCGGTGATCATTTCTTCTTTGTTTTTGAAGTAATAGGTCATTGTTCCTGTTGAGCAGCCAACTTTCGCCGATACTTTACGCATAGAGGTTCCTCTATGGCCTTGTTCGCACAGTACCTCAATCACGGCTGACACCAATTGCTTTCGTTTGGAATCGTGATCTCCAGCCGGGCGTCCTCTTTTTGCTTTGCCTTTATTGTGACTGTACTCATTATTACTCATTTGGTGGTTAAACTCCTATGGATTAGTTGTTCTGCATAAATTCGGTATTAGAAGCGAAATTTTCAAGCTTGAACATGAACTACAAAAACACTCTGATTCGCTGTGCTTCGATACGCAATTTTTTCATAACGATATGTCTTGATGCAACACAATACGACTACGTAGTGGCCGTGACATATGAAGATATCCACAAGATTCACATGGAATAATTGCTATCAACCTAAAGTATCACTTCAGCAATCGCTATTTACACACCTTGGCCTAATTAACATAACACATGTTGTGTTAATTGTGGTGGTTATATTACAATCAGGTTTAAGGCAACTTGGCACAACTTCATTAACGGTTTAATTGTGCGGTATAGGGCCTGGTACTACGTTATTAAAATTACTCAAGTCTAATTTCTGGGAGTTCTCGATGAAAAATATAACAAAGGGCAGTATGGTTCTGATGACCTTAATGTTGGCGTCCACGTTGCTGGGGTGTGATCAAAAGCAGCCAGAAGAAAACACTCCTGTATCAAGACCTGTAAAAATTTATACGGTTGGTGGAGATAGTGTACAAAACTCATCTCGCTATCCGGGAAGTGTATCCGCCGCGCTTGAGTCAACACTCGCATTTGAGGTGCCTGGCAAGATTACTTCTCTTAAAATTAAAGAGGGTCAGACAGTTTCGGCTGGCCAAGTGTTAGCAAATCTAGATGCTCGAGACTATCAATCACAGCTTGATAGCACACAATCTAATAGGGATGCTGCGTTGGCTGATTTTGAGCGATATAAAAAAGCGCTCAAGGCGAATGCCGTCACCCCACAAGCATTTGATGAAGCTAAACGAAATTTAGAAGTAGCTCAGTCTGAATTCAGGCGCGCAAAGAAAGCCGTTGATGATACCACTCTAACAGCACCGTTTGCTGGTAGAGTGGTGAGTATTAATATTGACCAGTTTGACACGGTTCATGC
The DNA here is from genome assembly GCF_049257215.1 of Pseudoalteromonas thalassia. Lineage (NCBI taxonomy): Bacteria > Pseudomonadati > Pseudomonadota > Gammaproteobacteria > Alteromonadales > Pseudoalteromonadaceae > Pseudoalteromonas > Pseudoalteromonas thalassia. Next base: position 206,106 of record NZ_JBMMUE010000002.1, read on the forward strand.
AAAGCAACCTGTTCTTCAATTACACAGTGATTCCGCTTTCGAAATGATCGTTGATGTTCCAGAAGCTGACTGGGCACAGGGAAAAAAAGTCAGTTCAGCTTCGGAGATTGATTTAAAGGATCAATTGTTTGTAACAGTTAGTGCTGCACCTAATGAAAAATTTCCGGGTGTTATTACAGAGTTTTCTGGTGCTGCTGATGCGATCACCCGTACATACAAAGTCACTGTCGCCTTTTCAGTATCTGAGGATAGTATCGTCGGCTCAGGTATGACGGGCCATGTTTTATATGAGCCTCTTGAAAGCTCTTCCGGAAATAGAGGACTTCAGGTTCCCGTTGATGCAATTGTGGGTGATGTAGATAACCAGTCTTTTGTTTGGCTCTACAATGCTGATAAGGGCATCGTTACAAAGCAACCCGTTATATTAGGCAGTGTGAGTTCGAACTGGGTGCAAATTGAGAGCGGTCTAGCCAGAGGCGACCAAATCGCTGTATCAGGCGTGCACAGCATGTTTGATGGGTTTCTAGTTCACCCATTAGAGGATTAATCTCATGAATTTTGCCGCAGCCGCTATCGAAAAGAAAACCGTTACGCTCGTACTCACCATCGTTATGTTACTCGCCGGCTTAATGATATTTAGCCAAATGAGTCGACTGGAAGACCCTGAGTTTACAATTAAAGAAGCCTTAGTCGTCACCCCTTATAGCGGAGCATCCGCTGAAGAAGTTGAACAGGAAGTAACAGAACTTATTGAAAAAGCGATTCAACAGCTCGGAGAGTTAGATAAAGTTACATCCAAGTCAGAGCGTGGATTATCAACGATTACTGTTTCAATCAAAGAGCAGTACAACAGTGAGACTCTCCCCCAAGTATGGAATAAGCTCAGGCAAAAAGTAAGCGATGTTCAACGGTATCTCCCACCTGGAGCTGGAACATCGTTAGTTATGGACGATTATGGTGACGTGTACAGTGTATTTATGGTTGTAACTGGAGACGGTTACACCTACCGCGAACTAAAATCGTATGTTGATGAGCTGCAACAAAAATTACTGCAAGTGAAAGGGGTTGGCAAAATCAATACGTTTGGTGAGCGTAGTGAAGCAATCTACGTTGAGTTTAACAGAGATCGGTTAGCCCAGTTAGGTTTGTCCCCGGAGCGGATAACGCATCAACTAAGCAGTAAAGGCATTGTAGTTGATGCAGGTAATGTACAAGTAGGTAGAGCTAATGTTGCCATTACACCAACGGGTGGCTTTAGTCAGGTTGAAGATTTTAATTACCTGTTGATTTCTGACGGTTCGAGTAAACAGTTTTATCTACGAGACATTGCCAACGTGCGTCGTGGTTATGTTGAACCTGCTACACAACATATTCACTTCGATGGGAAAGAAGGGATAGGCCTTGGTATTTCTACTGTTTCTGGCGGCAATGTTGTTGATATGGGGGAAGCGATATTAGATAAACTGGATGAGCTTAAGGGGCAACGTCCTGCAGGAATAGAATTTGGTTATGTATCTTTGCAATCAAAAGCAGTTACAGAAGCGATTTCAGGCTTCGTTACAAGCCTTGTGGAGGCAGTGATTATCGTGATCGCTGTACTACTTCTGTTTATGGGGTTAAGGAGCGGTTTGCTGATTGGTTTTGTATTGGTTTTGACCATTGCGGGTTCATTTATTTTTCTTGAACCAATGGGAGTTGCGCTTGAGCGAATTTCTCTCGGAGCGCTCATTATCGCGCTAGGCATGCTAGTTGATAATGCAATAGTAGTTGTCGATGGTGTGCTTGTTCGAATGCAAAAGGGAGAAAAAGCATCTAGTGCTGCAGTTAAAGTTGTCAATCAGTCTGCTTGGCCTTTGCTCGCTGCAACTTTGATAGCAATTTTAGCTTTTGCAGCCATTGGTACCTCAAACGATGCTACAGGTGAATATTGCCGCTCTCTTTTTCAGGTCGTGTTGGTGTCATTGCTTCTTAGCTGGGTTACTGCAGTAACCGTCACCCCTGTTTTATGTGTTATGTTCTTAAAAGCACCAAAGGAGAGTGATAGAAAATCTGAGCCATATGGAGGAGCTTTTTATATCGGCTATAGAATGCTTCTGAGACGCTGTATTCGCCACCGTTATATTAGTTCGGCATCGGTAGTCGGTATATTTGCATTTGCGTTGTGGGGATTTTCATTCGTAGAGCAAAGTTTCTTTCCCAGCTCAACAAGAGCACAGTTTATGGTGGATATGTGGCTTCCACAAGGCAGTCATATTGTAGAAACCCAGAAGAGTGCCAAAAAGGTCGAGTCTTATTTAAATGCGCAGCCAAATGTAACACACGTTACAACGACAGTAGGCGAAGGTGCTCTGAGGTTTTTACTGACTTATCAGCCTGTGCAACCAAATAGTAGCTACGCCCAGTTTCTTGTAGATGTTGATGACTACAAAAAAATACCCGATCTTATGTCAACGGTAGAATCCCAGCTTTCTGAAAAGCATCCTGATGCATTGATTTACGCATCCCCCTTTGAATTGGGTACTGGCGGAACCGGTAAAATTCAAGCGCGTATAAGTGGGCCTGACTCAGACCAACTAAGGAGCATTGCTAATGAAGTAAAACAGGTGTTTTCATCCGACCCGAATACAAAGGCCATTCGAACTGACTGGCGACAAAAAGTGAAGGTAATTAAAGCTGTTTTAATAGAAGAGCAAGCTAACTTGAATGGCATTACGCGGCCTATGGTAGCGGAGGCAATTCGGGAATCATATGACGGGGTATTAACGGGGGTATTTCGTGATCAAGATCTGTTATTGCCGATCATTGTTAGGGCGGATGACAGTATTAGAGAAGATGCTAACAACCTAGGTAATATCCAAATATGGAGTCCTGTTGCGCAGAAAATGGTGCCTATCCGTCAAGTTGTACAGTCTTTTGAAACCGTTTTTGAAGATGGTTTAATCTACAGGCGAAATAGAGTACGTACGATCACTGTCATAGCAGACCCAAGTTCAGGAAATGCAGTCGAGCTCTTTAACCGGTTGAAACCAGAAGTAGAGAAAATACAGCTACCAAAAGGTTATAGTTTAGAATGGGGCGGTGAACATGAGGAATCTAAAAAAGCGGAGCAAGGCCTAGCAGTATCAATCCCTATTTTTGTTCTTGCAATGATTTTGCTTACCGTAGTGATGTTTAACTCTTTACGCCAAACGCTCGTGATATGGTTATGTGTTCCGTTGGCTGTTATAGGTGTAACTGTTGGTTTGTTGGTTACAAGTCAGCCTTTCGGGTTTATGGCCCTACTTGGCTTTTTAAGTCTAATTGGAATGTTGATCAAGAACGCGATCGTCCTAGTAGAGGAGATAAACCTTGAACAAAGCCAAGGTAAGGATTTATTAAATTCTATTGTAGATTCTGGTTGCAGTCGATTACGTCCAGTTGCTATGGCTGCATTAACGACCGCTTTAGGCATGATCCCATTGATATTCGATGCATTCTTCGTTTCAATGGCAATCACTATTATTGGCGGTTTAATATTTGCAACGATTTTGACAATGGTGGTTTTGCCAATCTTGTATTCTTTGATATTCAGAGCACCGAGTGAGAGCTAAAGCTTAATTAAGCCGCTTAGAAATGAGTCCAACTTTATGGGGTCACTTCAAACCTGCGGCTTTTTTTTGTGTAATAATTAAGCTGAAAGTTATGTAAATTACAACGGGAAGCAGTCCATTACCGGGACTTCACCGTCCGCTTTTAGCACTATTTGAACTGCGTCTGGGAGCAAAAACGGACTGGAGACAAACTCATTTTTGGACAAAAAAGTGTTGGAGTATTTATTCGGTTAACGCCTTTATCAGCGGCGAGCGTAGCGAGTCCAGCCGCAGTTCTTTGCGGGCGATGCTGGCTAAACTTGTTAAGTGCATTTAGCTGAAGCCCTTGAAGGTGAACATCCCATTTTCTTCAGAATATAGCGCGCTTTGCAATTCCGATTTTTCTTCTACAGAATGAAGGCTACGCTCAATAAACTCATCTACATCCCCTCCATAAGGCAACCTAAAGCCACCTACCACATGGTGTGAGTAATTGTTGGCTCTTTCATACTCGATAGAATTTTTAAACTCACGATACACTTTAGAGTCAACCTCTAAGCTGTTATTTTCGCTATATAGAAACAGCTGAACCCCAAAATTAAAAATGCATGGGTATATATCTACATATCTCTTGTAATAAATGCATGTATTTTTAATGGCAGTTTTACCTTCTGAATTTGTGTTTTCACAAATGGCATCAATGACACCTATTGGTATTAAACAAAGAATAATCAGATCAGCTTCTATAGGAACATCAGAGACAATTGGTAAGGCTTTGGCTTCGTTGTATATTTCAGCTTGGTGGATTGCATAGTTACGAATAGCTTTAATAGCCAAAAATTCATCACTATTAAAAAAATTAGGATACCCAGCTTTTCTTAGTTTGTCGTTGACACTGTAAACCGATGCTAACACCTCTCTCACTGAGTCAGGGTCTGGGCTTTGGCAGTAAGTATCGTAGTACTTAAAAAACCTTTTCATTTCTGCTAAGCAATCGGCTTTTGTCACTGCTCTTGCCATACCTGTGATGTCCTCAATGCCTTAACGCTTAGTTAACAGGCAAAATTAAATAAGCCAAAATCGAGCGAAGCTACCCGCTGCTTATTTAATTTTGTCCTAGTTTAGCGCCTTGTTATCAATTTGTTATGGTGGATGATTCACTTTTAGATAATTCTTCGTGTTCTTTGATTAAATCCTCCCAAGGCCAATTGATAGTAATGTACTTTCTATAAAAAAGGAATCTTCTATCGATTACAGTAACTTCATCATTTGCGTCATTAAAAGCAATGACTAGGCCACGGCCATCCGAGTCAACTTGCAACTCTTCAAGCTTTTGTAAAACGGTCCTAAGGTTAGTTTTAATAATTCTAGGCTGCCTAGCTGATGCGACCTTTAGAATTTCATCTAATTCATAGCCATCAATCAGAAGCTTATCTTCTGCCGCAACGATCGCCGCCATAGCATGAGCATAAATACCAGTAGAATCTTTTCGCTTTCTTATGCCTGAGGAAACATCTTTAGCAAACTGTTGATAAGCAGTATCCAGTTGTTGAGCATGTGACATTGCAGCTGAATCAAAAACATCTTCATTGTTTAACTCCAGTAAATTATCTTGCTCTTTTTCAACTTTAGACTCATCAAGATATGCAAGAACTAACTTTTGAAGTAAACCAACATTTTTATAACAATTTAGAGCTAAGAGATTCAAAAGATTCGAAGAAAAAGATACTTTTAGTGCTGAAGATCCTTTTTTTACAACCTCTTTTAATTCATGCTCAGTCCAATCAACTGAAAGCTCTACAATCCTATCCTCTAAATCCCTATTAAGTGCTATTAATAAATTGCTTCTAGACCAAACACCAATTAGAACAATAAAACATCCATAGTCCCATAGTGCTTTCAAATCAAATGATAGTAGTTTTCTTTCTTTTACAGATAAATAGTGAAAATCCTCAACTACTAACTTTTTCCCAGATTCTTTTATAAGGTCAGCAATAAAGCGTAAGTCATTTATATCATGACCGACAGCTTTACCTTTTTTTACATCTTCTTGATTTGTTTCCAGCCCCAATTTAACCTTTATTTTTGCTATTAATGCAATCCCGCCATCCGCTGTAGCCTCTACTTTTCCTTTAATCACATCTTTTTGGGATTCTTCTATTACAAGTTTTATACCTAATTGCGATAGAGCATCTGTATATATATCTAAAGTTGTAGTTTTAAAACGGCACTGTACAACTAGGGAATTAGTAATACACCTTTGACGAAGCCACGACTTACCTGATTTAGATGCCCCTCGTAGCGCAATATGGTTTTTACGTCGCAAATGACGGGCTATTTCCTCATCTAACTTTCCTCTGTCAATATAGGAATCTTCTAAAATAATATTGGATACACCAAAAACTTCGTCACTATATTTCATCTGATATATTTCCATAAATGAACTTGCGATTAAGAGTGCTAACAATTTTATAGTGCACTCGTCGCGCAGCTTTCTGCCGACATTACGCGCATGTATTAATAAATCTATTTTTAACAAATAACGTAATGCATTGCCAACTATAATATTTTTATTGACACTAAAGGTATTCATAAAAAGAAAATGCGCTCGTCGCTCATTTTCTTGAATATGGGAGCACAACAACAAAACAGGATTTTAATAGTGTTATTTATGTCATCACCAACATAAAAGTTAGTGGAATATCAGATTATGGAGTAGAGCCAATATCATTAGATGGATAAGACTGTATCTGATAGCTCAAAGCCGACCTATAGAGTAATAGTAATTATGTTAACTCATCTTGGGGCAGAAAGGAGTTACGTGTGAAGGTCCGCTTTTGGCACAAAAGGGATGCTCGAGGACCAATATTAGAAAAGCAAGGAACTTTTTGCCATCTTTTACTTCAAATTTATGTCAGTTTATACTTCCATAACATCTATATACAGCCAAGAAGTAGGGAGTGTACTATGACAACTTATACCTCAAACGGTTACTGAATTAATGATGTACAAATAACCATCATTTAAGTTACTGTGGTTTTGTAACTTTTAGTCACCAATAAGGATGTTGTTGTGTATAAATTACTCTTATCTACCTGCTTATCTCTCGCTGTTTTTTCTACCAGCGCAGCGAAAATTATCGATGATGAACACGTCACAAAAGAAACAGACTGCTTCACAGGCATCTTTGCTGACTATGATTCGTGGCACCAATTTATAGCGCAAAAGAATAAACGCAAAGCTAAAAACGAAGAAGCATACTTAAAGCGCATAAAAGCCTTTGAAGAAATCTTTCCACAAAGTATGTTCGATAACTTTAAAGCGAATTTAACCTGCCATATTTTTAAATATCAGGTCGATAATGTTGAGGTGCTTGGATATATCATCAAACCTAAAGTCACCAAGAACAAGCTCCCAGTATTAATTTATAACCGCGGCGGTAACGGTAATTTTGGCAATGTTTATTTTGCTGCAATGATGCGCAATTTATTTCCTTTAGCAGAGCAAGGCTTTGTGGTTATCGGCAGCCAATACCGCGGTACATTAACTAAAAATGATGATTTAGATGAGTTTGGTGGCAAAGATGTTAACGACGTACTTGCGCTTATTGATTTTATTCCGCACATAGCAAGTGCAGATGAAAACCGTATTGGCATGTTAGGAGTAAGTAGAGGCGGCATGCAAACCCACCTTGCGATGCAACACACAAACAAGGTTAAAGCCATTGCAACCATTGCAGGGCCGACTGATTTAGTCAAAGAGCTTTCTTAGACCTAACATGGAAAAACTCGTGTATGTGCGTCGTATCCCCAATTATAAAGAGAACAAACAAGCAGAGCTTGAAGCACGCTCTGTTATGAACTGGGTTGATAAGCTCTCGCCTAAAGTGCCTATTTTACTTATTCATGGCAGTGACGATAAACGAGTATCAGTCGAGAACTCAATTCAATTTGCCAAAGCGCTAGATAAGCATCAAATACCCCATAAACTCGTGGTGTATGACGGTGACAATCACTTTTTAATGGACCATAAAGAACAACTGGAAACAGAGCTAGTTAATTGGTTTAACACCTATTTGTAACTTTGTTTTAAAAGTAAGAAGGGCCAAATAAGGCCCTGTTTTGCCATTACTTAGCCATATCAAAATGATTAAAAGCCCCATCTAGTGCACTGCGAACGGATTGTTTTGCGTTTTGTTCATGGTCAGCTCCTTTGTTGATGTGGTGCTGCCAGGTAAGATCGTTTGGTGCATGCTTTTGAAGAGCATTCACTAAGCCATTAAATGCACCGGTTATGATTGGATTCTCATCACCACCTAATGTGACATAAAAATAGTGGGTGTTGCCTGCTGTATTAGGTAAGCTTTTACTGAACTGTTTTACGACAACATTATCGTCATACCAAGCCGCAGGGCTAAAAGCAAAGTATGCATTAAATAACTCTGGTTTAGTAACCCTGGTATATAACACAAAGCTACCTCCCGCCGAAAAACCTGTTAGCGTGCGCTGCCCGCTAATACGGTACTCTCCCTCTAAATAGGGGATTAGCTCTGTTTCAATAAACTTTAAAAACACATCAGCTTTACCAAATATTTCTCGTTGATTTTGATTGATTGGGCGCGCTTCTATCGCCACATCCTTACGGGCGTAAGGTGGCACTAAATCACGATTTCGTGTGTCATGCCAAAAAAGGTTCGGGATGGCCACAAGAATAACCTCATGCTTGTCATCGGTGCTTTCAAGAATACTTAGAGCGTCATCCCAAGTATCAAGGTTAAAATTGCCGTCAGTTTTAATTATGAGCGGATAAGCTTTGTTAGGGTTGTAGTTTTTTTGGGCAAGCGAATGAAAACTCGGCGCATTTCTGAAAGCGCATTCGACTTGATATCTATATCAATAAAGTGTGAGCTATAGTGCTGTTGGTATTTCACCGCGATATACAAGCCTGTAGCTAGCAAAACAAATGTAATAAACCAAGCTAGATACTGAAATCTAAATTTTAGTAATGCCATTTTATATCCTTAATCAATAACTTAATGACACTACTTCAATTATAAATATTAGTTAATAAGACAATTGTAACAGGGTATTAGTTAGCCTCTTTCACCGGCTTATCTGTGATAGAAGATATTCATTACACACTTCGCTCGATAATCCAATAGCTCGCAGCCGCCATTGCCAGCACTGATAATTTGCTTCAAACATTTGATAGCTTTCATCTAATCGCTTTCTTTGTGTAACGGGGGTTTACAGTTTGCATAAAAAACCGCAGCTTAACGTCTAAGCTGCGGTTTTTAACTAAAGCATATTTACTTATTGAGTAGATGCTTTTCGAAGAAGTTAGCCATCATAGTGTGATAGTGCAGGGTAGTGCCATCACCTTCACGTAGGCTGTGCGAACGGTTCGGGTAAGAGAAAAACTCGAACTGTTTATTGTGCTTAACTAATTCGTTAATTAAACGCTCTGAGCCTTGGTAGTGTACGTTATCATCTCCGGTACCGTGGATCAGTAGCAACTTACCTTGCAGGTCTTTTGCAAAGGTGATCGGAGAGGTGTTGTCGTAACTTTCAGGATCGGTATTTGGGTTACCCGCATAGCGCTCTTGATAGATGGTATCGTACAAGCGAATATCAGGCACTGGTGCTGAGGCAATACCCACTTTATATTTATCACCATGGCGGAATAACAAATTAAGTGTTGAACTACCGCCACCTGAGTGACCCCATACACCAACACGGTCGGTATCAATGACATCCCAACGTTTTGCCATTGCATCAAGGGCGTCAACTTGGTCACGCACGGTAATAGAGCCTATTTTTTTGTAGATAGACTTACGCCAATCTCTGCCTTTTGGTGCGCGCGTGCCGCGGTTATCAACTGAGGCAACAATAAAGCCTTGCTGAGTTAAATACGACTTGTATAAGTAACTGTCGCCTTCCCAGCGGTCTTGAACTGTTGAGCCCCATGGCTCACCGTAAACATAAAAGACGATTGGGTATTTTTTGCTTTTATCCATATTAGCTGGGAACATGATGTAGCCATCAAGCTCAACACCATCACGGGCATTAACTTTAAAGAACTCGTGAGTCGGTAATTGTTCAGTCGCTAATTTCTCTTTTAATGCTTTGTTCTCAACTAAGGTTTTCACATTACTGTGATCGCTTACTTTGATGATCTCTTTCATTGGTGGGGTGCCAAACTTAGAGAAGGTATGCATCGCCCAAGAGGTATCTTTAGACATGTAATAGCTGTTTGAACCATCAAATGACTCAGGCGTTACGCGCACCGGTTTAGAGCTGCCATCAAGCGAAGTACGGAATAAATAACGTTGGCCAGGATCATCCGGGGATGCAGTAAAGTACATAACGTTTTTATCTTCGTTGAGCGCTAACATATCAATGATGTCATACTCGCCCGGTGTTAAATCAACAACCGTTTTGCCATCGCGAGATACACGGTACAAATGGCGCCAGCCATCACGCTCACTGTGCCAAATAAAGAACTTACCGTCTTTTGACCAGTTTGCTTTATAAAACCACTCAATAAAGGCATCGTCTTTATCTTCAAGAATTTTAGTCAGCTGTTGTTTTTGCCAGTCGAATAACCAAACCTTGTTGTGGCTTTGCGGGCGGTTAAGATCTTGGATCATCAAAGATTCACCAGTACCTGCCCAGCTAATACGTGGGATATAACGATCGCGATTATCGCCACCTAGTTCAGCCCAACGGGTTTTCTTGTCGCTAAGACTGACCACACCCACTTTAACCGCAGAGTTCATCTCACCGGCTTTTGGATACGGGAATTCTTTAAGGGTAGGGTAGAGATCGTCGGTGTTATTGATCATGGTGAAGTATTTCACGCCACTGGTATCAAGCTGCCAATAGGCAATTGATTTGTTGTCTGGACTCCAGCGGAAACCATCACGAATGGTAAATTCTTCTTCGTATACCCAGTCAAAATTACCATTAACAATGGTGTCGTTACCGTCAGTGGTTAAAGCAGTCACAGCCTTGCTGCCGACTTTTTCCATGTAGATGTTGTTATCACGCACGTATGCTACTTTTGAGCTATCTGGTGAGAACTTAGCAAACATCAGCTTTTTCGCTTCGATGTTTTCGCCACCTAACTGATATAGCGAATCAGTTTCAAGGTTTAAAAGCCAAAAATCACCACGGCTACGTGAGCGCCACACTTGCTCGCCATTGGTAAAAACCATCAGCCATTTACCATCTTTAGACCATTGATAGCTTTCAACAGTGAGTGGCTCTTTATCACCTTTGGGAATTAATTTTTCGTAGCTAACAAGTACCTTACGACCCGTCCCATCGGCGTTATAAAACACAATATCATTGCCTTTTACGCCGTGCTCGTCGTCTTTAGCTTTATCGTCTTGGTTGTTTTTATCGCTTTCACGCTCTTCAAGTACCGTATAACCAGTACCATCATCGAGCCACGTAAAATAGGTGCTACGCTCAGCTTTAAAGTCTTTTTCTTTATAAATTTGTTCAAGCGAGAGCGGATTAGCCGTCGCGTTCACTGTTGCTGATGGCGTGCTTACTTGCTCTGTACTTGAGCATGCTTGCAAACCTAAAGCCGCAACCACAGCAAACGCAAGGGTTGATGTTTTTATTAAGTTCATTTTGTTGTTCCTAGGTTTTAACTTACCTAGCGTACCAAATTAGATGAATAAAATCTGAGCCTTTATCGTGTTATCTGGGGGGTTGAACTTAAACTCAATCCTCCCACAAGAACATACTGGCTTGCTTGTTGGCAATACGTAGTTCGTAGATACAACTACAAGGGCGCATCGACGCACCATAGCAAACATGTAATGGCAATAAGTGCTCTTCTCGAGGATGACTAAAACGCGCCGCAGGGGCCATTTGCCATTCTAATAACTTAGCTTGTCGCTGTTGTTCACTCAGCTCAGTATTACCACACACATCGACTAGCCATTGCTCAAAAGCTATATTTTGCGCTTTAATTTCAGCAGTTTCTGGCGTGAAAAATGCGCGCATATTATGAAAACTAAAGCCAGAGCCAATGATCAATAAATTATCGTAATCAAGCTGTTGTAAAGCCTCACCTATCGCTAGGTGTAAGCTTGGCTCAAGGCTTGGATGTAACGACAATTGCACACAAGGTATATCTGCTTCTGGATACATAATTTTCAAAGGCACATACATACCGTGATCAAAGCCACGAGATGGGTTTAATATGCTATCGATATTAGCCTTTGCCAATGCTTGATGTACTTTTTCGGCAAGGGCTGGTTCGCCAGGGCTTGGGTACTCAATACTGTAGGCAGGCTCAGGAAAACCATAGTAATCATAAATTAGCTCAGGAGCTGCGCTCGAAGTAATGCTAATAGGGTTCGCTTCCCAGTGCGCACTCACCATCAAAATAGCAGACGGCTTTTTAATTTTTGCAGCAATAGACTGCAAACAAGTGACCATATCAGCATGACTTGGATCGCCAAGTAAAGGCATAGGACCGCCGCCATGAGAAACAAATAAAACGCGTGGCTTTTGCATAAATGTGCTCCTTAAATATGCTTTTCATACCAATTCGCTTAATTAAGTAGTCTATTTTGAGGCAAAGAAACCTCGTTGATAGCAAGGCAAAAATTTCGTTATTTAGTTGTTCTAACTAAGAAATTTTTAACGCAGGTAGCGACAGGTTTAATCCCTCAAAATGATTAAGTATTATTGCGGATTGGTATCTCTATATTGCACGCACAGAGATACAATAACCAGCCACAAAAACGCACAACTAGTGTGAATTTACACACCATTAGTTTGTAAGTACTAACTTAGACTCCAAGCTACGTTCATGGAGGGGACTTGCCCTCTTAAGCCACCTTCTAGAGGTTCTTTGCACAGTAATGTTAGTTGATAAAAAGCATTGTAGTGCTGATGTAGCTCATCGGCTACCACACTAAACGGCGGGCCCGAAAACTCACTTTGCTGATACTCAAATACCACCACTAACTGCTTTGCCCTATTGGTCAACTCTAGTAAATGTTGGGTATATCGAATGCGTACTGGCTTTGGCAGAGCAACTAAAGCGGCACGGTCATAAACCGCGTTGATAGTGCCAAGTTCATTCGCTGAAAGCGCAAAAATATCACCTACCCAAACGGTTAGATTTGCACCTTGGTAACGTAATAGTTCGCCATGTTGGCTAATTTCGGGTTCAAGCTTTAACTCATCAAATAACTGCTTAATGGCAATTTCACTAAGCTCAGCCCCGACAACACGCATACCTTGCGCTAGCAAATAATGAATGTCGTGAGTTTTTCCGCACAGTGGCACAAAAACAGTATCGCCTTGCTGTAAATTTAAGTTAGTAAAATACTGATCTAGATAACGGTTAACGTCTCCCTCGTGAAAACCTATTTCGTTATTTTCCCAACGTTGATGCCAATGCGTTGCGTCCATTAGTTGCTCCTAAAATGTTTCAATAAAAACATGATAACTAATTACAAAAGTGATAAAAATAGCAAGATAAACAAACTATGATTGCATAAATGAGAACATGATTGACGATATCGCTCTATTCATACAGATTGTTAAACAAGGTGGCCTGAGTAGCGCAGCTGAAAGTTTGTCGCTACCTACCGCGACAGTATCAAGACGCTTACAACGACTTGAGCAACGCCTTGGGGAGCAGCTATTAAACCGCTCAGCAAGGCAATGCACGTTAACGCAAGCAGGGGAGGTGTATTTTCAAAGTTATGTTGAATTAATTGAGCAATTTGAACAAACCCATCGCCAGCTTAATGAGCAAAAAGCACAATTGTCAGGAAAGCTTAAAGTTTTAGCACCTCTGAATATTAGTCATGGTTTCTTAAAGCCAATGTGGCTCGCATTTACTAAACAGTACCCCGATATTCAACTTGAGCTGCTGCTTAATAATCAACTTGAGGATCTGAGTAAAAGCCAAGCTGATATAGCTATAAGAGTAGGGCCACAGGCAGATTCTATGCTTCATCAAAAAAAGTTAGGCAGTGTTGATACTTTATTTGTAAGCACTAAAGCATACCTTGATTCGGCACCTGCCTTAGAAGAGCCAGCTGATTTAAAACAGCATAGGTTAATTGGCACCACACTAAGAAGTAAATGGCAGTTGACCAATACACAAACGAATGCAACTTATAACCATATGTGCCGATTTGCGAGCACTTTTAACGACACTGGATTTGTAAAATACTTAGTTTGTGATGAGCAAGGTATCGCTTTGTTACCTCGGTTTGAGGTAATAGATGAATTAAAATCTCAGCAATTAGTTCAAGTATTGCCACACTGGCGAGGCGAAAACCGCGACATTTATGCGATTTGGCCAAGCGCACGTTTGCTGAGTAAAAAGGCTGCCTGTTTAAAACAGTTTATAACCGACTACATTGCTGAAAAATTATAAAGTCTGCCATTGATATTCCATCTGTTTGGCAGTCAACAAGGCGTGTTCGTAGCTAATAAACTCAGCGACTAAAGCTAAGCTCATATCAATGCCAGCAGAAATACCACCTGAGCAGGTAAACTTACCATCAGTGACCCAACGAGTATCTGCAATCACATTGAGATCAGAAAACATAGCAGCCAGCTCAGGTTGATCTTGCCAATGTGTCGTGACATTTTTACCACTTAAAAGCCCCGTTTTAGCAAGAAAAAACGCCCCTGTACAAACACTCGCAACACGCTTGGTGTTAGAGGCTGTGTTTTTTAACCAAGCAATAACCTCTGCTTTTTCTAGCTCTCGTGTATGATCACCTCCAACCACAACAAGTAGATCAAGCAAAGGGCAGTCAGCAAAGCTGTAATGGGGGTTTACACTATAACCACCGCGGGCAAGTACAGGCCTATCATTTTCAGCAATTAAACTCACTTGCCAGTCATTATCCGCTAGACGCTTGGCAGTACTAAATACCTCAAATGGGCCTGAGAAATCGAGTACTTCAGCATCATCATAAATGTAAATTCCAATATTCATACAATTGTTCCTAATAACTGGATTTATTTCTCAAGCAAAAAATCGTACTATGCGATTTTCGCAGTCCGTTAATAACATATTATTAAACTGAGCGCGGTATAGAAACAAAACTTTAAGGCATTGTTAATGCGTTTATTATTATTACTGACAGTATTGCTTGTTGGCTGTAAAACAACAGAGCATGCAGTGAATGAAATCAGTGAGATATCGCCGGGCACAATTTACTACAAAGGCGAAACTTCCAAAAAAAGTGTCGAAGAGTTTGAAAAACTATTAGTTAGTAGCCGTAACCAAATAGATACCTTAGTGATCAATAGTGAAGGCGGCGACGTTATGGCCGGCCTACATTTAGGTGGCTTAGTGCATGAGTATCAACTCAATGTTGTGGTACGCGAGCTTTGTGCATCGTCTTGCGCTAATTATGTACTTACCGCAAGTCCACATGTACTTGTTGAAGAGCAAGCCGTTATAGGCTGGCATGGCGGCTCATTACAGCCACTATACGTGCCTATGGAACAGCCTCCTGAAGTTGCTAGCTATATTGCAAAATGGCAAACCGCAGAGCGACAATTTTTCGATATCATCAATGTTGAACAAGCCGTTACTATCATAGGGATGATGCCAGGCATTACCGAGAAACGTGATTCAGCTATGTATAGTTATGATGCCCAAACTCTAAAACGTTTAGGGTTACATATAGAGTTTGCAGGTGCGCAAACGGGGATGTCAGCAAGTGGCGAAAAAGTAGCGCAAGTATTCGAACTTGAGGAGTCTGTTCTTAACCACTTTTTAATGCTCAACGATATTGTTTCAGCAGAACTAATTAACTAATACCATATATGGACTCTCTCCGATTACAAGACATTAATTGATAGAATTTCAAAGTTCATTGCTGCCATATATTCGGCTTTTTCATGAGCGGATTTATCCGCTCTAGCCCTGATGGATATCCGCCCCTATTACCTTATCAATCTCGACGGCTTTTAGCTGCCTTTGGTATTATCAGGTTTAAATAGGACGGCTATGAACCGTTTTCCGTCAATATATCTTTGCAATTTTTGCTCTTAAACTTATGCTCTTATTACGGTTAGTGTTTTTTATACGAACTTATACGTTTCTTGTTTTACTGTCATTGCCCATGCCATTCGCGCCATTTTATTCGCTAATGCAACCACCGCTTTATTAAATGGCAGCCGCTCACGCAGGCTTTTTGACCACAAGCTTACCTTGTCAGCTTTATTCCCCGACTTGACTAGCGCAGCTCTAGCGCCATTAATCAGTTGAGTTCGCAAATAAGTATTACCTCGTTTACTTATTCCCTTTAACTTGGGGTTATCACCTGTTGTATGTTGTTTGGCAACGAGTCCTAGCCAGGCAGCCATATGGCGCCCACTTTTAAAGGCTTTACCATCTCCTATTGCACTGTACAAAGCTGTTGCTATGATGGGGCCTATACCTGTCATCGTTTCTAATATCTGGCATTGCTCAACTTGGCCGCTTAGAGCCTTTATCTCACTATCCAAATCCGTGATTAACTTATCTACCGCGATTAACTCATCGTACAAACTGGCTATGTATCGACGAGACAATGGCGTTAACATATTGCTCGCGTCTTCTAAGATATTGGGGATAGCTTTTCTCACTTGATTTACACCTTGCGAGAGGCTAATGCCATACTCGGCTAATAGACCTCGAGTTTGATTCACTAGGGCCGTTCTACATTTTATTCGTCGCTCTCTTATACGATGCACTAGTTGAATGTCTTGTTGCTCTACACTTTTTATTGGTACAAAACGCATATTCACTCGTTGCGAAGCTTCAGCTATCGCTTCAGCTATCGCTTCTGCATCATTGAAATCATTTTTATTTCCTTTTCGGTAAGGAACTACATATTGTGGAGCGATAACTTTCACTTCATGACCATAGTTTTGAATACTTTGTGCCCAGTAGTTTGATGAGCCACACGCTTCCATAACAACAATTGCTGGTTCTAAATTACAAAAGTATTCTTTCATGTTAGCGCGTTTGAGCTTTTGCTTTTTAAGTACTTTTCCCGAGTTTGATAACCAAACTAAGTGAAAAATGTTCTTGGCGATATCTAAACCTATTGTTATTTTATTCATGTGACTCTCTCTACTTTGTTTACGCTAAAACTTCCCCATACTACTATGGCGCATTATGACGCCGGTGGGGAGTGGAGAGAGTCCATTCCATTAATCCGCTTAATTAAGCGAATTGGTATAACAAAAAAGCCAACATAATGTTGGCTTTTTTGTATCCCATTTAATCTAACTCTAATTGGGCTTTTTCAACACTTTCCGCGGGTAATTCTTTTTGAACAGAAACCCCTAATTCTTTGAACTCAGAGGCTTGCTTAATTAAGTTTCCTTTACCACGGTACAGCTGAGAAAACGCTTTATCGTAGCTTTCTTTGGCGCGGTCTAATTGCTTACCAACCCCTTCCATACTGGTTAGAAAACCATTGAGCTTGTTGTAAAAACGCTCTGCTCGGGCGGCTAGCTCTTTTGAGTATTTAGTTTGCTCTTCAAAACGCCACAGTTGTTTTACGATGTTCAAACTGGTTAATAACGTCGTTGGTGTTGCAACTAAGATATTTTTTTCGATAGCCTGCTGATATATATCACTTTGGTATTTAAGTGCTTCAACAAAAGCCGACTCTATCGGTACAAACATGATCACCACTTCAGGTGAGTTAATACCAGGTAGCCTATCGTAGGCTTTGCTTGCTAACTCGTTTATACGTGATTGCACCGCCGCTACATGCTCTTTAAGCGCTTGCTGTGCTTCAAGCTCAGTATCGGCGTTTACATAGCGTGTATAAGCGTTTAAAGAGGTTTTAGCATCAATAACTAAATGGCGTTGCTGGGGTAAATACACCACAACATCAGGGCGTAGACGACCATCTTCAGTGTTAAACGACACTTCACGTTGATAATCTACACCAGCACGCAGTCCGGCGCTGTCGAGTACATTTTCAAGCATTAACTCTCCCCAATTACCTTGGGTTTTCTTTTGTCCTTGTAGTGCTGTACTCAGCCTATCTGCTTGCTCAGTAATAGCTTGGCTTTTAGCCTGTAAATGCAATAACTCTGTTTTTAGCGCAGCACGTTGTTTAAGATCTTCAACGTGGATCAATTCCATCTTATCGCGAAAGCCTTTTAGCTCACCTTGAACCGGTTTTAATAATTGCTCAATACTTTCTTGGTTGAGAGTTTTAAAACGCTGAGACTTCTCTTCAAGGATTTGGTTAGCAAGGTTTTCAAACTCTTTCTTAAGTTGTTCTTTGCTCTCTTTGATATGACTAAGCTGCTCTTTAAAGTGCAGCTCTTTTTGCTCTATCGTGCTGCGTAAGGTACTTAATTCAACATCTCGCTGATTAAGAGCCGCTTTCGTCTCAGTGAGTTCGGCTTCAACTCTACGCCAAAATTGGTTGTATTGTTGCGCTTGTTTTTCTTGTTCTACAAAACGGGTTTTAAAATGTTGCGATTCATCACGCTGTTCAGCGTAATCTTGCTGTAACTGTGAAAGCGAAAGTTGGCTTTCTTGCAGTTGCAGCTGCTTTTGCTCTAAATTGCTTTGCTGAATTTGATAGCTATTTTGCAGCTCGGTTAACTGATTTTTTAAGCGACTTTTTTGCAAGGCAAAAATAACACCACTTGCAACTGCACCTACAGCACCACCAAGTACCACACTTTGCCAATTAATCTGTGCAATTAGCTCTGAAATCATAACGAAAACTCAATAACTTGAAGACACATCATCATAACGAATTAGTACTCGGCAGAGTAGGGGAGCAGGCATAAAAAAAGCCAGCTCAAGGTGAGCTGGCTCTAACATTACTAAAATTTAGTAACCAAATGGGAAATCAACATAATGCTTATGTAAACTGCAATTTAACAACAAGCATAATAATAGACGCCCTAAAATTTGATTAGTTCAAAAAAACTTTCAAAAAATTTAATTTTTTATCAAAGCAAGCATTTGATCTTCATCAAACTGAGTGAAACTCATTGATTTTTCAGTGAATAATGCATCAACAAGTGCTTGCTTATGCTGCTGCATTTTAAATACTTTTTGTTCAATTGAGTTGGCCATAATTAATTTATAAACAAACACAGGGTTAGTTTGGCCAATTCGATAGGCTCTATCTGTTGCTTGTTTTTCTACGGCAGGGTTCCACCAAGGATCAAAGTGAATCACTGTATCGGCCTGAGTTAAGTTCAAACCGGTTCCTCCGGCCTTTAAACTAATTAAGAATACAGAGGTATCACCCTGGGTAAACTCTGCAATTACTTTATCGCGATGGCGCGTTTGACCTGTGAGCATACTAAAGCTGATACCCAATTCATTTAATCGTTCAGCAATGACATCAAGCGCCATGGTAAATTGACTAAATATAATCACCTTACGACCTTCACTGAGCATAATTGGTAAATGCTTAGACAACCAATCAAGCTTGGCGCTGCCAGCTTGAGAGCTTGGATCAATCAGTTTTGGATGACAACAAATCTGGCGTAACTTTAATAACGCATCTAAAAACGCAAGTTTACTCTTTTGCACACCTTGCTGAGCAAATAAATCGACAAGCTTTTGCTCAAGAGATTCTGTAATTCCTGTATAGAGTTCTTTTTGTTTTGCCTCAAACTCAAACTCTTTAATGAGCTCAGTTTTTTCTGGTAGCTCTTGAGTAACCTGTGCTTTAGTGCGGCGTAAGATGAATGGCATGATCAAAGACTTCAATTCATCAGCACGCTGTACATCGTTATCACGCTCAATCGGCGTCTGGAAATAATCTTTGTAATGAGCTTGTGAGCCAAGTAAAGAAGGCATAGCAAAATCAAGTAACGACTTAAGCTCAAAGAGGTTGTTTTCGATAGGTGTGCCACTTAAACATAACTTAAAGTCAGCATTAAGTCGTTTAACTAAGCGCGAAACCTGCGCAGCATCATTTTTAATGTATTGCGCTTCATCAAGAATAATATTTTCAAAATACAGCGGTGAATAAAAAGCGATATCACGTTTAAGTAAAGGGTAGGTCGTTAAAATACAATCTGCCTGTGATAACTGTTGCAATTGCTCGCTGCGAGCAGCACCAAACACGGTAGTAATTTTAAGATGGCTGGCAAACTTATTAATTTCACTTTGCCAGTTTCCAACCAAACTGGTAGGGCAAATAATTAAAGTTGGCCCTGCCTGAGGTAATTGCTTTGCGTTTGCCAAAAAGGCAATAACTTGAAGGGTTTTCCCTAGCCCCATGTCATCAGCTAAAATACCACCTAGTTGGTGTCGTTTTAAAAAGTTGAGCCAATCAACACCGTGTTGCTGATATTCTCTTAACTGCACACCCTTGTTTAATCCTTGAATATCGGACTTTTTAATTAACTGTTGCGAATGACTTAATTCCGCTAAATAGGCATCAAGCGTATCATCAACAATATTCACTTTAATGGCTGTCTGCTCTATTAATTGTGGTAAAAATGACAGCGGCATTAAAATTTCATCACGTGTTTTTATGTGTTCAAAACGTTCACGGTATTCATTTAGTTGCGCTATGGCTGCTTTATTAATAACAGCGAAACGCTTGCCTACATTAAAATAGAAGAACTGCTCACTTTGCCTGTTAAGCGATTGAAAGTTTTTATCATCAGTAGTGAAAAGCTGCTGCGTCTTAACACCAGAGATCACTATTTTACTAACTATTTGGTGACCTTTGCCGCGCTGTACTTGAAGTGAAAGTTGCTTTAAAGCTTTACCTACATTTAGATCGTCGTTAATTTTCCAACCGCGTTTTGACAAGTTTGGAATAATTTCAAACTTTAACCAGTGTTCATGTATAACTGATTGTTTATTAAATATAAAATCAGTTTGTAAAGCCCCTTTACAAAGCTCAAAACCAAGGTTAATTAATTCATTTACAACGGTATTCTCGAATGATTGATTAATAATCTCTGCAGGAGCTTGGCTTAAATCATACAAAGAACGTTGGTAATTAAACTTAAGTGATAACCGAATAGTTCCTTCATCATTATTTAAGCTAATGACAGGAAAAACACTACGCGCATTACAAATTTTATTCTCTTTGTACGCATGAGGGATTACCCCTTCACCAAAATTATCACTGAGCTGCTGATAGACTCGATCAAAGTTTTCACTATGTATTGCAGGCATATTTGCTAATAAGGCAATTTCATCAGCAGTTAAAGGTGTTCTGATGCGACCAACTTTTAGCTTGTCAGGGTCAAGGTAAGTAGGCGGTGTTGTTTTTAATAATAACCAATTATCTTGACCTGCGAGTGTCATGCTCAATGAGGTTAGATCTTTATTTTGTTTCCAATCAAACTCTAGAGCTTGCATGGTATCTGCTTTAATAGCTTGGCGAGAACGACCTAAGAATAGACGCTGTGTGGCAATAAGTTGTTGCAGGGCCGCAAACCCCCATTGACCTTTAAGCTCTAACTTACCAAGGGCATTTTGCGAGCGGATCCAACTATAAAGTCGAAAGTCAGACTCTAGTAAATCTGTTGGTGTAACAAAGCTATTTAATTGTTGTTCAGTAAGATTGCGGCCAAGGGTATAGTTATGCTCGGGATCGAAATTAGCTATTTTAGGCGTTAATGTTACAACCGATTTTTCAACATCTAAAACAAAAAGTAGAACTTGTTTGGCTGTATCATTCGATGCTTGCTTTAATGTTTTAAGCTCACTAAACCAATCATTAATAATATAATCTTCGCCATAGTTGCCTGAATGTTCAATTTTTAACTTAAGTAAAACTGCAGCGATGTGGCGGCATTTTGTTTTTGAACCACATGTACAGTGTGAATCGACCGAAAAACCAGTTGGTAATTTACTGATCTCAATATGCTGGGTAAATGTATTTCCTTCATTACCAAACATAGATGCATCTATAACACTAAAATCACTATTGTGTTCTAACCAGTTGATTTGACCGTTCTGATGATACTCTTTAGCTTTACTTAACACATGCGGCTTAAATAGCTGTTTGATGAATCGTTCAGAAAGAGGAAACTGGGTTTCTTGCTCTTGTTTGATTTCCTCAAAGATAGCTAATAAGTCATTTTTGGATAAGTTAGCAGACATAAAGTTTTTGGCAGTAAAAACAAAAAATAATTCTGCCAGTATATGATCTATCGGCGATGAGCTAAAGCACTAATAAGCCATTTTGGACTGGTTGGAGCTGATAAGTTGGTAAAAAAGTGTTTTATAAAACAGCAAATCGACTTAAAACACAAAAAGCTGATTTAACAAACAGCAATCGCACAAGTTATGAACAACTTATAAACAACGAAGGGGCTTTACAGATCACTTTTTTACTAAGATATGTAAGGAAAACCAAAAAAGAGCTGTAAAGGGGCTATAAGTTAGTAAAATAGTGATCTGAGAGGGTAGGATCTTATGATTATTGCCAAATGAGATCATTATTTTACTAACTAAATAGGAAAACAGATCACGCTTTTACTAACATAAAAAGCGTGATAGATCGTTATTTTACTAACTAATTAAAGCTATTTAATAGCTTTGTTAATTGCTCTAAGCGTTTGTCAGTCATAACTTTATTATCTATTTTCACAGATAGATCACCGCTTTTAATATTGCGCTGTACAACAACAAATTCACTATCAAGTATTGCTTCACGGCGACTGGCCGATACTGGCTCTGCCGTTAAACGTTTAGTGATAGCTAAAGCGCGTTTGTCATCACTGCTAATAGCCACAAGCTCAGCATCAGAACTGATTTCGTCAACAAGCTGAGTAAACGCTTGCTCGTCTCGCTCTTTAGCTGCTATGAGCTTTTTAGCGACCTCACGACCTACGTGATTTGCAGTAGGGTAAAGGCTTAAAACTGTTGCTGGAAGATTCTCATAAGCTTTGATTGCATCAGCAATTGCAGTGTGAGACACGCCTTCAATAGCAGCAATTTCACGATAAGAGCCTTTTTTACCTTCAGCAATAAGCTCATCACGGGTCTGTTGATATGCTTGACCAAGCTCCCATAAACTCGGGGCAATGTATTGATCTGAAGAAACGGCAAGAATTTTTGCATCTTGATCTGTAAAGTCTGCAGAGCTTAATACTAAGTAATCAGAATTACTTAAAATACAGGCTTTACGACGACGTGAGCCTGCTAATACAAGCATTTCGTCACCTTTATCCCAACATAGGGCAGGGTGCTGGTTACGACCGTCTTCAGCAATTGCAGGTAGAATATCGGCAACTGACTTTTCGTTTAGAAGTGATTGTACTCGGCGGTTTTTACCGTATACCTTTGTTTTAGCTTCAATTTCAGAGCTAGGGATCACTTTACATACCAACGTGATTTGACGGATAGGATCACTAGGAGCAGGCATACTGATAACATCACCGGCAGATGCTTTTTCAAGCAATGCATCTAAACTGCTGCTTTCAATAGAGGTTGAAAAAGGATCTAAGCTGGTATCATTTTTACGTTTTTTAGCCATCTTTATTATTAACCTTACTTAGCTGTATTTAGTGTTGATTGAGTTGATTGCCAGTTAGATCTGATCAACATTTCAAGTTCATCAACCACATCTTTGATATTTTCTTGAGCACGTAATAGTGACTCGCGACTTGCTAAGCTGTCAGAAGTCTTTTGATCAAAAATAGTATTAAATGATGATGAGCTGGCTGTTATAGCAGAACTATGATTTATAGGGTAACTCATTACTTGACGACCGAACGCACTACGTACATCTTTTACGATATCACGCTGTGAGTGATTGCCTTTCACATAGTTAGTAACTAAGAACTGCATAAAATCCCATCCCTCGTGACCAAGGGCTGCAACTGTATGGTATATCTCACCTAATCGTTTTAAATATTTATTGTTGGCATCAAAGTCTACTGCTTCTGGATGTACAGGAATAAGCATTGATGTAGAAGCCATTAATGCATTATAAAACATAAAGTTAAGAGAAGGAGCGGTGTCAATTAGAATGATATCAAATTGATCTTTTACTGGCTCAATAACTTTCTCTAATAACTTGTGGTAATGACGCGTTTTATCATAGCTTGAGCTGTCTTTTAGTAAAGTAGCTGTTTCATGCTCAAAATAAAAGTCATCCATACCTGAAGGTAAGATACGGATATTAGGAATATGAGTAGGTAGAAATGCACTTGTAACTAATTCATCCCAGGTTTCATTATCTTCAAGTTCAATACAATCACGCATTAAGTCACCTACAGTGATTGGATCAGGTTCACTTGGTGGGAAAAAGCTTGAAGATGAGCCTTGAGGGTCAAGGTCAATGATACCAATGCGATAACGTTTAATATTGGTGGTAGCCAGAGCTGCGGCTATATTAACCATACTAGTTGTTTTACCACATCCACCCTTTAGTGAATTAATAACAATAACTTGTAATTTATCATCTAGAGTTCGGTGATCTGGCTTGATATCCATGATATCTGCCATAGCAAAAATATTGACTAACGTATAAGCATAGTGACCATTTGCGCCACGTTTGATATTCAATTCATCAAAGTCACCATTGTCATGGCGTCTTTTAAGGGTGCGATTATTACAACCTAGTAGATCAGCAGCGGCTTTTTGAGTGTAAGTGCGAAGTTCTTTTTCTTCAGACTTAAGATGGGCACGGTAATGTTGAATACGTCCTTCTAGCGATTTTTCAGCAACTTCTGATGTCGCTTTTAGTAACCTATAAGTGGCTAGCGCATTATTATTGATAGACATACTTTCTTCCTCAAAGTTATGCTTTAAGTATAATGTCCATTCAAATTGCTGTAAACAAGTATTTAAGACGACATGCCTTTTATTAATAAGACATTTAATAAAAATTTGTAACTTTACTTATGCTAAGTATAAATAAGTAAGTTTAATATCGGTTAAATATATAGGTATATAAGGTTAAGATGCTAAAATAGTGTAATATCTAAATGATTTTATTGAATATTTTATAAAATAGCAGATCATAGTTTTACTTGGTTAAGATCAGATCTCTTATTACTCACAGATCAGCTTATTACTAAGTAAAAAATGGGCTTTTTAGTTATGCACAGCTTAATCACCAAATTACTCACAATTATGTCTGTGTAGATCAAAATTTTACTAACTAAATTAGAAAGTTATACACTGGTACCCAGGTAAAATTAAGCATTTAGTTAGTATGGATCTGATCTATAGTTGGTACAGATCAGATCTATGCTAACTTAAACTTGGTTTATCCACATGCGATTTAAAAAATAGAGATTTATGTCGTGTAAATAAGCCTTAAAAAGTAGATTCACCGGACATAAATTGAACTGAGTTAGTAAAATCGCCACCTATGAACTATAACTTAGTAAAAATCTGATCTGAAAATTAGCAATTACGAGAGAGTTAGTATAAATCTGATCCTAAGAAATTAATTGAGATCGGATCAAGTTTTTACTAACTTAAACATTTAACTTTTTAAGTTTTATGTGTTGTTATTAACTGTCGAAGAAAAATTGGAAATAAGAACAATGAGCCGAAAGGTCAACATCTCGGTAGATAACTTACCCGACACATTACGCGGGCAGATCCACGGGGTGGAAAGTGCAATAGATAATGAAAGTCTTGCACTATTTACAGACAATAAAGATGTGCGCGTTTCAATTGAAAATGCTGCTCATGGTTTGAGAGCTTACTCAAATACATTTAATCATTATGATTTATGGGGACGTTTTGTCCGTTCTGGTCATAAAAAGCTTCCGGTTGAAGAAGCACCAAAGAAAACAATCGTTACACGCAGAATCTCTGAAAAAGTAGACGGCATTCTTTATGATGGCGAAATAAAAATTACACCTGCGGTAGTAAGCACTCGTAAAGATGGTGAAGATGTTGAATATCTTGTTTGGCCATCTGACCGAGAAGAAAAAGTCGAGCGAGCTCTGATCCGCTTAGCTTCTAAAGGTAAAATTGTAAAAATTAATTTTAAATCGGGTATTCAATACGCGGTTGTTTTTTCAATGAATGAATTGGCGCAAGAGCTGAAAGCTGTTGGCCAGTCGATGCCATATCCTCAAATTAAAGAATCTTTAGAAGCATTACAAGGTTCTAAACTTTCATTTAGATATTCAGCAACCGACACCCGCAATTCTGATATTGATGATTCATTTTACGAATCGAATATGAACTTTTTATCGTCACTGCACTTTAGTGGCAAGAAAGGTCAAGGTGGTAACGTAAAATGTGTTGCATGTTTAAATGCGTTCGTACATAACATGATCGATAATCTTGAATATAAAGGTTATTACTTTAATAGTGCACAAGAATTAAAGCGTGGTTTATCACGTTGGATGATGCTGCGTTTGTATCATTTATGGCGTTATGCTGCACCGGGTAAAACCTACCATTTTCGACTTTTATCAATTATGGAAAAGTACGGCTCAATCTACTCGACAGATGAAATAACAGAAAACAAATTGAAAGCATTGCGTCGTGATATGACGACAACAATGAAAGATTTGATCGAGAAAGGTGCAATTTCAGAATATAACATTACCAACGTTAAAGATGATAAAACAGGTAATATTATTGATTACACTTACGAGATGCATCCGTCTGACCAATTTTGTGATGAGATTCTTACACTAAATAAGCATAATAAACGAATCGAAATACAAGGTGGCAAACGCATTGTTGAGAATGCAGTTTTAATTGATGAAGATAAAATTGAAGAAATAGTAGAAGATTAATTTTTTTAATACTACTAACTACAAAAAAAAGGCCACATAAGTGGCCTTTTTAACATAATCAATCTGTTACTTGTTCTAAGTAAAGTCTATCAACTAAGAAATCATATTCTCTTTTACGAGGGTGGCTTTGTGGTTTTTGATAATCAGATAACGTACCAAGTTTTACATCTGGTTCAGGGTTTATCAATATAAATGGTAAAGCAGCACTAACATGATATCTGTTCTGAGCAGTGTATCTCACATTAACTTGTGGGCTTACCCTTGTTGGTCTACGAATTCGTAATTTCTCTTTATCACCTAAACTTGCAACACGACTTTGTTCTTGTGCAACAAGTGCTTGCCAAGAATGTTGATCGATCATTCTTGGATTTGAATAACTTGCAGACTTTTCTAACATAGCGAGTGCCATTTTTTTCGTTAGTGTTTTAGTTGCATGTTTGTGCATCCAAGTAAAACGGACAGAGTAGGGTGACTCAGTTTCATAGTGAATTTTACGATAGGCAGCTAAAGTAATTAAGTTTGGCACAGCATTATGAACTGCTTCAAAGCGTGCATCGTTATTATCGATAGCCAACACACAATTTTTAAAATCAGCTTTGGCTTTGTTTATTTGATTGATTCTGGCAGTAATATTTTGTTTATCAACATCTTTAAGAACTAATAAGCCAGGATGCCTTTTAAGTACTCGACTACTTAATCCCGTCTTTTTATAAAAATCACCAAACGAATTAATGATTTGTTTTTGTGCATCAGCACCTTCAACTTTTATGACAGGTATTGCCGAAGGGACTTTTTTCTCATCGTTTATATCAATATCAGGTAATTGATAATATGACGCTTTATGAAAATCAAGCTGTTTTAATTCATCACAAAATAGGTGGGTTAACTCATTAACTAAATCAAACTGACTGCGAATTTCAAGTTTAGTACTCATAGGAACACATCTTACACACACACATTCCTTAAGTTTAACCATATCCCTTGTTTTTTAAAATACTTATTTCACTCAATTGTTGACCTTACTTAAGATTTAATTTAAGCATGATGTGTTCTTTATTATTAGTACATAGCATGTATTTTTATTATTTCAACTTAGTGATAAAAAAGTCTTTTTAACTATCGTAAAGATGAGGTTACACTAGTGCTATCTAATAGTAAGATGTGTTCTTATATTTCTGTAATATCATAAAGCAGGTAACTTACTGTTCTATAATGTTTAAATTGTAATTTTTTAATTATTCATAGCAAAAGTATTTATCAAATAACTAAATAATTACAAATAGCTGAATATTGTCCTTGAACTTAGTACCTGCATTAAGTTAGTTTTCGTTAACGGTCTATGTTAGGAATGAGGAAAGAACATGCAATCGTGGAACCCAGACAGCTGGAGAAAACTGCCGATACTTCAGCAGCCAGAGTACCCAGATCAAGAAGCCCTAAAATCAGTTGAGGGGCAATTAAAAAGTGCACCACCTTTAGTTTTTGCTGAAGAGACGCGTAGCTTATATAAACAACTAGAAGCTGTATGTGAGGGCAGAGCCTTCTTATTACAAGGTGGTGATTGTGCAGAGTCATTCAGTGACTTTAACGCAGCGAATATCCGCGACACTTTTAAAACACTTTTACAAATGGCCGTCGTTTTAACTTATGGTGGTAAATGCCCTGTTGTTAAAATTGCACGTATGGCAGGTCAGTATGCTAAGCCACGCTCATCAGATTACGAAACGATTGACGGTGTTTCATTGCCTTCATACCGTGGTGATATCATCAATAACTTTGAATTTACAGAACAAGCGCGTATTCCAGATCCACAGCGCTTAATGACGGCGTACCATCACAGTGCAGCAACGTTGAATTTATTACGTGCATTTGCCCAAGGTGGTTTAGCAGATTTACATCAAGTAAACCGCTGGAACATGGGTTTTGTTGCTGCAAATCCACTTAAAGAGAAATACCAACAGTTAGCAGACAGAATTCAAGATGCCCTTGAATTTATGGAAGTGTGCGGTATCGACTCAACAGTTGCACCAAGCTTAAAAGAAACAGACTTATTTACATCACACGAAGCATTATTATTAGGCTACGAAGAAGCATTAACACGTCGTGACCATCTATCAGGTGACTGGTACGATTGTTCTGCACACTTTGTTTGGATTGGTGAGCGTACACGCCAGTTAGATCACGCACATATCGAGTTCTTTAAAGGTATTAAAAACCCAATCGGTGTGAAAGTTGGCCCTGGTATGGACCCAGACGAGCTTATTAAATTAATTGATGCTGTTAACCCAGATAACATTCCTGGGCGCTTAACATTAATTACCAGAATGGGTGCTGATGTACTTCCAGAGAAACTGCCGGCACTGGTACGCAAAGTACAACAAGAAGGCCGTAAAGTAATTTGGAGTTCTGATCCAATGCACGGTAATACAGAAAAAGCGAGCTCAGGCTACAAAACAAGAAGCTTTAATAATATCCTTCGTGAAATTAGCCAGTTCTTCGCAGTTCATAAAGCTGAGGGTTCATACCCAGGCGGTGTTCACCTTGAAATGACTGGCCAACACGTAACTGAATGTACCGGTGGTGCGTATGGTTTATCTGATGAAGACTTAGCACAACGTTATCGCACACAGTGCGACCCGCGTTTAAATGCTGATCAAGTTTTAGAACTTGGTTTCTTAGTCGCAGATTTATTAAAAGACGCACGTAAGTAACTTATAAGTTATACAAAAAAGGCTGCTATTTGCAGCCTTTTTTAATGTCCGATACTAAAGAAAGTTAGTACTTACGTCTTTCAAGACCTGTATCAGATATAATCTTTGCAGATATTTCTTCAACCGAATGATGTGTTGAATTTAAATATTGAATCTTTTGTTTTTTATAAAGCATTTCTACTTCACGAACTTCAATTCGACACTGTTTTAAAGACGCATATTTAGAGTTCGCCATACGACGTTGGCGAATATCAGCAAGGCGAACAGGATCAATTGTTAAACCAAATAGCTTATGTTTGTAGGCCTTTAAACATTCAGGAAGGGTGCCACGCTCTAAATCATCTTCTGTAAGTGGGTAGTTGGCTGCTTTTATGCCGTACTGCAAAGCTAGATATAAACTAGTGGGTGTTTTACCACTTCGGCTAACGCCGACAAGAATAATGTCTGCCTCAGAATAATTTTTTATATTAGCGCCATCATCATTGGTCAGTGCATAGTTCACCGCATCAATTCTAAAGTCATAGCTTTTCTCATGCATTGAGTGTGTTCTATGTACTTTTGGTACAGGGGCAACATTGAGTTCTTGAGCGATTTTATCACTGTATTGCGATAAAAAGTCATAACATATTGCACATGACGATTTTATAATTTCACTTAATTCATGGTTCACAAAAGTGAAAAATACCAAAGGTTGCTCACCATCTCGTTGAGCTGTTGAGTTAATTAAGTTCCTAACTTCGTTTGCTTTTTTTTCTGTTTCAACAAAAGGAATTGTTTTGTGATTAAACTCCACAGGAAACATAGATAAGGTCGCATGACCAAAGACTTCGGAGGTGATAGCTGTTCCATCAGAGATATAAAATGCAGTTCTCATATTTAACCTTTTTATTACCTTTATCTGCAAAATAGGGGCTTCACGGTTTACGTGAGGTCTGTTGCCAGTGTAGAATGACTACGACCTTTTTAGAAGGTTTTCTTTCTTAACTCTCACAGTTAGTACTACAATTTGTTTATGGAGAAAGATCCGTGCAAGAATACGTTCTCTGGTATCAAGAGCTTGGTATGCAAGATGTTCCACGTGTTGGCGGTAAAAACGCTTCACTGGGTGAAATGATCTCAAACCTAGCTAACGCTGGTGTTCAAGTGCCAGGTGGTTTCGCTACAACCGCTGATGCATTCAATGAGTTTCTAGAGCAATCTGGTTTAAACTCAAAAATCCACGATATTTTAGACACATTGGATGTGGATGATGTAAATACACTCGCTAAAGTCGGTGCCGAAATCCGCCAATGGATTATCGACACACCATTCCAACCTAACCTAGACCAAGCCATTCGCGAAGCATACAGCCAATTACATGGCGACGCATCTCAAGATGTATCATTTGCAGTTCGCTCATCTGCAACAGCAGAAGACATGCCAGACGCTTCATTTGCAGGACAACAAGAAACGTTTTTAAACGTACGTGGTATTGATTCAGTTATGACTGCAATCAAACACGTGTTTGCCTCACTATTTAATGACCGCGCTATTTCTTACCGTGTTCACCAAGGTTATGATCACCGTGGTGTTGCATTATCAGCTGGTATCCAACGCATGGTTCGTTCAGATAAAGCAGCTTCAGGTGTTATGTTCAGTATTGATACTGAGTCTGGCTTTGAAGATGTAGTATTTGTAACGTCAAGCTATGGTCTTGGGGAAATGGTTGTACAGGGTGCTGTAAACCCAGATGAATTCTATGTTCACAAACCAACACTTGCCAACGGTAAACCTGCTGTAGTTCGCCGTAACATTGGTTCTAAAGCAATCCAAATGATTTACTCTGCAGATGAATCACACGGCAAGCAAGTTGAAATTGTTGATGTAGATTCTGCACTATCAAACAAATTCTCAATCACAGATGCTGAAGTTCAAGAACTTGCAAAGCAAGCTGTGATCATTGAAAAACACTACGGTCGTCCAATGGACATCGAGTGGGCAAAAGATGGTAATGACGGCAAGCTTTATATTGTTCAAGCACGTCCAGAAACTGTTCGTTCAAATGAAGACGCAAACGTAATGGAACGTTTCCAACTAAACGGCACAAGTGCTGTTGTAGTTGAAGGCCGTGCTATTGGTCACAAAATTGGTTCAGGTACTGTTCGTGTACTTAATTCAATTGACGAAATGGACAAAGTACAACAAGGTGACATCCTAGTTACTGACATGACTGACCCAGATTGGGAGCCAATCATGAAACGTGCCGCTGCGATTGTAACAAACCGTGGTGGCCGTACTTGTCACGCTGCAATCATTGCTCGTGAACTTGGTATTCCTGCAGTTGTTGGTTGTGGCAATGCAACTGATTTAATTAAAGCAGGTCAGGATGTAACAGTATCGTGTGCCGAAGGTGACACAGGTTATATCTACGAAGGTATTTTAGATTACGAAGTACTTACTTCACGTGTTGATGAAATGCCAGAATTACCAATGAAAATTATGATGAACGTGGGTAACCCAGATCGTGCATTCGACTTCGCGCGTTTACCACATGCTGGTGTTGGTCTTGCTCGTGTAGAATTCGTAATCAACCGTATGATCGGTGTTCATCCTAAAGCACTTCTTAACTTTGATGCGCAATCTGATGAGCTTAAAGCTGAAATTTCAGAAATGATGGCAGGTTATGAATCGCCAGTTGAATTCTATATTTCTAAGCTTGTTGAAGGTATTGCAACACTAGGTTGTGCATTTGCACCTGAGCGTGTAATCGTTCGTATGTCTGACTTTAAGTCTAACGAATATGCAAACCTTGTTGGCGGCCAGCAATATGAGCCGGAAGAAGAAAACCCAATGATTGGTTTCCGTGGTGCAGCGCGTTATATCTCTGAAGATTTCCGTGACTGTTTCGCGTTAGAGTGTGAAGCAATTAAACGTGTTCGCAACGAAATGGGTATGACTAACATCGAAATCATGATCCCATTTGTTCGTACACTTGAAGAAGGTAAACGCGTTATTGAATTACTTGAAGAGCACGGTCTTAAACGTGGCGAAAATGGTCTTAAAGTAATCATGATGTGTGAATTACCATCAAACGCTTTACTAGCAGATGAGTTCTTAGAGTATTTCGATGGTTTCTCTATCGGTTCAAACGACTTAACTCAGTTAACATTAGGTCTTGACCGTGATTCAGGTTTAATTGCACATCTATTTGATGAGCGTAACCCTGCAATCAAGAAACTATTATCAATGGCTATTCAAACAGCTAAAGCAAAAGGCAAATACGTAGGTATTTGTGGTCAGGGTCCTTCAGATCATGAAGACTTTGCAGCTTGGTTAGTTGAGCAGGGCATTGATTCTGTTTCTCTAAACCCAGATACAGTATTAGAAACTTGGTTATATCTTGCTAAAAAATTAGCCGACTAAGTACTTTATTTAGCTATAATAAAGAACCTAATATAAAAAATGCCAGCAATTAGCTGGCATTTTTGTTACTTCGAAGGACAACACGCCCTTTAAATCAGCGAGCAAGTTTTTTATCAATATAAGCACATGACCTAGTGAGTGCCTTTTGACACAAGGTTAAATAATCACGCGCTTTAGGGTAATAAAATGATAAACAAAAAAGCCCAGCAATAAAAAAAATAAGCGAAGGTCCAGGTACAACAATAAAAACTAAGCCCAGTAGTAAACTTAGTAAACCCAAACTGATTAATGCAATTTTCTTCATATCCATATCTCTTTGATGCTTTTATAAACAGTATAAAAGTAATGCTTTCAAAATCGATAAAAAGAGTGTTACAAACTGTAAAATCTTCAATTTAACTTAGCTACTAGCATGATATAATTTACAAAATGTCTTAATTTGTCACCGTCATGATAGCAACAATAAGTCAACAACAAGTCGCATCTGAATTAGTCGCTAATTATTTAGAAACGATTAAAAAGCAAGGTTTTAACGGCGATACTGATGCAAGTTTTTCAACGCGTTTGAGCTTATCGACCGATAACAGTGTGTATCAACAAGTACCGCAGGGTGTTATCTTTCCAAAGTCAGCGAAAGATATACAACTGGCTATGCAAATTGCCTCTCGTGATCCTTTTTTATCACTGACTTTTGGCCCTCGTGGCGGTGGTACAGGTACTAATGGTCAATCACTAACTCCTGGCATTGTTGTTGATTTATCACGATACATGCGTGAAATATTAGAAATCAATGTCGAAGAAAACTGGGTTAGAGTACAAACAGGTGTAATAAAAGATCAACTAAACGACTTTTTACGGCCTTATGGTTTTTTCTTTGCGCCCGATTTATCTACTAGTAACCGCGCAACAATTGGCGGAATGATAAATACAGATGCATCAGGTCAAGGCTCTTTGGTTTATGGCAAGACCAGTGATCATGTTTTAGGTCTTACAACTTATCTTGTTGATGGCACTGAAATGTCAACAACCCCTATGCCTATAGAAAAAGCTAAAGTAATTGCTGAACAAAACACCACGGTAGGTAAATTATATAAAACAGTTATCGATATTGGCCTTGATAATCGAGACGCAATTTTAGAAAAATTTCCGCGCTTAAATCGCTTTTTAACCGGTTATGATTTAGAACATATTTTTTCTGATGATTTACAAACCTTTGATATGAGCCGATTAATTACTGGTTCTGAAGGTTCGTTGGGTATTGTTACCGAAGCAAAATTAAACATTACGCCAATTGCTGAATTTAAGACATTAATCAACATTAAATACGATAGCTTTGATTCTGCTCTTCGTCATTCGCCATTCTTAGTCGCAGCAAATGCGACTTCTGTAGAAACAGTCGATAGCAAAGTACTTAATCTTGCTCGAGAAGATATTATTTGGCATTCAGTATCGGACTTAATAACCGATGTTGAAAACAAAGATATGCAAGGCCTCAACATGGTTGAGTTCAATGCGGTTTCACCAGAAGATATTAAAGATAAAGTTGAGTCCCTATGTAAGTTACTTGATAAATGTGTCGAAGAGCAAACTAATGGGGTGATCGGTTATCAGTTAACCAATGATAAAGCTGATATTTTAAAAATTTATGCAATGCGTAAGAAATCAGTGGGACTTTTAGGCAATGTAAAAGGCAGTCAAAAACCGTTAGCTTTTGCCGAAGATACCGCTGTACCACCTGAAAACTTAGCCGATTTTATTGTAGAGTTTCGCGAACTACTTGATAGCCATAATTTGCAATATGGTATGTTTGGTCATGTTGATGCTGGTGTACTACACGTACGACCGGCACTTGATATGTGTGATCCTGAACAAGAAAAATTGCTTCGCCATATTTCAGATGAAGTCGTTAAACTGACTGCCAAATATGGCGGCTTAATGTGGGGCGAGCACGGTAAAGGATATCGTAGTGAGTATGGCCCTGAATTTTTCGGCGAGCATTTATTTACACAACTAAGAAAAATCAAAGCGGCATTTGATCCAAATAATAGAGTAAACCCAGGAAAAATATGTACGCCAATTGAAAGTAAAGACTCACTAGTTTCTGTTGACGATCAAAAGCGTGCCTGGTTCGACAAAGAAATTTCTATCGATGTTAAAACAGAATTTAATAACGCTATGACCTGTAACGGTAATGGCCTGTGTTTTAATTACGATGAAAAATCACCAATGTGTCCATCTTATAAAGTAACAGGTGACCGCCGTTATTCGCCAAAAGGTCGCGCAAGTTTAATGCGCGAATGGTTACGACTGCAAGAGTCTGAAAATATTGATTTACTCAATGTTGAAAAAGAATTGATGAATGGTGAAGTAATCACTTGGTGGGAGCGCTATCAACATAGTCGCGATAAGAAAAAAGGCGTTTATGATTTCTCTCACGAAGTGAAAGAATCAATGGACGAATGCTTAGCTTGTAAAGCATGTACTACTGCATGTCCTATCAAAGTTGATGTTCCGACATTTCGTTCACGCTTTTTAAATTTCTACCATAGTTATTATGCACGTCCAGCAAAAGATTACCTTGTTGCGGGTATCGAACAAACAGCACCGGTTATGGCAAAGTTTGCAAAAGTTATTAATCCGATAGTAAATAGCAAACTTGTATCTGGACTAATTAAAAATACCATCGGTTATGTTGATACGCCAAGTTTAAGCGTACCGCAACTTTCAAAACGTATTTCAAAAGATCAGCAATTCAATTTTGAATTACTAAATTCGCTCACAAAAGAACAACAAGCCGAATATGTACTGATAGTACAAGATCCATTTACTAGTTATTACGAAGCAGAATTAGTCGAAAGCTTTATTAAAGTAATTAAAGCGTTAGGCAAAAAACCGATGCTATTACCCTTTAAGCCAAATGGTAAAGCACAGCATGTTAAAGGTTTTCTAAATGAATTTAAAACGACAGCAAAAAATGCAGCAGAGTTTTTAAATTCACTCAGTGAAATTAATGCGCCACTTGTCGGACTCGATGCGTCTTTAGTTATGTGTTATCGAGATGAGTATGTATCAATTTTAAAAGAAGACCGTGGTGATTTTAAAGTTGAGCTTGCACATGAATGGCTTCAAACACAAAACTTCAATCAACTTTCACTTACCACTAAGTCGAATTCTACTTTTAAATTATTAAGTCATTGTACTGAAACAACAGCAATGCCAAATGCGTCTAAAATTTGGCAAACAATTTTTGCTGATTTAAATTTATATCTAGACACAACGAGTACGGGTTGTTGTGGTATGGCAGGAACGTATGGCCACGAAAAACAAAACCAAGAAAATTCACGCGCACTTTATGAAATGAGTTGGCAACCAATTATTTCTAATAATGAGCCTGAAACTATTTTAGCAACAGGTTTCTCATGCCGTAGCCAAGTGAAGCGGTATGAAAAATTCAAACCAAAGCATCCATTGCAATTAATTGCAGAGCTACTTTAAAAAATAGATTTTAATTTAAAGTAAAAAAATTAAAGGCGCTTAATGCGCCTTTATTATTGGTAACTTTTTGCGATGGGCTTGGTGCTCATACCATGAATGAACACGCTAAATAAAATTGTTGTTAAAGTTACTGTAGCAATTTGCTCTTTGTTCGCAATTGCAGTGTCCATCACCATTAAAGTGAATACGATAGATGCTAATCCTCGCGGACCAAACCAAGCAAACGTGAGCTTGTCTTTTAAATTTAAATTAGTAAACATCAGCGAAAGTAATACCGGCATAATTCTAAAAATTGTCACACTTAATAATGCATAAAATACAATTGGCCAAGTAATATCATTCACAATTAAGTGACCACAAACAAAACCGAATAAACACCATATAAGTAGTGCTACAAATTCAGCGATATGTTCAGAATCTTTAATTAATGTTGAACGAATTTTTTTAGGTGCTAAGTAATCAAATAAAAGCCCCGCTACAAATACGGCTATAAACCCACTGCCATGCAGGTTTTGTGTTAAAGAAAAAATGGCCATGACCAAGCCAATTAATAAAAATGGGCTGCTATTATTTGCAA
The DNA here is from genome assembly GCF_049257215.1 of Pseudoalteromonas thalassia. Lineage (NCBI taxonomy): Bacteria > Pseudomonadati > Pseudomonadota > Gammaproteobacteria > Alteromonadales > Pseudoalteromonadaceae > Pseudoalteromonas > Pseudoalteromonas thalassia. The sequence continues at coordinate 242,587 of NZ_JBMMUE010000002.1, forward strand.
AATAATGACGTGCTAATGCTATTTTTAATAATGGAATAAATATGGCCATTGACACGCCGGCAATAACAAGCGCCACGCCTAACTCTCGTGTAAAAACAAATAGAGTATCAAGCGTTGTTACAGCACTTTCTGGATTTTGAGCTAACAAAAGAAGAACTAAAAATATTGGAACACAAAGCCCGTCGTTTAAACCGCTTTCTGTATTTATTCCTTCTCGAACTTTTTCAGGTACAGAAGTACACTCCAAAATGCCTTTACTAAGTGCCGCATCAGTGGGCGTTAAAATAATAGCGATCAAGGCAGATTGAAAAAGTGACAACTCAGAAAAGAAAAATAATCCACCGGCAACACCTAACATTAGTGTCATCGGCAAAGCCACAAAAAGTAGCAGGCTAGGGTACTGATAACTATGTTTCAAAACAGGCAGTTTTGATTTGGCTGCATCGGTAAATAAAAAAATGCTTAAGGTTAATTCTACCAAAGGCAATATGTCACTGAGTCCTGCTTCTCCTAACTTAAATTCGCTCGGCAAAAAGTAAGACATTGCAATTCCAACCAACACAAAAAACATCGGCCCAGTAATTTCAGTTCGCTCTAGCTGACGAATTGTCAGAGAATAAAATAACAGGGCTAAACCAACAATCGCTAGTATTGTATATTCCATTAAACTTTCCTTTTTATTCCAGACTTTGCGCGTTCTTTTATATTTGTTTGAATATAAATTTGGTCTGTTGTGGCAATTTTGGCATGGCCTAAATCTTCAGATAAATGTTTAAGTGGCCTTGTTTGTGCATCGTGTGTTGCACCGGTATGTCGTAACCAATGTGCCGTCGCCGCTTCAAGTTGCTCAGCATCATCTTTAAAGCCATCATCTAATAAAGATTGTTTTGCTAAATCAAAACTTTGTTGAACTAAACGACGAATTTGCCGAACAGTCATACCACCTTTACCACGAATTTTATGAACAAGCGGCTCCGATTCATCAACGCGGGGCAGGGCAGGTAAACCACGGTAAAGCCTATAACGTTTTAAATAAGTGATAAAATCTTCACTTAAAGTTACATCACGTAATTTATTACCTTTACCCATAATTCTTAAAAACCAAAAGCCATCATTGTCTTGCCAAAAATGCGACATAACCGGCGACCACTGTGGTCTTTCTGATAACTCAGAAATTCGTAAATACAATCCTTTTAAGCAAGCGAGTGTGAATAAATTTCTTTCTAAATCAGGTTGTTGTTCACATAAATCCCGGGTAACACCAAATACATACTCCCATTGAATATCACTGAGTGTATCGGGAATTTTAATCTGTGATTGCACAACTAAGTAAGGGCTGTTCTTTTTTACTACCGGTACAAAATTAGCAAAGGTTTTTTCTTCTAAAATCGCAAATTTATAAAATACATTTAGTGCAGTAAACATTGCAGCAAGTGTTTGTTGGCTAGCAATATTTTCTTTATTTATAAAAGGGCGCCAATTTGAATTTAATCGCCTGATACCTTGCTCATCTTTATAACGCCATTGCACCGAATCTGATAACCAAGCAGAGTCGGGATCAACCATAAAATCTACATAAGCTTCGATATCATCTCGTTTCAGATCAAATACTGATTTTTCAGCAACTAACCATGACCATAAACAAAAACGTTCAAGCTCATTTCGAAAGCGATTAAACGTTGCTTCAGATTTCCTGCCATAAACGTATAAGAATTGATAAACGAAACTTAAGTCATTTTTTGATTCAGCAACAGTCAATCCAACCTGATGTATAAATGTATCAAGTTCAGGATATTCTGTTGCGAGAGTATCATCTTCAAGATGGGCAATTTGGTAGCGAAGTTGTTTGAGTGTATCAACGAGAGCAACGAGCATAATATATAAATATCTTGTAAAATAACTAGTTATAAGATTACCATAAAGTCCGATACTGTCTAGTATTGGACTTAACTTATCTGAAAATTAGCCTATTATATAGGTATCATTTTGCCATACGAGTATTCAAGGAATTAAGTATGAAAAAGTTATTAATCATTACCTCTGTTATTTTAACAACGCTTTTAACGGGTTGTGCCACAACAGGTAGTGCATCACCACAAGAAAAACGTGCATTAGTTCAAAGCATGAGAACTAATACACTTAACAAATTATATGCTGAAAAACCTGATGTTAAACAACAAATTGCAAATTCTGCAGGTTATGCTGTTTTTGATAACGCAAATGTAAATGTTGTTTTAGCGAGTTTCGGTGGCGGCTATGGTGTTGTAAAAAATAACCTAACAGGCCAATCAACTTACATGAATATGGGCGAAGCTGGTTTAGGGCTTGGTTTAGGAGTAAAAGACTTTAATGTAGTAATGGTCTTTCATAACCAGTCTGCATTAAATCGCTTCATTGAACATGGCTGGACCTTTGGTGGTAACGCTGATGCAGCCGCAAAATATGAAGATAAAGGTGGAGCATTAGTTGCGGAAGCCATTGCTGATCAAGTTACTGTCTACTCATTAACCGAAAATGGCCTTGCTTTGCAAGCTGTACTAAAAGGCACAAAATTTTGGGTAGATTCTGAACTGAATTAACGAAGTAAAGACCCTTCTAAAAGTGGGCTAGTTAGTAACCTAACGTCCACTTTTTATTATTTCAGCTAATTTAACATAACGTAATTTATGAGCTATCTACGATACCGCAAAGGCGGGGTCGCTACTTGACCAGTAAGACTCGCAGCTGCAAGGATTCCCGCAATACACGCAGCGCTAATCTTTTTTACAATATCAGACCAGATCTTACCTTCTTCCTTCGATTTTGATTTTTCGATAGCAAGTTTTAGTAAAGCTTCTTTTTGATCCATACCAACAGCATTGGCCATTGCGATGCACTGGTTCGCAGTTAAATGACGGTTACCTTTTTTAATTTGAGACATATTACCTGAGTTAAATTCAGTAAAATCTGAAATAACTTGTTTATCCTGAGTGTAACCTTTAACTTCTTTATATTTTTCAATTAGTTCGTAACTAAAATTCATAGCGTTCTCCTCACTTACTTAATTATAACTGTCATTCTTGATAAATAAAAAGTTGACGACTGTCAAAAGTGAATGTTAGATTTACCAACATTCAAGATTGACAGTTTGTCATTTTAACAAGGAATACGGATATGAGTTTCTCAAAATCACAATTCATCTCAGTTTTGGGGATCTTTGCCGTATATTTCCTTTCTATGGGTTTCACTTCATTTGAAACCATCAATACCGTTTCATTTATTTTATTAATTATCTCTATTTGTTTTGTAGTTGTTTGGCAAGTACTTAGGTTTTGGGTAAACAAAACTTCAAATATCGGAGATAAAAAGTAATGAAATTCTATCTCCAATACATAGCTGGCATTGAGGAATACGCGTTAGGTTTCAATAAAATTGAACACCCGCTTATGTATTCGTCACGCGCTGAAGCTATGGCTTTTTGCATAGACTATGCAAGTGGAGAACCTTTCGAAATCATCGACGTTGATGATTCAAACTGGCAAGAACTGTTCGACTCTGGAGCATTTGACTATGAACCAGACTTCTAACCAGTTAACCAAAATCGACTACTTAACCGTTGTTTTCTGCCCTGACGAAATCGCCCGTCTTCGCTTTGACGCTAAAATTGCATTCGGTAAAGGTGACTTTGCATCCTACAAAGAAGCCTATAATGCGATGCTTTGTGCTGAATTATTCGACCAACAAGCCACTGATGATTTAGACCTAGAAGTTAATGAATCGGTTGTATATGACTCTGATTATTACTATGACCAGCTGTTTGAAAACAATCCTCGTTACCGTAATTATGGCTCTGTTGATGCTATTCCAAGTGAAGAACGGGCGCATTTTTTCAAGAACGTTGTACGTAAAACCAAACGTTACAAAACACTTAACTCATTGATTGAAGGTGATATTACTAAGTTCATGCACCTTCTAAATACTGAAGTTGCAACGGCTGCTGACCGCTTAACATCGGATGACTTAAGCTGGTCTTATCGCCATAACTCAGGCGGTATGTTCACCTATGAAAAGTCAGCCACCCTTTACCGTCATGATGTAAATTCGGGAGTTGTTGCGTGGGGTGCGAACAATGGCGGCGTGATGATTTCATTTTCTGGTGCAGGTTGTGCAGGTCTTGATATACCAAAACTTCACGCCATGCTTAAGAAAATGCCGAACGTAAAAATCACACGTTTAGATATTGCTTATGATGATTACGAAGGTGAAAAATCTGTTCTAAATTACTTCCAAAACTTAGAAGAAGGTGGCTTTTGTAAAACCAACCAAGCGCCCTCTTTTTCATGGATTCAAACTGGCGAACTGCAAAAATTATCTAATGAGCAACAAGCTCTTTGGAAGAAAAAACACGGCTGGCAAAAGCGTTATGACTGCGTAGCCAATGGCGGAAATACCCTTTATGTAGGAAGTCGTAAAAATGGAAAAATGGCGCGTATCTACGAAAAAGGCAAGCAAATGCAAAGTGAATCTCAACCTAATTGGGTGCGTGCTGAGCTTGAGCTTAGGTCTATTGACCGTGTTATCTCCTTGGATGCACTTCTCAATACCGATGCCGTTTTTGCTGCTGCATACCCTGCTTTTGAGTTTGTTAGCGCTAAACGTCTTGAGATTAAAACCACCACTCGCAAACCAAAACACAACGGAATCTTAGTTGCTGAAAGACTAGAACGATACTGCGCACAGTCTTACGGCAAGTACTTAAATTTCTTACGTCACGTTAAAGAACTGACTGATAACGAAATCATTAATCAATTAACTAAAGGCCTTAATCCGTGGGATATCCCCGACTCTATTCATCAGGCCTGTATATCACCACCAAATCAAATGGAGTTAACCCCATGAAAGTAACATTATTATCTGCCGCAAATGGTAAAGGTATTTCTCAAAAAACTGGCGCACCTAAGCATTATGCTTTTTCGTCTATTAGCTACTTAGTACCTGAAAAGGACTTTATACAAGGTGATCACCAAATCCAGAAATGCGGCTTTGAACCAAAGTCTTTAAACATCCTTGATGAACAGTCTTTGTATCAAAAGTTTAAAAACATCTTAGACCAACACGGTATTTGTCAGGTTGATTTAACTCTACAACCTGACCCAGAAAACATGTCTCGAAACGTTGTATCAGATGTGAAATACGCAGGCTAATCATGGGTGAAAACAAATACATTGCTATTTGTCCCGTTGCGCCTGTAGAGAAACAGTGTCCGGTGGAATTGGAAGTTGTGGAAACACCCCTTCCCGTTCCGCTTGATTGGGACACCTTCAAGACTGAAGTTGCCCCGTCAATCATCGTCGTTCTTCTTACCGCTTATGGTTGGAAGAAATTAAACAAAATGGTTTGGAATAGATAAGGAACTTAACCATGAAAAACATTTTTAAAAATAAACTATTAAAAGCGGGTGTTATCACTTCGCTTGTCGCTGCATCTGGCTCTGCCTTTGCTGAAGCTGCACCAGAGGTAACTGCTGCAACAACACAGTTTCAAACATTCTTCACTGATAACGCAAACTTAATCGGCGGTGTATTTCTAACTGCTGGTTTCGTGGCTATCGGCTGGAAATGGTTGAAAGGCACAATCTTTAGCTAATGTTCATCACATTAGACACAGTGCTAATTGTCTCAGGACTTTTAGCACTTTATATCCTTTTCGATGATTAAAAATTAAGGCGCAATGATGCGAATACTAATATTTATATTGGCGCTAATGAGCGCCTTTTTTGTCTCTGCTGAAGAACCAGATTTAACAGATTTAAAAGAACCATCTTATAAATCACGCTATTTGTTGCAATGTGGTTATGGCGGTTCAGGCGAACACCCTACAGTTTGGTCTGATGTAAATTCTGGCACTGCCTGTCAGAGTATTTGGAATCAAAATATAAATTCAACTATACAAACTCATATTTCTTCGGGTTTCTATAAATCTGCTGGTGATATTACATGGACTTCTGACACGCATTATCAATATGAGTATGTTAGATGTAAATATGGTGATTGCGCTACCTATGGCGATGGCGATTCAGGTACTCAAAACGGATCATTTATTTTCATAGTAAAGGATGAAGAAAAAGCGTATCAATGTCCGCCTGATGGTTTTGGTGAATACACTATTCAAGTTCCAAAAGAGAATGCAACCCAAGAACCTACTTTCTCATGCGCTAAGCCATCAACCCTAAAAGATTGTCCTGCTGGTTATCATTCTAAAGGTGCATCTCAACAATTAGGTTCTACTGAATGTGTACCAAAAGAATGCCCTCCAGCTGGTAGTAGTGAAAGTTTATTCTCTTCACCAACAATTGGTGGTGCGCCTTTCGATGGTGGTGGTCTTTATTGCAATGATGGCTGTGCTTATAACGTTAACGAATCACAAATCTCATTAGGTAAATATGCAATTGGTGTCAGTCAAGGTGTGGCCTGTGGTGATAAACCTTATGACAATAAAAAATTAGCAGATGATGCCGATGCAGATAAATGCACTACTTCTACTGATGGAACTGTAAACGTCTTACAATGTCCTGACCACCATCAACCAGACCCTGAAGATGATCCTTTAGATAATTCAGATTCTAAAGTAGATGCTTCAAAAACACCTGATAAATCAAAAGAAACATGTGCCGAAGGTGATACCAGTTGTAACCTTAAAAATGTAGAAACTGAAATCGAAAACAGTATTAATAGCCTGATAGATAACGATAAAGAACTACATAACAAAAAAATAGATGCCGATACCAAAAACGCTAAAGCTTTTCTGAATGTAATGGAAAGTATTGATACGGCAATTCTTCTACAAACTAGTCAAGATGAACGTTTACATGCTGTAACGGTTGGTAAATTCAATGAGTTAATTGATGCTGTTAATGGTATCGAAACTGGCGGTGGCGGCGGTGGTGGTAATGGCACTGGTAACGGCAATATAGGCGGTCAAGATTGTGAGGGTACTATTGAAGAATGTGCAGGTATTGGCTCTGGTGATGGTGTCGAACTTCCCCAAGAAACTAGAAACCTTGAACAGTACGCACAAAAGTATAACAACTGGTTACCTAATGCAGAGTTGCCACCTGAAAAATGTATCACGCTAACGAACGGCAAATCGCTGTGTTTTAGTTTTGAGTATTTCATTGTTTTCTTCCAAGCAATCTCTGGGTTAATCGTTCTTAGCTCTTTAATTCATAGCGCTTCAATTATTGTGAGGTCTGTATAATGCCGTTTCTAATTCAAGCTTTTTTTACCGCACTTGCAACCCTACTCCCTAGCCTTGTTTCAAATGTTCTTGTTGGTCTTGGTTTTGGATATGTTACTTACGAGCTAGGTTCTTTTGGCATCGATTACATATTTAATTTGATAGTAACTAATGCGGCCACCTTGCCAATTGAAGTAATTGCCGTTTTTAACTATGCAAAATTAGATCAAGCAATCGGCTTTATGCTTGGTGCTTATGCAGCTGCACTCACTATTCGTGGTTTAACATCGGGTGGTTCAGTAACTAAGATGAAATTGGGAGCACCTAACTCATGATTTATTTAAGAACAGGTGTGCCAGGTGCAGGCAAAACATTAAATACGCTTAAAGAAATTTGCCAAGACCCAGCCGTCACGCAAAAAGAGAAATTCTATAACAACATTAAGTGTTTTTTACTCGACTTAGATTTCTTAAACAGTTTTGCGGGTTGGTTCTATGGTTCGTTCTATCCAACCGTTCAACAAACCAAAAAAGGATCGCGTTATTCTAAGATAATTAAAAAAGCCCATGAGCAAGATAGATTAGTCGAGTTAACGGACGTTCCTTGGTTAGCACCTTCCTTTAAACAATATGATGAACAGGCTGCAATTTCTCTTTTCGTTAATTGGTGTCGTCGTTGCTACCCTAAACAAAACTTATCAGGGCTAAACACCTATTTAGAAGAAGCCGAACAACCAACTATTGAATCAATTAAACTACTTAACTACCACTGGACAAAAGTAGACGACCCTACACAATGGTTTGATTTACCCAATGGCTCGATTAGTGTGTTTGATGAATGTCAGGATCACTTTTCACCAATGGCCAATAGTGCAAAGCGCCCTATCCATTACACGAAGTTTCAAACGCATAGACATTCAGGTGTTGATATTCACCTAATAACCCAGCACTACACATTTTTAGATAACGTTATCCAGAAGTGCACTAACTCACACATTCATTATTTTAGGCCAATGGGCGGCTCTGCGATTACGCGCTTTCAAAGAGATAAACAATTTAATACCGATTACAAAGGCGACTTAGATAAATGTGCATCTAAGCTAATGCGCCGTGATGCTAACTTTTACGGTGTCTATTGGTCTGCGGATGAACACACAGCAAAGTTTAAACTACCGCCGAAGGCGGGTTTATTTCTTCTAGCCATACCACTGTTTATTTATGTCTTTTATAGCTTACTCGGTAGTTTAGGGCTTACTGACTCTGACGAACCTGACACGGCCAGTACACCAGAAGCAAAAACAGTCGAAGTAAAACAACAACCAATAGTAAAACCAAAATTAGATTTAACGTATAAGCCACAGAAGTTTGAACACCCACTAAACGAAATATGTGATGACTATGAATATGGTGGATATGTTCTAAAGAAAAATCACGGTGTAGTGACTGTTGAACATTACATTAACTGCGTTACTGGTAAGAACGTCGAAAGACAAAACACTACCATTTTGGGTGACGATGAAAATCAAACCGAGAAATCAGAAATTATTAACGAGCCTGAAGTAATAACACTTAGCTCGAACTACTTAGAAAAAATCGGTTACTCAATTTACCTAACAGAAGATTTACCAATCTTAAAATTTTCTGACAAAAACATTTTCCTAAGACAGTTTTAACTAAGCAACACAAAGGCAGAAAGGCGAGCTTCGAGCCTCTGCCTTGTGTGCTTAAAACTTAGATCTAATACTTGTCACTGGTGACACTATGACTAGAAACCAAAAATACGAACAGAAACAAAAAGCTAAAGGATTAAAGAAAGTAACCCTTTGGATACCTGATGAATCAGAAGTTGAAATTAAACAAATGATTGAATTTCTGATTGATAATCCTGATCACATTCCTTTTATGGCAAGGAACGTTAAAACAGGCCGTATGAAAAAGGCAATTTAGTGGTACGTAATTTTTTACGTAATATTCGTATCGGTACGTAATAATGAACAAAATTATTACGTACCACTCACCTTTGTATCTCCAGTTCTTGGAGGATGGCGAAGCCATGTCATACATTCCAGAAAATCATCATTTTATCGAGAATCTGTTTCCATTTTACAAACGGTTTATTAGGGTCGGGTATCAATTCAGTGAGAAAGCTAATCGCACTCACTGCCCTTGTCTGTCTTTGAAAAAAGTTGATTGCCTTCTGATAAACCAAGCTGAGTTAAGGACGGCACAGCAGCCGAGGGAAACACCCTCCCCCCATATACTAATAGGGGGGGAGCGAAACCACTTACACCGAAACCGAGTGTGCATTGTGATTTTAACAAAAAGGAGTAAATCACAATGAGCAACTTTAAATTGCAGTTCGTTACGCTATTCGGATATGACTACGCAAAAGGAGCTAAAGAACTCGGAGTAAGTGAACGACAAGTAAGGAGATATGTAAAAGCCAATAAAGCGAGTAAACCAGTCGAAAAGTTACTTTGGATAATGTATCGCGGCTACTTACCAGACACTGGCCCTTGGGCGGAATGTAGCATTTCATATCATAACAACGTGATGACTACGCCTTGGGGTAAAGTTAAACCATCAGACGTACAGTTTGTTCATCGTTACAAATGGTCTGCAAAGGAGCATGAATCAATGTATAAAAAACTGAAATCAGAGACAAAAATTCAAGATAGTTATTTATTTGATTTACAAGAACAGCTATTAGATATCATTGGAAATATTTCGAAAAGGAAAAGTTACTGACATTTACTTAGAATTTCTCTTTAATGACACTCACTTGTTTATAGATATGATGAATGTAGCTAAAGCGGAGGTTCTCTATCTGCTATGGAATTTTAAAAACATTATATTTAGCAATACATTAGATAATATGTAAAAATACTGTTTCAAACAATCGACCCAATTTTTTAAAATATGTTTGGGTCGAATCTAGCCTATCATTTAATTAACATACCATAGAGAAAGTGAATGGATTCTGAAAAGAAAATTGAGTTTTTAACTACTGAAATTTTGAACATAAAACAATCAATTAAAGATGGAAGTAAGATTTCTGATGATTCAAGAAAAGCAATTATTCACGATATAACTCTAATTCAGAACGAGAGCAGGAATAAAAGATTTGGCGTATTCACGGCAATCATGGCAATTGTCATTTCTTTTTTGTCGTATATTGGCTACCAATCCATAAAACAAGCTGTGTCTGAGGAAGTTACAAAATCTGAATTAAAAGAAAAAATCTTATTAGAATTAACCAAAGAGAGAAAAGAGTTATCTCTTGATATTAGGTCTATATCAAGCAGCCTAGAAGAGATAAGTAATTATGAAAAATCCCTTCAGCTTAAATATGAAAAACTTCAGCAAAATTTGGAAATTAGAGAAAAGAAAGTTCACCACTTAATCAATGTCTTATCTAAATCTGAAATTGATACGTTAGACTTCGAACAATTAATAGATCGTAATTTCAAGTATGTTTTACCCAGCATTAAAACATTTGATTTCATTAAGGCTCTTGGTATTTCAGAGCATTCTGTTATTAAAGTACTAACTGTTTATGTTTATGATTTTGAACCTTCAAACATAACTAGAGAGTCTCTAAAAAATGCTATTATTACTTTGCAAAATCGTTTTTCTTTAACTAATGATGGGGAACTAGGGCCGTGCACTTCATTGGTAATTGGTGCATTGTTAATTTCTGATTTTCCTTTTGTTGCAAATGAAGAATTAAGTAATTCTAAATTCATAAGCCAGCCTTGGTTAACTAATTCTTTTCAAGCTTGTTCAAGAAAAGACAAAGAATATATTAGTCGATACTTAGAATATCCTGACTTACCATTACATAAACAGTTAAACAATTTTGTAGATGCCACAAAAATTGATAGAGAAATCTTAATTAAAAGTCTAAGAAATTTCCATGTTGATAATCAAGGATATAAAGCATTAGAGTACTTGGGATATGGAACATCAATTGAGTAATTTACTAAAGGATATCATATGCCACTCAATTACTTAAAGTTATACGCCTGTTTAACATTGTCAGGGCTTACAATCTGGTTTATCGACCAAGCTTGGACTATGTATCAACTGAAACTTGTTTCAGATGCTACTACTAAAGCCTTGAGCCAAGTTTCACAACCTAAAAAGATTCAGGTTCCTGCATACAAGCCTAATTATCAAAAAAGGTTAACTAGAGAAGAGCGTGAAAAAGAAATTGAAGATGCTAGGGTATGTGATTTTTTCATAAAAGAATATCGCCAGAACCCTACAGAAGATAACCGTTTAAATATGCGAAAATTCTGTCCAGTCAAATCTTCCAACTGACACGCTGTCAACATTGACAGTTTAAATAACTGGTTAATAAAAAAGGGCTTTTCGCCCTTTTCTTTATTATTACGTACCGTAATTTATGGGTAGTTAATGGCATTTTAATTTTTATGTATAATTATTCCATAACCAAGTAATCAACATCATCTACATTTTTGATGTGTTGGTCATTTCATCTCTGTTCATAGATGAAATAGCTATGTCTCTACCTAACGTTAAAAACCTCAATTTTAAGCAATCTATTATCTCGCTTTAGTTCAGGTAAGAATGCCTTTGCTGTGCAATCAAGTTTCTTTGCTGTTTATTACACTGTATTGATTTTTTTAAAGCAATACAGATTTAAAAATACTACAAAAATAGCGCTGAATGTCAGCGACGCTTTCAAAGTTTTCACCAATCCTTTTAAGGGATTAATTATATAAATCATGATAGTAATGTATAAACAAAGATCAAAAACAAAATAAATACTATAAGAAAGTTCATATTTTATAAATTTCCAACCTTTTACATTTCTGATTTATCACCCTATTTTTAAAGTTTTATTGATTTTAATACTTGCTATAAATGAAAGTATATATATCCGATTTCTAAGATATTTCAGATTTTCTAATTTTCAGCGAATACCCATTAAAAACTCACTCGTTTGCTTTTAATATGTATTACAACCTTAATCTCGATTTTATAAATATTACTATCCATTTTTTAGTATCTTCAACAGGAGCTCATATGAGAAAAATTTTCTTACTAATTGTAATTGCTTTTGGAGCTTGGGCATTCTATGCAAATAATTACGGGGAAACTTCTGCTGTCGACACCATACAGCAGCAAATCATTGAGCCAATTCAAAATAAATATACGCATAAAAGACAAACTGATATTTCACAAGAACCTATCTATGCATGTGATGGTAGGAAATACTGCAGTCAAATGAACTCTCTAGAAGAAGCTGTTTTTTTTATGCGTAACTGCCCTGATACAAATTTAGATAACAATTTTGATGGCATTCCATGTCAGGATGAACCAAGGTTACATAACCGCTAGTATTTAAATATAATTAATCTTTCTACACCAACGGCTCTTGTTGGTGTAGTTAAACAACCATCTCTGAGCATTTAAATTCTAGTCATTTAATCTACCAAAAATTCCAAAATTCAACTTTAAATAAAGCCAAAATTTACTTAAACACGCTTGACGACTTTGATTTAAGTAAATCACTTTTCAATTTGTAATTTTTTAATGTTGTGTGATTTATATTAATCTAAATAATTCAACAAATGAGAAATTTCCTACTTCTTTCGAATCAATTTACCGCTACATTATGTAATTAAATTCAAAAACTTGCTTCAAATTGAGTTTTTAGTAATTAATTAAAATCTCAAATCTTAGTGTAGTTTCTTGTACAAATACCTCCTCTATTTCTGATTTGGATAATTTAAACGTGAAAATTGATAAAACAAACAATAAAGAAGTTAAATTTTCAGATTCTGACATTTTGCTTTCAACTACCGATTTAGATAGTTACATAACATATGCAAACCAAGAATTTTGTAATATTTCTGGTTTTACATTAGCTGAAATGGTTAATCAGCCTCATAACCTAGTACGCCACTGCGACATGCCTAAACTTGCATTTGCTGATTTATGGCAACACCTACATAACGGTAGATCTTGGATGGGCCCTGTTAAAAATCGTTGTAAAGATGGTAATTATTATTGGGTAAATGCATTTGTTACCCCCATCAAAGACGCGAGCGGCCAAACTGTAGAATACCAATCTGTACGTACAAAGCTTAATGATGACGTTTTAACTAGAGCAACTGAAGAATACGAAAAGATTAATAAGGTTTCTAGCTCAAAAGCACTGAAACAGCCTTTTGATTCAACTTTATATTTATCATGGTCTTTATTTTTAACTTTAATTTTTTCTTTTGTGCTTTTATTTACAAGTGGAGTTTCTGCAGTTACTTTATTATTACTTGGCTGTTTAGTTTCTATAAATCTAGGTTTGTTTTTATGGCGAATTAAATATAAAGCGCTCATACAAAAAGCAAAAAGCATTTATGATAACCCTCTCATGGCTTATTTATATTCTGGTAGTAATGATGAAATTGGTTTTTTACATTTAGCTCTTGAAATGCAACAAGCAAAGTTAAAAGCTGTTGTTGGTCGAGTTAACGATGTGACCATGGGTGTAAATAACAATGCCCAGCAATGTGCTGATTCTGGGTTAGCTGTAACAGAACTTTTGACCAAACAAACAGATGAAGTTGCGCAAATTGTTGTCGCTACAGAGCAAATGACCGCTTCAATCAATGAACTTTCATCGAGTACAATGCAATCAAATCAAGCTGCCGAAGAGTCACACCAAGCAACCGAACAAGGCTCTCTTGCGGTCAAGCAAACGATAACTTCAATCAGTGAACTTGATGAAAAACTCAAGGCGGCGAGTAGTCAAGTTGAAAACCTAATTGAAGGCAACCAGCACATTGTGGCAATTTTATCTGAGATAAATGCGATTGCTGATCAAACTAATTTACTTGCTTTAAATGCGGCTATCGAAGCTGCCCGAGCAGGCGACCATGGTCGTGGCTTTGCCGTTGTTGCGGGTGAAGTACGTGCATTGGCATCGCGTACACAGCAATCAACTGAAGAAATAAATAATGTGTTAAATCAACTGACACATGTCTCAAAACAAGCACAACTTGCCATGAAAGACGGACTTAACTTGTCGGCTAAAAGTGTTGAGCTTGCACATCAAAGCGGCGATAGTTTAGACCATATTAAAGCCCAGTCTATCAAACTAAGCGAGCTTAATAGCATTATAGCGCATGCAATGAATGAGCAACTCACAGCAAGCCAAGTTATTGCTACCAACTTAACTTCGGCGCAAGACTTTGCTCGTGAGTGTACTGAACTTGGCCATACCTCACAGCAACTTTGCGAAGCGTTACTGAGTAAAGTAACTGAGCAAACATCCTTGATTAATCAGTTTAAATAGCCAAAGCAAATCCAATACTATTTTATAAGGTTTATTTTCGGTGTGTGCTTATTAGTACACACCGCATCAAATGCTTCTGCTAGCCGTTCTGTTTCTTTAAATACATGTTGCCAATACTTAATTCGTGTATCAGCATCAAGTTCAGTAAAGTCTTTACGATCAGGGATCTTGCCATAAGGTAATGACGCAACAAACTCAGCTGATGGGGTGATCATAACCACTTTGTCATAGTTTTTTGGTGTAATTCCGCGCTTTAAACTTTTATCAAACCACCCTGCTTTTGGTTTGTTATTAAAGTGCGGATACAAGATGAGCCCATCATTATGAATATTTAAATCAAAGTGATAATCGATGATACCACCATCACGATACATCCCTGGTGGTGTTCCTGTTATATTTTTAATACCTTGCATCACTAACGGAATAGAGCCTGAAGCAAGTAAAGCATCTGCTAAATTATCTTCGCTTAGCTCAATAGTATGAGTATTGAAGGTATTGTTATCTGAAAATGATAACTGGCTATCTGAAGGTTGAAACACATAACGCTCATACTGTTTGTTTAAAAAGCGTCTGTTTAACCTATTTGCTAAGTAACTTTTAGATAAGCCCATTAACTGCATCAGTTTGTTTTCTGAGGCTACAAACCCATTCGATTTTGCAACAATAAAGTGGGCTTTAAAAACGGGGTTATCTATGATTTCTTGAATGCCGTTTTCAGCAAAAACAGTGCTTAATAACTCTCGTGCTTTTGTCGTTATTTCTTCAGGCTTTGCTTTATTTGATGAATAACGTGTTTCAGAGTATGACTTTGCTAATCGCGATATCGCTGCAACGGGGTCATTTTGAGCAAAACACGCAGCTCTAAATGCGCCAGCGCTTGACCCTAATAAGTTTAATGTTGTGTTTCGTTCTTTAAAAAACTCACCAAACAAATATTTATCAAGACCAAATAATGTAAACCATTTTGGACCACCACTCGCTCCTAAAAATGTGCTAAATAGGTCTGGTGTCATTCCTTGTTCTTTAATCGCTTTTGCTGCGCTTGGGCCTGCGTAAATATCTATCATGTGCAACTGCTTTTTGGTTATTGTTATCGGTTATTTTCGCCAAATGCCCATTTCCGTTTGTCCTTGTACTTTTACTTTTTCAGAATCAAAACTAGGCTCTTGTCCTGCTTCTCGTTGACTATGGTAGTCTTTAGTAACAGATAAGATAGTTGGCGTTAAGCGTATGATAGCGATAACGTTCACCACTGTCATTAGGCCAAGTGCTATATCAGCGAGATCCCATACTTGTTTAATGGTCGCCGAGGCGCCCCAAATCATCATTGATAAATATAAACTGGTATAAATACCTCGACCAAGTTTATTATCTAGCTTAAATAAGTGCAGGTTACTCTCTGCATAGGCATAGTTTGCAACCACTGAAGTAAACGCAAATAAACAAATCGCAGCCGCTACAAAGTAAATGCCACCAGCGGCCATGTGTGCTGTCATCGCAGATTGAGTTAAACGTATTCCTTCCATTTCGCCGCTTATATCAATATCAGCTAATAGAATAATGACGGCTGTACAACTACACAGCACAATAGTGTCGAAAAACACCCCTAGCATTTGAATGTAGCCTTGAGTGACCGGGTGATTGGGTACTGGCGATGCACAGCCTGATGCGTGTGGCACACTACCGGCACCCGCTTCATTCGAATAAAGCCCGCGCTGAATACCGTTTTTAATTGCCGCGCCCATAGCTCCTGCGCCCGCTTCTTGTAAGCCAAAAGCCGACAGTAAAATATCTTCAATCATGGCAGGGACTTTGCCGATATTTAGTAAAGTAATTATGATGGCGGCTAGAACAAATAAAATCCCCATCACTGGTACGATACGTTCAGCAAAACGGGCTATAGCTTTAAAGCCACCTAAAATAATTGAGCCTGCCAGTATTGTGATCACAATACCTGAATACAATGTTGGAATTTCGAATGCGTAATTGAGGGCATCAGTTATGGTATTTGTTTGCATGGCACTAAACGTAAAGCCATAACCAAGAAACAAGCAAAAAGCAAAACAAACCGCCAGCGCTCTGCTGCCTAGCCCTTGCTGGATATAATAAGCAGGTCCACCCCTAAACTCACCATTGGCATCCCTTACTTTATACACTTGCCCGAGTACGCTTTCTGCAAAGCCAGTGGCCATGCCCAAAATGGCAATGACCCACATCCAAAATATTGCGCCACTACCACCTAACGAAATTGCTACGGCAACGCCTGCAAGGTTTCCTGTGCCTACTCGTGCAGAAAGGCCAGTACATAAAGCTTGAAATGAACTGATTGAGTTTTTATCGGTGCTGCTACTCGACTTTAACAAGCTAAACATATGGCGAAACTTAACCAATTGAATTGCTTTTAAGCGTACCGAAAACCAAATTCCAGCAAACAGTAGAATATAAATAAGAATTTGGCCTTCTCCCCAGAGAAGACCATTTATTGTCGATACCGCAGTGTTAAACATGGCAAGCCTTTATTGTTCTTTTAAATAAAAAATCACAAAAAGTGAATAGCTAACCACTTTAACTTTATTTACGAATATCTCAAGTAGGCAATGGGATTAATTAACTGTGCATGCTACCGACTAATTTAGCAGTTGCTGCTGTAAAAAGGCACGACCTGCCGCTAATCCTAATTTGTGATCAAAGCGCAGATCTGAATCTGTACTACCCAGCAACTTACTGCGTAGTTTATCACCTGCAAAAATTTGCGTGATCCGCGCATCACTTGGTGGGTTAGCGATAAAGTCGAGTTCGTCTTGATAAGCTTGTTCATGCTGAACTAAGTAATCGATTGTTTTAGGGCAATAGCCAGAAACGCGAACAAATGATTTAAATTTATTCACCCACTCCGACTGAATTTGAAAATCTTGGTCAACGGTACGAATTACTACAATGTCCCGTGCACCACGATTATAAGCTTCTTTAACTGGCAAAGGTGCTGCTAAGCCGCCATCTAAATACATATCATGAACTAAATCAGTATTCGAACTTTGAATAATAGCATCATTAGCCGCTTTGGTTGTCATCCAAGGCGTTAAGTTCACACCATCTTTATACAAAAACGGTAAAGCACTTGATGCCTTTAACAGTGCTAACCATTGCGTATCTTCTCCATTTGGGCTCAAGTAATACGGTTTACGATCTGCTGCATTTGTGGTTGTGATCAACAGTTCGCGATTACCTAAACTTTGAGTCGCGGTTTTAAAATCAAGGGCACGGTTTACTTCTTTGGTTTTTTCAAAATACCAATCAAGATCAACGATGCTTTTTCCGATAAGACCTCGGCCAAGTTGAAAGAAACGCTTATGGCGCGAAAGACCTCTAATTAAACGCTTTGCGTAGCCTTTTTGACGCGCTAAATAACTCGTTAAATTTTGTGAACCAGCTGATGTACCAATGAATAAATCGAATGGATCGTAATTATTTTCTAACCATGCATCGAGTACACCTGCGGTAAAAATCCCACGTTGCCCACCACCCTCAGCGATTAATGCTGTTTTTGTTTGTGGCTCTACTGCGGCAATTGTTTGAGATTTCACGGTGCACCTTCCTAGGGTTATGATTAATAAATGTATTGTATTAAGTTAAATCCAATCCTTAAAACGGAATAATTAAATCAATTCAATCTAAAAAACCGTTTATTAAATAAGTAACAAGTTTTTTTAAAGGCGCGTAATCGACTAATCACGCGCTCAAGTAGTGCAATAGCTGTTTATTTCATAATACTTGCTAGTATTTCCAGCGCATGCTGCCTGTCACTCAATTCATACAGGTCATTAGTAAAAATGAACTCATCAACCTGTAGCGTTTGTTTAATCATACTCAACTTATGCTTAACGCTCGCTTGACCGCCAACAACTGAAAGCCCTAAAAAGCTCTCTACTTGCATTTTTTCTTGTGCTGTCCATAACCCTTCCATAGTTTGAACAGGCTCTTTTAGCCAAAGTGGCTTGCCACGCATAAGTGCCAAAATACGTTGTTTTGCTGTGGTTGCTAAAAACTGTGCTTGTTCGTCTGTGTCTGCTGCAACAACAGGTAAGCCAAGCATCACATATGGCTTATCTAACACGTCAGATGGTTGAAATTCTCTGCGATACAACGCTATGGCCTCTTCAACAAAGCGCGGTGCAAAATGTCCGGCAAATGCATATGGCAAGCCTTTTTTAGCTGCAAGCTGTGCACTATAAAGGCTTGAGCCTAGTAACCAGATTGGTACATTAGTGTCTTCACCTGGGATTGCGCGTACTGGAGAGTCACCTTTATATGGGCCAAGTAAACCTTGCAGCTCTGTCACTTCATTTGCAAAATGTTCTGCCCTTTGCTCGTCTCTGCGCAGTGCACGGCTGGTAATTGGATCACTACCAGGAGCACGGCCTAGACCTAAATCAATCCTTCCCGGATATAAGCTTTCAAGGGTGCCAAATTGCTCAGCGACCACCAGCGGCGGATGGTTAGGTAGCATCACCCCACCCGCACCTACGCGGATATTCTGAGTTTTACCTGCTATATGGCCGATCAGTACTGAGGTGGCGGCACACACAATACCACGCATATTATGGTGCTCTGCCATCCAAAACCGATTAAAACCAAGCTTATCGGCTGTTTGCGCATAGGTAACACTATTAGCGAGTGTTTGCGAAACTGTTTCGTGCTCTTTCATTGGGCTTAATTCAAGCAATGAAAAAGGTGTATTTGTAAGGTCTGACATCCGCTCTCCAAAATTTAACTCTTTATAGTTAGTTAATGAGAGCGAATAGCTATTTTTCAAATGCTAATTAGGCACGGCTTTGTTGCTGTTTTTCCACCTTTAGGCCATCGGCATCAATTCCATGCTTCCAATAGGCAGATGCAACAATGTGCTCACGGTTAATTTCAATACTGCTTGTTACTAAACGGCGAATTGCTTTTACCAAGCTTGCTTCTAGTGCCATAAACACTATTGGTTGCGTGTTATAACCTGCACATAAGCGTGTTACTTGGTCGAGTAAATCTGTTTCTGGTTCATCTGTAACTAGCCATTCAACACTATGTTGAGTGTGTGCTTTAATTTGTTCAAGCTCAATAATGTCGGCTTTATCAGCAACATGAATAATGACATCGACAGTGGCATCTTGCGGCAGTGCTTGTAAATAGCCATTGATTGTATTTACTGAGGTTAAATCTGCCAGCATTAAATAATGTGTTTGCGTGAAGTCTGTGAGTTTTTTAGGGCCCGGGCCTGCAATACCCACCTCGTCGCCAACTCTCGCATTTTGTGCCCAGTTAGTTGCCACACCTTGATGTTGGTTAACCACAAAGTCGAGAGTAATTGCACCGTTAACAGGGTTAATTTCGCGAATCGTGTAAGAGCGCATTAATGCTGGGTGTTCAGCGTGTAAATCAAGTTCAACCTTAGATTCACCGGCATGAGGTAGTAGTACCTTTACGTACGCACCTTTTGCGTCTTGTGGAAAATCGGCAAACTCGTCTGAGCCAACGACAATCCTTTGTAGATGTGGGGAAATACGTGTAGTACTTATTACGTTTGCACGACGAACTTTTCTAGCCATGTTGGTCTCCTAGCTGGTTAAATTGCACAACGCCCCAATAGTTGATATAGTCAACTATACGCTTTTGATTGACTTTGTCAACTAATGCTAACTAGCTTAATTTAGGTGAACCATGCCACAAACCTCTCTTTCTTCTGCTTTATTCACACTGGCACAAAGTTATCGCGTCACTGTACGCAAAGCCATTAACGCCAACGAGCTGGGTCTTAATGCACTACATGTCCGCTGCTTACATATTATTGCCGAAACACAGCACTGTACCGCGAATGATATTGTTGCCAAAACGGGTCGTGATAAAGCACAAATAGCACGCTTATTAAAAGAGCTTATAAAACTTGAACTGGTTTCTAAATGTGCTGACGAAAATGATAAGCGCTGTTTAATTTTATCGTTTACTGAACAAGGTAACGCTCTGTTCTCGCGCTTAGAAGTTGCTGAGCAAGAGGTTGATGCCAAACTTTGCCAAGGTTTAACTGATCAGCAAGTACGTGATTTTATCGATATAGCCACAACCATGATCAAAAATATCAATAACAACACCCCGTGATCTTATTGGCAAGATAACCACAAACCACTATACTGTACAAACATACAGTGTAGTGGTTTTGTTATGCGCGTTATTCCTATTTATATCGAAGCTGGCGTGTGTGGTTTTGAATCACCAGCAGCACAATACAAAGAGCTTGGCCTATCATTAGATCAGCTGTTGATTAAACACCCTGATGCAACCTTTATTGGTATTGCCTCTGGCGAATCAATGCAAGGTGTGGGGATTTTTGATGGCGACTTATTACTGGTTGATCGCGCCGAAGACGTTAAAAATGGCGATGTCATCGTGGCGAATCTAAATGGTTTATTTGTTTGTAAACTACTAGATAAACACAATGCACAGTTATTATCAGCCTCGCCTAAATACCCTGCAGTGCAACTACGTCAATCTGATGAATTTCAATTAGAAGGCGTGGTCACCCGCTCAATTCGCTTACATCGCAGTAGTAAAGAGCTATTAGCATGTACGCCTTAGTCGATGCGGTGGCCTTTTATGCCAGTGCCGAAAAAGTATTTGATCCAGCTATTCGCAGTAAACCTGTAGTGGTACTCACCAACAATGATGGCTGTATTTGTGCTGTGTGTCCTATTGCACGAAAGCTTGCTATTCCAAAGTTTCAGCCCTATTTTCAGGTAAAACAGTTACTCGAAGATAACCAGGTGGTGATCCGCTCATCTAACTATGAGCTGTATGCGGATTTAAGCGAACGGATGATGAACGTGATTGGCCGCTTTTGCGATAATCAGCACATATACTCTATTGATGAGTCGTTTTTAAACTTTACAGGTTTCAACAAGCTTGTTAATGATTGGCATAGTTATGGTCATCATATTCGCCGTACCGTATGGCGCGAAACAAAACTGCCTGTTGGAGTGGGTTTTGGCCCAACGGCAACCCTTGCCAAAGCCGCCAATCATGCAGCAAAAAAACTATCGGGCTTTGATGGCGTAGCAGTGATTGATTCAGAAGCGTCACGAATAGCCATTTTAAAAGCCATGGATGTACAAGATGTTTGGGGGGTTGGTCGACGCTTAGCTAAAAAGCTCAAAGCGATGAATATCAATACTGCTTTTGATTTAGCCGAACAAGAGCCTCGAAAAATGAAACGCCTGTTCAGTATTGTACTCGAGCGTACAGTAAACGAGTTACGTGGTAAAAGCTGTTTAGCATGGGATGACGTGCGCCAAGATAAAAAAGAGATATTTTCGACCCGTAGCTTTGGGGAACGTATCACCGATACCACAGCGCTAAAAACCGCACTTATTAATCACGCCGTTATTGTTGCCCGTAAGTTACGCACACAAGGGTCACTCACACAACGTTTATTAATGTTTGTCGCCAGCTCACCTCATCAAGATGGCTATTATAAAAAGTCCTATATTTATGAGTTTAGTGTTGCCACAGCCGACAGCCGTGTATTTGCTAACGCTATCAGCGAAGTCTTTAAACATTTATATAAACCCGGCGTACCCTTTTACAAATGTGGTGTCGGTGCGCTAGAGTTATCGAGCCAAATGTTTCAGCAACCTGATTTATTTCAAGCACCTATCGATAACCCAAGCCTAATGAAATGTTTAGACAAAATAAATGCTCGTTACGGTGTTGGTACGCTTGCCCTTGCAAGCGAAACCACAACCACTCGTTGGCATATGAAGCGAGAGTATTTATCACCGCACTACACTACTCGCTGGCATAACCTACCAAAAATACACTGCTAAAAGTAATGGAAAAGCTGCAATTTAAATTGCTGTTCAGAACGTTGCCAATCTTGATAAATAGCTGAGCTTCTAAGCCCCCAATTCTGAGCCAACGCTATTTGCCAATGAGCAGAAAACGTCAGCTGATAATCAACACTTGGTTCATTCATCAGCCAAAAAGCCTGACCACTCAAAGCAAGCTTTTGTGAATCGGTAACTTGCCAAATAACACCTGCTTCGCTTCCTAGCCCAAACGACACAGAATCTATCAAATCACCTGATTGAACAACTGATGAGCCAAGCAAATAACTTTGCAAGTGTGATGCATCACCAAAAGACTTGCCATAGCCGCCTTGTAAAAATAGACGACCTTCTCGCTTCGTCTGTGTTGGTTGACGGTCAAACCCAGCACGAACATTCCATGACCAAGAATTAAATAAGCCATTGTCAGGTGCTAATGACATTGCATCAATTAAAAGCAAACGCTCGAGATGAAGATTCTCGTTACTATCTTGGTTTACCTCTAAGTCAAAAAAACTAATTTGCGCACCAGGAATAAAACCACCGGGATTATCAAGTAAATCATGATAAGCAACACGATATGTTAAACCAAACCGACTAGCTGTATGCTCATAATCATTAAATATTACACCAACACGACTAGATCCATGACCATTATCAGGACTCACTCGAGGCTTTGGCGCAGGCTTGAAAGGCGAAACCACATGGAATTGACTGCGTTGATGCAACAGCTTTGTTAATCGAGGAGCAATTGCATCACGTGCTAATCCTTGATCATAATATTGGTAATTTAACCACTCATACGCCATCTCAAGGACAGGCACAGCCTGCTCAGGTGCGAGCGATAATTCATCTAGCGCTACTCCATCACGCAGTAAACGAGCAAGGTAAACCTGCTGCTCTGTGAGTTGGCTTTCATAATTGATCAATTTCGTGCCCGATGCAGCACGGTATCGAGGCGGCTGTAATAATCCATGTTGCTTAAGAGCTGCAACCGTATCTGATGGGATCGCATGCGAAGAAAATGGAGCAGTTAAAGATAAATCATCTCGTGCAAGTTGCAGTAATGCTAACAGCTGATACGAGCAGTTTTCATCAACAAAAAAATAATCAAACGTGGCCCACTGCATTTCCCATAAATGTAATAACACACGCTGAATTTCTTGATCAGATAATGAGAGTTTATATTCCCATATATCACGAGATTCTAAGTCATTATATTCACGGACTTTGCGATAATACGGCATTAAAGTGAACTTACCTGGATATTGACCAATAATACCTTTTAAAGCATATAAAGCGGCATTATCAGTAACATCAGGCTCTGCAGCAAAGTTAACAGCAAAAGCAATGAGCTCTCTACTGCGGGTTTGGTCCTTCGCATCAATACGTAATAGAGTATGACCAAACATCGAGGACGGATCATTCATAAACGCGGTCGGGAAGACTAGAGTCATACCTTTTGGGTTGATAAGCTGTTGCCATGTTTCAATTTCAGGGCAAGAAAGTGCAGGCCAATTTGTAAAGAAATGTTCTTTTAGCCAGTTATAGCGAGCAGGAAAACGGCACTTTGCCTGGTTATCATCATCGCTTTTAAACGCCGCTATAGTCGCTAAAAGCTCTGCATGAGGGTCTGTTTTTCCCACCTCAGAAAAGAAAAATTCTGAGCTATCCACTTCACTTTCATACATAGAAAGAAAAGGCTGATTATAATGACCGAGCTTAAGCCAATAAGGATGATGAGCTATTTCGAGTGTCGGTGTTGTTGAATATGCTAAACAGCTGAATAACAAACAAGAAGAAAGTAAAATACCACGCATAATAGAATAAAAGCCCATTAAGGGCTTTATATTTAAAAAGTACACGCTAGATTAAGATAGTGTGTAAGTAGCAAGTTGCGCATCACTAGCAACAAGCGTATTAAGGTTCTCTAAAACTAATTGAGATGTCACATTTTCTGATGTGAATACGTTAGTAAACTGTGTCTGTACTAACTTATTAAATGCTGCTTTATCTTGCGCTTGAACGCCCCATACTTCAGCCAGCGTATCAAGAGTTTCACCTTCGCCACGTGACATATCACGTGCAAGTTGTTCCATATTGCCATCAATGAATGTCGCAACTTTAGTTGAAGCTGTCACTGTACCATTACCGTTACAGCCTAAAGTACCAAATGTAATACCAAATGTTTGGTTACCTGAAATACCATTTGTCGTTGCACCAAGAACTTTAACAACTTTACCTTGTTGACCAGCAAATAACATTGAACCTAAACCACAACCGATGTCTTGATCAGCCATTGCATTTGAAAGTGGAAGTAGAGAAAGTGCAGAAATAGCAATAATTTTTTTCATATCCTGAATCCTTTAAGATAAATCGTTATTCGAATTAATAACGCATTATTAGCTTAGCTAGATTCAGATTAAGGACAAACTCTTTTTTAAAAAAAAGTTAAATTAGTTACATTAGATGTTCAAAAATCAACCAATCTAGCATTTAATAGACTACACAAGTCATGGGGCTTAAGCGCAATTTCAAGGCCTCGCTTACCGGCTGAAACATAGATAGTATCGAAATTTATTGCAGATTGATGAATAAAAGTAGGTAAACGCTTCTTTTGGCCAAGCGGGCTGACTCCCCCCAAAATATAACCAGTTGTGTTTTCTACTTTCTGCTGAGGGGCCATAGTTACTTTCTTTACTTTTGCTGCCTTAGCAAGCATCTTCATATTTACCTGTTGACTCACAGGGACTACTGCAACCAAAAGCTGTTGTTCGGCATCTTCAAGGACTAAAGTTTTAAACACTTGCTCAGCGGGCAAGTTAAGCTTTTCAACCGCTTCAAGGCCAAATTGGGTATGTGCAGGATCGTGATGATAACTCAGCACATCATAAAAAATACCTTTGTTTTTTAATAAATTGATTGCAGGTGTCATTAAAAGTTCCTTTAACAAAAAAGCGCCTGAACTTTATCAAAGTTTTGGGCACTTGGCATAGTAAGAAAATACAGGCTTTGCATAGTAAATATCCCGAAAAACCACACTGATAAGCTACACTAAAAGTATGAGCAATAGATAAAGCGTGGCAACTATGTCAAAACACATTAGTCTCTATTTGGCGAAACAATGTTTTATCATCATCACACTCTTGTATTCAATTAATTTTGTTTGCAATGAATACGTAGCATGGACCGCGTTTATAGATTGCCAAAGTAAATGCAAAACACTAGGAATAGAAAAAGGTCAGATCCAAGAAACAACCTTTAAGGACGATGTCATATTATGCCGATGCCTAGCTGAAAATGATTACTACGTAGTACTAAACTGAATCTGAAAATACCCACTAGGAATTAAAAAAATATAACGTATTATGAATTCAGTATTAGTTAAGGAAAGGAAACTACATGTTTTTAGACTACTTTGCACTAGCCATGCTAGTGTTTGTGACCGTCGTAATATTTTATGGTGTGATAGCCATTCACGATATTCCCTACGAAATTGCCAAAAAACGTAATCACCCCCACCAAGATGCCATCCATTATGCAGGCTGGGTTAGCCTATTTACCCTACACGTACTATGGCCATTTTTATGGGTTTGGGCCACCTTGTGGCGTGATGACCGCGGCTGGGGTTTTAACCAAATTCAAAAGGAACAAGAAGACTTAGCTGAGAAAGTGGCTAGCCTGACAGCCACAGTGGCAGCACTACAAGCACAAATTAATGCTCAATCGAATAATAAAGAGAAATAGAATATGGATTTGTTATTAATACTTACATATACCGCATTGTGCATTGGCATCTTCAAAATCTTTAAAATCCCGCTTAACAAATGGACAGTGCCAACCGCTGTTCTTGGTGGTGTAGTACTGATCGGCACATTAATTCTATTAATGAACTATAACCACCCACATTCAAATATGGCGAGTAGTGCGTATGTTACAACGCCGATTGTGCCAAATGTGCGTGGTACAGTAGAAGAAGTTGCGGTAAAGCCGAATCAACCAGTTAAAAAGGGCGACTTATTGTTTCGCCTAGACGACACCTTATATCGAGCAAAACTAAATCAAGCTATTGCAGCTTTACAAGATGCAAAACAATCGGTACTTGGTTTAGAAGCTGCCTATAAATCAGCACAAGCCAGTGCGCTGATGGCTAAAGCTGAATATGACCGTAGTAAGAAAGAATACGAACGCTATGAAAAAGGCGCAAAAAGTGGCGCCTATTCAAAAGGCCAAGTTGATAATAAATTAGGGGTGTATTTAGCGGCAAAAGCAAGTTACGAAGCAGCGCAGGCCGAAGAGTTACGTCAGAAACTAGCATTTGAGTCAGAAATTAACGGCGAACAAACAAAAATAGCCGCTGCTCGCGCTAATTTAGAGCAAGCCCAATTTAACTTAGACAGCACTAGCGTGCATGCACCCACCGACGGCTATGTCACACAACTGACATTACGTCCGGGGATGATTGCCGTGCCAATGCCACTGCGACCAGTGATGACCTTTGTGCATAAAGAAGACACTGTTTATGTTGCGGCATTTCGACAAAATTCATTATTAAGACTCGAACCTGGTTATAAAGCTGACTTTATCTTTAAAGCAATTCCAGGCAAAACCTTCGCTGGCGAAGTAATCGATGTGTTACCCGCAATTGGTGAGGGACAAGTACAAGCACAAGGAACACTGATGGGCACTGAATTTTTTGCCCGTCAAGGCCGCGCAATTGTTACTTTAAAAATCACTGACGACATGAGTGAATATCATCTGCCACAAGGAACAAGCACTGAAGTAGCTGTTTATTCAGAACATTTTGAACATGTTTCTGTGATGCGTAAGGTGTTGATCAGAATGAAAAGCTGGCAAAACTACTTATTCTTAGATCACTAAACTCAAAATTGAAGCGTAAAAAAAGGCGCTGAATAGCGCCTTTTTACTATCTAACTCAAGTTACTTAACTAGGAGTTACTTAGTTAGATCATCGAAGAATTTCTTCACACCGTCAAAGAAACCTTTTTCTTTTGGACGGTTTTTAGACCCATCTTTACCCATGCTTTGCTCAAGCTCTTCAAGTAATTCACGTTGACGGTCATTTAAGTTCACCGGTGTTTCAATAACCACTTTACAGATTAAGTCGCCTTGTGCGCCGCTGCGAACAGACTTAACGCCTTTACCGCGCATACGGAACATTTTGCCTGTTTGGCTTTCTGAAGGGATCTTCAGTTTTGCGCGACCATCCAAAGTCGGCACTTCGATTTCGCCACCCAGTGCAGCTGTTGTAAAGCCAATAGGTACTTCACAGTACAGATTGTTACCATCACGTTGGAAGATTGGGTGCTCACGTACTGACACTTGTACATATAAGTCACCTGCCGGTGCGCCATGCATCCCCGCTTCACCTTCACCTGATAAGCGAATACGGTCACCTGTATCAACGCCTGCTGGGATCTTAACTGATAAGGTCTTCGTTTTTTCTACGCGACCTTGACCATGACAGCTGTCACATGGGTCAGAAATAATTTGACCCGTGCCCTGACACGTAGGACATGTTTGCTGAACCGCGAAGAAACCTTGGCGCATTTGTACTTGGCCAGCACCGTGACACGTAGTACAGGTTTTTGGCTTAGAGCCCGCTTTTGCACCGCTACCGTCACATGGTTTACAGCTAACCCAGGTTGGCACTTTAATTTCAACATCTTTACCACGAACCGCCTCTTCCAGGCTTAAGTCCATGTTGTAACGTAAGTCAGACCCACGTTGTTGGCGCGATTGTCGACGACCACCGCCACCAAAGATATCTCCAAACACATCACCAAAAATATCGCCAAAATCACCATGACCGCCGCCGAAGCCACCGCCATGACCACCACCACCTTGTTCAAAGGCTGCATGGCCGTATTGATCATACATCTGACGTTTTTGTGGATCAGTTAGTACTTCATAGGCATCTTTTACTTCCTTGAATTTAGTTTCAAGGTCTTTATCCCCTGCGGTACGGTCTGGATGATATTTCATCGCTAAGCGCTTATACGCTTTTTTTATGTCTCGTTCGCTGGCATCTTTGCTCACGCCGAGAACTTCATAATAATCGCTTTTTGACATATCTATCACACTACTCTTTTTACTGCAGTTACACTGCGTAAGGTAAGTCGAACGACTTTACCGTTCATATACATGCAAAAGGCGCGTCAAGCGAAATCGCTGGCGCGCCTCAATCATTTCATCCTAACTTAATTGGCTAAACAAAGCAGCCATTATCGCGTTAGGCAGAAGCGAAACGAGCAATTACTTGTCGTCTTTCACTTCTTCGAACTCTGCATCAACAACATCGTCGTCTTGTTTTGCAGAAGATTGCTGTGCACCTGCATCAGCACTACCTTGCTGTTGTGCTTTCGCTTGCGCAATTTCCATTAGCTTTTGTGATTTTTCAGCAAGAGCTTGTGTTTTCGCTTCAATCTCTTCTTTCTTATCACTCTTAATCGCCGCTTCTAGCTCAGTAAGCGCAGCTTCGATTGCTTCTTTATCTTCTGCTGGTAATGCATCACCCGCTTCTTCGATTTGCTTACGTGTACCGTGAACCATTGCATCAGCTTGGTTACGAGTAGCTACTAGCTCTTCGAACTTTTTATCTTCTTCAGCGTGTGCTTCAGCATCACGAACCATTTTTTCTACTTCTTCATCACTTAGACCTGAAGAAGCTTGAATCGTGATCTTCTGCTCTTTACCTGTATCTTTATCTTTAGCAGATACGTGTAAGATACCATCCGCGTCTACGTCGAATGTTACTTCGATTTGTGGTGTACCACGTTGCGCTGGGCGGATACCTTCTAGGTTAAATTGACCTAGAGATTTGTTATCGCTTGCACGCTTACGCTCACCTTGTAGTACGTGAATCGTTACCGCTGATTGGTTGTCTTCAGCTGTTGAGAATACTTGCGATTTCTTAGTAGGAATCGTCGTGTTTTTCTCAATTAGTGCTGTCATTACTTGACCCATAGTCTCGATACCTAGTGATAACGGAGATACGTCAAGTAGTAGTACGTCTTTAACGTCACCAGCTAGTACACCACCTTGAATCGCTGCACCTACTGCAACTGCTTCATCTGGGTTAACATCTTTACGTGGTTCTTTACCAAAGAACTCAGCAACTGTTTTTTGTACTAGAGGCATACGTGTTTGACCACCAACAAGGATGATGTCATTTACGTCGCTTACTGATAAATCAGCATCAGCTAGTGCACGCTTAAGTGGCTCGATTGACTTAGTTACTAAGTCTTCAACAAGAGACTCAAGTTTTGCACGAGTAACTTTAACGTTCATGTGCTTAGGACCAGTTGCGTCAGCAGTCACGTACGGTAAGTTAACTTCTGTTTGCTGTGCAGAAGACAGTTCAATCTTCGCTTTTTCAGCAGCTTCTTTAACACGTTGCATTGCAAGTGGGTCGTTCTTAAGGTCGATACCTTGATCTTTCTTGAACTCTTCAACTAAGTAGTTGATAACACGGTTATCGAAGTCTTCACCACCTAAGTGAGTGTCACCGTTAGTTGCAAGAACTTCAAACGTGTGCTCGCCTTCTACTTCGTCAATCTCGATGATAGAGATATCGAAAGTACCACCACCTAAGTCGTAAACAGCAACAACGTTTTCACCTTTGTTTTTGTCCATACCGTATGCAAGTGCAGCGGCTGTTGGCTCATTGATGATACGTTTAACTTCAAGACCAGCAATACGACCAGCATCTTTAGTAGCTTGACGTTGTGAGTCATTGAAATAAGCAGGTACTGTGATTACTGCTTCTGTTACTGGCTCACCTAAGAAGTCTTCTGCTGTTTTCTTCATTTTCTTCAGCACTTCTGCTGAAATTTGTGGTGCAGCACGTTTTTCGCCACGCGCTTCAACCCATGCATCACCGTTATCAGCTTTTACAATTTTAAAAGGCATGATACCGATATCGCGTTGTACTTCTTCGTCTTCAAAACGACGACCAATTAGACGCTTGATGGCAAATAATGTGTTAGTTGGGTTAGTTACTGCTTGGCGTTTTGCAGGTTGACCAACTAATGTTTCACCGTCTTGCGTGTATGCAATGATCGATGGTGTTGTGCGATCGCCTTCCGCGTTTTCGATAACGCGTGCTTTATCACCGTCTAGTACTGCTACACAAGAGTTAGTAGTACCTAAATCGATTCCAATAATTCTACCCATGAATCTTCTCCAACTTCAAAATTCGTTAAAACGTTCGATGACTAGTAAATAGGGGTGCAGGAAACTGAATTCAACTGTAAAAATGAAAAAAATTTACTTTTTTTTGAAATATTTTCCAAATGGGTATTTTTTCCTCAAAAAGAGGGGTTTTTTAACACTTCTAGTAATACAAACAAACTGGTCTGATGACTTTAGCTGTGCTATAACCTTGTCCATAGCAATAAATGTTAAGGAAAATTATGCATTTTGATCAATTACTCGCCATGGCAACAGAACTTGGCAAAGACAAAACAAAAGTAATGCAGTTTCCAGAAAACTGGTGCCAAGGTCGCACTGCGTTTGGTGGTTTATCAGCAGCTTTATTATATCAAGCAATTCGTCAACATATCGACAACTCTCGTCGTTTACTATCTTTAAGCACTAACTTTGTTGGTCCGTTAATCGCTGACTGCGACTTTTCAATTGATGTTGAAGTTTTGCGCGAAGGTAAAAACAGTGCGCAAGTACTTGCTAAAGTAATTCAAAATGGCGATGTTTGTGTTATCACACAAGCCTGTTTTGGCGCTAATCGAGAATCAGCAGTACGCGTAGATGTGTCAAAAAGCATGCAGCTTAAACCAGTAGACGAACGTTTTACTCTGCCTTATAAAGAAGGTTTAATGCCGGCATTTTTCCAGCACGTCGCACTATGCTTACAAGACGGAAATATGCCATTTTCTGGCGCTGAGACATCACATTTAGGCGGCTGGATGAAATTTAAACATAAACCAGAACACATGAGCGAAGCGCATATCATTGCCCTTACGGATGCATGGCCGCCTACCTTGTTACAAATGTATAAACAGCCAGCCCCAGCCAGTAGCATGTCGTGGTATATCGAGTTTGTTGGAGAGCCAAACATCGCTGATGATGCTTGGATTGGCTATGAAGCTGTTACACATCATAGTAAAGATGGTTACGGTCTTGAAGATGGCTGTATTTGGAGTGATGATGGCAAGCTCATCGCACTAAGCCGCCAAACTGTTGCTTTATTTGCGTAATTCATTGCTGCTTATTTGCGCATATTCAGTGCCATCAAGGCGAATTATCGCTTGATATTCGCCAGATTCTACAATTTGGCCTAGACCTGTATTAAAGGTATCCTTTAAAACCTCACTGTTGAAAAATGCAGGTCGAGGTGCTTCATTAAATATTGGATGCACAACGAAAGGTTTTAGTTCGGCTGTCTGCTTATATTGCTCAAGATAATATAAAAAAACACGTCTTTCGAGAATGATAACGTCAACCCATCCCTTCATTAAATGGTCAACTTGTGCCTCTTGGTTTACTACCTCATCATAAGAACGCAGTATGCGTGTCACCGATTTGAAAGGTGCTTCAATAAAATTGGTCGCATTTTGAAAACCCAGCACACTTTTACCAGCTAAATCATAAATGCTGTCTATTTTAAAATTTTGTTCAGCCAAACTTATCGCTACATTTTGATAGCGTAATAGTGGTTCACTTTGGTATATATTTGTACTCGATCCAGAAGCGAAATTTAAAGCTATATCAACTTTTCCTTGCAGCAACTGCTGCTCTACACGCTTGTTTGGCATGTATTGCACAACAATGTTACTGATCCCTTGAGATTTAAACGCTGCTTTTAATATTTCTAATTGAATACCACTGTCGTTATCTTTAATAACATAAGGAGGGAGATAAGAACTGGCTGCAACAACAATAGGGTCTTCTCCAGCTTTCTCTGATAAACATAGGCCCTTACAACTTACAAACAACAAAAGGATAAAAAAATGTTTCACTACACACCTTAATAGACAGTTGCATAGTTAATCTATGCGCCTTTGCGTAAATACTAGCCTATTTTAGGAAAGGGTGCATTTGAATTTATCGAGTTATTGATGCAAACTAAACTAAGTTCTTGTTTATGAGACCCTAAGTTTGCAAACAGCCTGTCCTAGCTGCGACCTTGTCGTTGAGATCCCACATTTAAGTGCGAAACAAGTAGCGGTTTGTCCTCATTGCAAAACCAAACTGTCTTCTTCGCAAGCAAATCAAGATAGTGCTGTCGTAGCGCTGAGCTTAAGTGCGATCTTAATGCTGTTAAGTAGCATGTTTTACCCGTTTTTATCTTTTTCAAGCAGTGGCATCACCCAAACTATAACCTTACCTGATGCGGCACGTATTCTGTTTAACTACGACAATGACTTTTTAGGATTATTCATAGATATCAGCATTATAGGCTTACCTATGTTACTGCTTGTGCTGATAATCCCATTACATTTAGGGTTACTTAAGATACTCCCTTATCAATGGGGGAAAAGGCTATTAAAAACAACATTTGCACTGCAGCCTTGGATTATGTCAGAAATATTTTTAATTGGTGTCATGGTCAGCATGGTAAAAATAATGTCGATGGCTGACATTGAATTTGGTGTGAGCTTTTGGGCTTATGGCGCATTTGTTATTAGTTATATTGCCACCACTGCTAAGCTCAATAAACAAAATCTATGGTATCAACTCAAAGAGCCTGTTTTTATAGAGCAAATCAAGCCGAATACTCGTGCAATCGACCAAGGCCTTAGGGCTTGTCATGTATGTGGTCAACTATGCGACAGTGAAATCTGTTCTCGGTGTGAATCAAAAACATACACTCGTAACCCTTTTAGTGTACAAAAAGCGGCTGCATGGCTGATCACTTCCGTAGCCTGCTATATACCTGCAAATATTTACCCAATCATGTACACCACTAGCCTAGGTGATGAAACCCCCTCTACAATAATTGGTGGGGTGATGATCTTGTGGAATAGTGGTTCTTACCCTATCGCAATGATCATCTTTTTAGCGAGTGTTGTCGTACCACTTGCAAAAGCTCTCATTTTGAGTTTTTTATGCTTTATGGTGATGCAGCCGGCAAACAGACAAACCAAAAGCTACACACGAATTTATCAATTAACTGAATTTATTGGAAAATGGTCAATGATCGATGTATTTGTTGTGGCAATTTTAGTAGCCTTAGTACAGTTAGGAAATTTGATGTCAGTAACGCCTGGTATAGGTACTATATTCTTTACAACAATGGTGATTTGCCAGATGCTGGCAGCCCATGCATTTGATCCACGTTTATTGTGGGATTCCCCTAATAACTTAAATAAAGTAAAACAAGAGACCTTGGCATGAGCGAAAAAGCAAATATAAAAACAGCGCCAAACATATCGGCAATCTGGATTATTCCTGTAATCGCTTTATTCATCGGCGCATGGATGCTGTATCAATACCAAGCAAATAAAGGTACAACAATCTTTATCAAAATGCCCCATGCTGAAGGTATTATCGCAGGCAAAACAGAAATAAAGGTACGCAGTGTAAAAATTGGTCAAATTGACCATGTAAGACTCTCAGATGAACAAGATAGTGTAATTGCACGAGCACAAATAGATAAACACTATGAAGACCTTTTAACGGATGATGCGAAAATTTGGGTTGTTA
Organism: Pseudoalteromonas thalassia; assembly: GCF_049257215.1. Classification (NCBI taxonomy): domain Bacteria; kingdom Pseudomonadati; phylum Pseudomonadota; class Gammaproteobacteria; order Alteromonadales; family Pseudoalteromonadaceae; genus Pseudoalteromonas; species Pseudoalteromonas thalassia. The sequence continues at coordinate 276,672 of NZ_JBMMUE010000002.1, forward strand.
AACCTCGCATTGATGATACCGGTATTAGTGGGATGAGTACCCTATTGTCGGGTGTTTATCTGGAGTTTGCTCCAGGCGAAAGTAAAGAAACATCCGAGCGATTTGAACTACAAGATGAACCTGCGCTAATTGCCAATGATGTAAAAGGAGGTCGCTTTATCCTCCACGGCTATAACGCTGAAGTGCTCGATGTGAGTACAGGTATCTATTTTAAGGATTACAAAATAGGGCAAATAGAAACGGCTACTTTTGATTGGAAAAATCAAGCCATGAAATATGGTATTTTCATTAATGAGCCTTATCAAAACCTGATCACGCTTAATTCTATCTTTTGGGTTAACTCAGGTATACAAATTGATTTGTCTGCCGATGGTATTAATGTCAATACGGGCTCTTTGAGTAAGTTACTTAAAGGAGGGATTTCTGTTGGTATTCCTGAGCAACAGAAACCGGGGGAAATTGCCACAAATGGCCATAGCTTCTCACTAAGTAATAGCTACAAAGCTGCTCTTGAAGAGCGATTTTATGACTTTGATTATTATCTAATTGACTTTGAACAATCAATTCGTGGATTACGTCCTGGTGCGCCAGTTGAATATCGAGGGATGCGCATCGGTACTGTTGTTGAAGCACCTGCAAATGTCATTATAAATGGGAAACCCGCCCACTTTAGGGTCGATAACACTGCAGTGCCAGCACTGATTAAAATTGAGTATGGAAGACTCTACCATGACAATGTTGCAGCCAGAGAGTTCTGGCAGTCAAGTTTAGATGGCTGGATTAAAAGTGGTTTAAGAGCTTCATTAAAGCCAGGAAACTTATTAACAGGTGCAGTGTATGTGGACTTGGACATTTATGATAATGCTGAACCTGCAGAATTAACAACTATTGCTGACTATACAGTATTCCCGAGTGTTTCAAGTGGAATTACCGTCATTGCTGATCAAGTCTCTGATGTATTAAATAAAGTCAATAATCTCAAAATCGAAGACAGTTTGGCACAAATGCAAACGACCTTTGCAGAATACCAAGCACTTGCACATGACATGCGTGAATTGCTTAATAAACAAGATACTCAAGACTTACCGGGTGATATTAATCGCAACTTTGCTGAGATGACCAAAAGCATGCAACAGTTCGATAAGACAATGAAGCAATTTGAAAAAACTATGGCAAGTTACGAACAAGGATCAACATTCCATGAGCAATTACAAACAACCTTGTCTGAATTTAAACGTTTAAGTGAAGAGCTACAACCACTTACACGTGGTTTAAACCAGCAACCGAATATGTTGATCTTTGATAAAGAGCTACCTGCAGATCCAACGCCGAGGAAACAATAATGAACTTTAAACTCTGTGCTTCAATTGCATCAGTGCTGTTACTTTCGGCCTGTAGCCAAACTTCATTCTCAACCATTGAGTATTATCAATTTTCGCAGCCGATAGTGGCAATGCAACGCTTAGCGGAGAATACCCAAGCTCAGCTCAGAATTAACACAGTAAAGTTACGTGGTGCGCTAAATAATCGTGGTATCGCCATGGTGCTTGATAACAACAGAGTGAATGCTGCTAACTATCATTTATGGAGTGAATCTCCTGATTTGATGTTAACTGCCAGTGCTCATCAACAACTTTACACTGAGCTTGATAATTGGATGGTTATAAAAGGCTTACCTGTGATCACCGATTTAGACCAGCAAAGCTTTTATGAATTAGAGTATGAGCTACATCACTTTAATGGTGATGAGCAAGGTAATGCCAACATTGCAGGGCTTTGGCGCTTGTACTATACAACTCCTGAATCTGGCAGAAAGTTGAAGGCGGTCAATTACTTCAATGAGCTTACACCTTTACAAGCAAGTGATTACGAGGGACTTGTAGCCACGCTTGAGTCAACTTGGCTAAAGGTTAACAAACAAGTTGCAAACGAAGTGTCAAAGCTTGCTATTTAATAAGAGTTTAAGTGGCTGATTGTCATCGTTAATGATGACATCGCCTATAAACTCAAAGCCTAGTTTTTGTAGTACCTTTTGCGAGCCAATATTTGTTTGCGAGGTTATTGCTGCAAGCACTCCAAGATCTAATACGTGTTTTTTGGCCATCAACAACCTAGCTGCCGATGTAATAATGCCCTTGCCTTCATAGTTGGCTAACAACGCGAACCCTAAATCAGGAATAGCTAATGCATCACGCTGAAACAGCCCCACCATACCAACCGGTGTACCATCAGCTAAACAGACAATATAACTACCAAAGCCATATTGCTGGTGACTATTTATAAAGGTTTGTTGAATATAATGCTCTGCTTGTGCTGGTGTATTTATATTTTTATTTCCGATATGCTCTAAAAATGTTGCTTGGTTCAAAAGCTCAACAATAAATGCCGCATCATCAGGCAGGCCAGCACGTAAATATATATCTGTCATATATTAAAATACCTTACTTACCACATCATTGGTAAAATTAAGACAATCTAAAACACGCTCTTTTTGCACTGCTGAGAGCTCGTCAATGGCGAAATAAGCATACTCAGTATGCTCATTACTCAACACAATCTGGGCATCATTAGACAGATATGCTCGAAAAATAAACGCATGAGAATTAAATGCAGCGTGATAATAAACACCACTTAAATAAGCGATATCTACCTCACAATTAAGCTCTTCTTGGCATTCGCGAAGTAACGCTTGATGAATTGTTTCGCCTTTATCTAAAGCGCCGCCAGGTAATCCCCAACTTTTTTGACCATAATTAGCTTTAAGTAATAGCACTTGACCTTGGTTGTTAGTTATAACCGCGTGACTACTGAGTCTGTATGTATCTGAAAATGCCATAAACCCTTGCTTAATTGAATTAAAAAAGTAACACCGTTGAAGAGTGTAAAATAATTATCATCGCAATAAAAATTCTTATTGACTAAATTTATATTCAAGATTATTTTTCTTTCGATGTTTTGGGCAAAACAAAAGCAGTATACCCTCTATACTGTCTGGCGCCAGCCAACGCAGGCACTTTCCCTACTGGGTCCATAAAAGTGTGTTCGCGTAAAGCAGTTACTTGAGTCGATAGACTTCGGATTTCTGTAAGCAATCTCGCATTGCTTAACTGTGTGAAAAATATAATGCAAGAACCTTCTGCGTTAAGTTTACTACCGCCAGTATTGGTGGTTGTTTTGGCCGTGTTTTTACGCCGCCCTATTTTATCTTTACTTGTTGGAGCTTTGTTTGGTTTAGCCATGCTTGGGCCAACAGCTATACTGTCAAACTTTGCTGATATATCGTTAAAAGTGATGCAGGATGAAACCATTGCCTGGCTAATTTTAGTCTGTGGCGGGTTTGGTGCCTTGATTGCCTTATTGGTAAGAACCGGTGGAGCAAGTGCATTTGCTGAATTAGCGTTGAAGTTTGCCAAAGGTCAACGCTCATCTTTGCTAATGACCTTTGTGTTAGGTGTGATTATTTTTATCGATGATTACCTCAATGCATTAACGGTTGGTGAAACCATGAAGCGTATCACCGATAAGTTTAAAATTAGCCGCGAAATGCTAGCTTATGTTGTTGACTCAACTGCCGCACCTATCTGTGTACTTGTACCACTCTCTACATGGGCGGTATTTTTTGGTGGCCTATTAGTCGATAATAATGTTGCAGCAGAAGGCCAAGGTATTGCCGTATACATCGAAGCAATCCCTTATATGTTGTACGCATGGTTTGCAGTACTTGTTGTATTGCTTGTCAGCTTAAATGTGATCCCTGCTTTTGGGCCGATGAAAAAGGCACAACTACGTGCAATGAATAATCAAATCGAGATCTCAAATAGCCAATACACCGATGTACAAACAGCGGATGAATACGCTGTTAAAGCCGCAGAAGAGAACTTTGAAACAGCAGCATCCAATGGCAAACTCTATAACTTTTTAGTGCCGATTATTTTACTTGTTGCGTTTACTGTTTATTTCGACATTGACGTATATAAAGGATTGCTTGCAACCTTTGCTGCAGTGTTACCGTTCTATATGTTGCAAAAACTAATGACATTGTCAGAACTAGTAGAGCGTATGCTAGATGGTTTTAAAAGTATGATCCCAGCAATTGGTACTGTCGTTGCGGCCTTTATATTTAAAGATGTGTGTGACCAATTAATGCTTCCGCAATATGTCATTAATACTTTAAGCCCTTATATGACAGCACAATACCTACCTGCCGTGGTGTTTTTAGCAATGGCAGTACTTGCTTTTGCAACGGGTTCTAGCTGGGGGATTTTCGCAGTAACTATTCCAATTGTGATGCCACTGGCTTATGCAATTGATGCCAACATTCCTCTAGTAATTGGTGCTTTGTTGTCGGCGTCATCGTTTGGTAGTCAAGCATGCTTTTATTCTGACTCCACAGTACTTGCTGCACAAGGCTCAGGGTGTGACTTAGTCAGCCATGCGGTTACTCAATTACCTTACACCTTACTGGCGGCAACCGCTGCATTTATAGGGTTTTTGCTCATCGCCTAAATTAAAAAGCCCAAGCAATTGCTTGGGCTTTTGTTTATCAACTAATAAGTTACTTTTGGAATTTAATTCCTTTGTAATAAGTTTCTAAGTTTTCAACTTTTGTTTGGTTTTTAAGATCTGCAAATGGCTTATCAGCGAACTTGCTACCACGCATTTGAATGTTCAAGCGTGGTGCTTCACTGTTCAGCATGGTTTTCTTGTAATAATCTTTCAAATCAGCCAAGGTTACTTTTTCAACTTCAGCAATAAGCTTTTCTTTAGAGTCAAAGTTAAAGTTTTCACGATACCAATCTGTGATAAGTGGTGACATTTCATCACTTAGATTCTTAGGTTGCTCTTTTAAAGATACCAGCGTTGCATTTTTAAGTTGTGAAAATGTTTCTTCTGTCATGTTATCAAGCTCTACTGCGTATTGCTTTTTAAACTCATCAAAGCGTTCTTGCATTTCTTTAGGGCCTTTAACTGGTGTTTGGATATAAAGACCTAGTGCAGAGTAATCTTCAATCGGACGGGCTAACGCACCAACAGCATAAGCAAGCTGCTCTTCGGTACGAAGCTTATCAAAAGCAATCGTTCTGAAGTGGCTTTGTAACACTTGCGCTTGAGCCTTTTGTTTATAACCCGGCGTTGGATGAACAACCATATCGATAATCGCTACATCAGCTACATCAATATCCTTTTGCAATACAATACGTTCACCTATTTGTGGCAACCACGCTTTGCTGCGAGCAAACTCAGTAGATTTATGAGCCTTAGGTAATATAGCTGTTAGCTTATTAGCAATAGATTCAACATCATTTTGGTTGTAGTTACCAAACGTGAATACACGTAAATCATTTGCTGCAAGAGTTGATTGCTTAATAGCAGTAAAATCAGCAAGAGTTAGCGTATCTGCCGCCGCAATTAAGGTTTCGGTATCAAATTTACCACTTCGTGTTAGCTTAGAATATTCACCAAATGCTTGATAGAAAGGAAATTGCTTTTGTTGATTTAGTAAATCACGCTTATAACGGTCAATCGCTTGTGCAAAACCATCTTCTGATACATTTAAAGTCAGATTTTCAAGCGCCTGAGCCAATAATACGTCCTGCTTATCAGTAAAACCACTCAGTGATAATATAAGACCATTGCTTGGCTGTAACCCCAAACTCATACCTGCTACAGCCGCTTCAGTGCTTAATTTACTTTGCTCTAAGTTATACAGATCAGCCCAAATTGAGTAAAGCACCTGTGCTTTTACATCAACTAATGCATCAGGTGTGTTAATGTAAACTTCAACAAGCCCTTTAGGTTGCTCAGCAAATTGCTGACTTGCTTGGCGCCAAACTTTGACACCTTGCTTATCAAAGACCAGTTTAGGATGTGCTTGCTGTTTAAATTCCGCGGTCTTAATAGCAAAACTTTCTGGCAGTAAGCGGTTTACAGTAGGTAAAGCTAAAGCATATTCGCTTGGTTTATTCCAGCTTGCAACTTCTTCGTCGCTGATATCTTCAATACGATATTTACCATCGTAAAAATGTAGCTGCGAGTCTGTCTCTTCTTGCTTTGAAATATACCAAATACGTAGCGTCTCTTCGTTTAACTGTGAAAGCACGTTTTGCACAGCGTCAGCATCAAACTTTGCATAATAGTAAGGTGCATTAATTGCGTTGTTCACTGGGAACTTTTGCATACTATCAGTAAGGTTACTTACGTAGCCAAACTCATCGCCTTTTTCAAGAAATTGAAACTCATTGTTTAACGAAGTACGAATTTCATTAAAATACTTGCTATCAACACCCTGCTCTTTAATTAACGCAATATACTGCATTACCATAGCAACAATTTCTTCACGGTTTTGCATGCCGGCATCAGTTAGTTCAATACTCACTGTTAAGCTGCCGTAGTTACCATATTGTGTAGGTGCATCAGAAGCAGATAAACGTGATACCCAGCCTTTATCGCGTAATATTTGTGCCGGGCTGCCTTGCATTTCATTACTTAACAAGTAAGACACAAAGCGATTAGGTTTAACTGCAAACTGTGAACTGTTATCGGTGATCGTAAATTCAAGTTGTAATTGTTTTACGTCTTCATTTGGTGAATAGTAAACACGTTTGCCACCGGCTTTATCAAAATCAAGTTTATCTGTTACTGTTGGTTTTTCGATATGTTTATTTTCGATATCCGCAAAATACTGTTTAGCTTTTGCTTCCATTTCAGCTAGCGGACGGTTAGAAATCATCGCCACTTTCATGATATTAGATGAATAGTATTTATTATAAAAAGCAACTGTTTCTTTATGTAAATCACTGCCTTCTTTATCACCTAGCGTTTCTAGGTTACCAATTAAGAAACGGTTTGCAGGATGGTCTCCCATCATCTTGCGTGCTAATTTAAATTGTCCAAAAAAGTCCATTTCACGGCGCATTGACCATTCAGCATTAACCGCATTTTTTTCTTTATCAGTGTATTCAGGGTAAAGCTTAGGTGCTTTAAAAAAATCAGAAAAGCGGTCTAATGCTTCATCATAGGCATCGTTATTTACTTTAAACATATAATTAGTGATATCTAACCAAGTGTAAGCGTTGTGCGCACCACCGTTTTTGGTCATAAAATCACTATAACCTTTGGTATCAGGATAGCGGTCTGTACCTAAGAAAAGCATATGTTCTAGATAATGTGCCATACCTTGTTGCGACATAGGGTCGTGTAGTAAACCGACACCAACACTAAGTGCAGCTGCTGACTTTTCTACACTCGGATCTGAGATTAAAATAACATCAATCTCATTATCTAGTTTTAGTGTTTTATATTCTCGGGCATCATTTGGACTGACAACCAAAGAATCAGGTATAAGGCTGCTATTAGCTGTAGATGAAGTCATAGTAGATGTTGAAGAACACCCAGCTAATACAGCAAATGCGATTGCACTAAGGCCCATTATTTTTTTCATTATTATGTATCCATTAGATATTGAATCAATTTTTATTTATGATGAGTTTTCATCAGCCGCAATTCAATGCTTTTTAACAGACTAACACTAAAAGTTTGTAACACATTGTGAAAAAGCAATGCAAAAGGCTAATAATCATAATAATTACAATATAAAAGGATGAGTTATGGAAAAGTGGCTAATCGTAGCGATGTTTACTCAGGTATTACTTACATTCATAGTAATGTACATTATGGGCAAGCGCCGCTTTAGCGCGGCTAAGAAAAAAACCATAGAAATGAAAGACTTTCTTACAATGGATTTAGAAAAAGCAGGTGCGCACGTGCGTGTTGCAGATCGTAACTTTATAAATCAGTTCGAAATGCCTGTACTGTTTTTTATTGCGTGTTTAACTGCACTACAACTAAATGCTGTAGGTACTGTTTTTGTTGGCTTTGCTTGGGCTTATGTCGTTTTGCGCATAATCCATAGCTTTATACATTTAACCTCTAATACGTTAAAAGCTAGATATTATAGCTTTGTTATCAGTAGCTTTATTATGCTGATTATGTGGGTACTGATATTAATAACAATCTTTTAATACTCAGTAATACTAAGAGATAAGGCGCTTTTAAGCGCCTTATATATACCCAAGCCACCTCAAGATGCAGAATTCAGCGTTTCACAGGAGCTTAATATCAAGGCGTTACTTTGCAAGAATGGCATCCCCTTTTAAGAAGTAACAACGATGAGAGTAAGTGCCTGTAAAGCGCCCAAAGGGTTGGTTTAAAAGCGATTTATACTGCGTTATTGATTTTAACAATAGAACCACTATTACTTGCAATCAATGCCTTGCCTAAATCGCTTTTAATTCCAACTGAAACTCGCATCTTGAGGTGGTTTGGGTATACTTTGTTGGTTGGAATTATTTACGACGACAAAAGCCAAACAAAGCTAGTAAAGACAGCATCCACGCCATACTACCACCTGAGCCACTGTCTAAATCACCTGAAGGCTTATCTTGTTTGATCAGCGTGTTTTCTTTTGGTTTTAATAATTGAGAAGAGTTCGGATCATCGTCAAGAATTACCACACTATTAATAGTTACTAAATTCTCACCATTAAAGCCTGAGGTATCTGTTGGACATTGATCGTTATTTAAACCAACAACAGGAATATCACCACAGTGTGTGAGTTCAGTGATTTTATCTAACACCATTTGGCTTTCAGCTGTAATTTGGCCGAACACAGTAAAACCACCATTTTGAAGATCTAAATTAGCGCTATTGTCTTTTAAATTGAAAAACCATTGGCTAGTTGCACTATTTGCATTACCACCTTGCTTAGCCATCGCAATGGTGCCTTTCACATTAGATAGTTTAGGCTCATTTTTTATCGCATCATTTGTTTCAATAGCTTTAAAATCAGAATCAAATTTAAATCCTCCGCCTTGTAAAACAAAATTCTCAACAGAGCGATGAATGACACTACTATTATAAGTGCCCTCTTCTACATAATTTAAAAAGTTTTCTACAGTTATTGGGGTGTGTTGATCAAATAGATTAACTGTAATCGTGCCTTGGTTAGTTTGCATTTCAATGATAGTTGAGTTGGCGCTGTAGCTTGCTGCACAAAGCACAGAGGCAATTAAATATTTTTTCATTTTTATCTTTCCTGATATTTTTATTCTAAAACTGCAGCAAGACTAAACAAAAACGCTAGGCGCTTAAATAGCAAACAAAATAGTTACACAAAACGCGCCAAATCAATTACAAGTTAGTTACATTTATTTACACCGCGTATTCATTATGGTTATAAAAAATATAAATCTTAAATCAAAATCGTCTTATCAAATAGACTGAGTTTGTTAGTATTTGCATGACAACAAAGAACACACAGGAATAAACCATGGCGAATGAAGAAAACGCAATATGCGATTTTGGCTTACACCAAGGTGAGCCGTATAGTAAATTACCAGCGAGCTTCTTAAATTGGATGGTTGGTAATAACCATCAAAAATCACATTATGCAGAACAAGAGTTAATTCGTAGGCAACTCGCTGCGACTGGACAATTGAATACCGAAAATAGCAATAAAAATCTATAAAAGACATTTAATTTAAATATAAGTCGTTTAAACTAAGCGCTTAATTAACTACTGCTTTTAACAGGCAAACAATTATGCGCTTTTTTTTATCTTCTTTTTTACTGCTTACCTTAGCGGCTTGCAGCTCTTCTACACACACTGATTCAGTACAATACCTCACATTACTCCATACAAACGATAACCATGGTCGCTTTTGGCACAATGAGCAAGGTGAGTATGGTATGGCAGCTCGTAAGACCTTAATTGATCAATTAAGAGCTGATGCTAAAGCAAAAGGTCATGCAGTATTATTACTCTCAGGTGGCGACATCAATACAGGTATTCCTGAATCTGACTTACAGCATGCAGAACCTGATTTTAAAGGTATGTCTATCATTGGTTATGATGCCATGGCTATAGGTAATCATGAATTTGATAACCCACTGGCAGTACTTGATCAACAACAAAAATGGTCTAACTTCCCATTTTTATCTGCCAATATTATAGATAAGGCAACTGGCGAGACACGTTATCAAGGATATAAGATCTTTGAGAAGAATGGCCTAAAAATAGCTGTAATCGGTTTAACAACTACAGATACAGCTAAAATAGGTAACCCTCAATATATTGGCAACCTCGAGTTTAAAGACCCAACAGCAGTTACAGCAAAGTTAGCTCCTGAAATCGATAAACAATACAACCCTGATATCACTATTGCAGTTACACACATGGGCCATTATATTGATGCAAACTTTGGTATTAATGCACCGGGTGATGTAACAATGGCTCGTAACCTACCAAAGGGTACACTTGACATAATTGTTGGTGGGCATTCACAAGAACCGGTCTGTATGAAAGAGGCCAACGTCGCAGATGAGAGTTTTATACCAGGCAAAGAGTGTAAGCCAGATCAACAAAATGGTACTTGGATCATGCAAGCACATGAGTGGGGTAAATATGTTGGTAAAGCTGAATTCAAATTAGAAAATGGTCAACTAACACTACTTAATTACGCGCTTATTCCGGTAAATCTTTATATCAATGATGAAAACGGCAATAAAAAGTTGGCAGCTGATTACATCGAACCAAACAAAAACTTACAAGATGTACTTGCTGTTTATCAAGCAAAAGGGGCAGCGCAAATTGCTGGAAAGATTGGTGCAGTTGATGAAAAGCTAGAGGGTGACCGTAACAAAGTTCGTTACGAGCAAGTAAACCTAGCACGGGTAATAATTGCTGCACAAATGCAATCTGTTGGTGCTGATTTTGGTATAATAAGTGGCGGTGGTATTCGTGATAGCATTCAAGCTGGCGATGTGAGCTATAAGGACATTTTAAAAGTTCACCCTTTTAAAAACCGTATCACCTATATTGATATGACCGGGAAGGCATTATTTGATTACCTATCTGTTGTGACTTCTTTTCCACCTGATTCAGGTGCTTACTTACAATATTATAAATTAAGCTTTAAGCGTGAAAACGACACATTATCAGATGTTAAAATTGCTGGTATACCACTTGATATGACTAAAACATATCGTATGAGTATTAACAGCTACAACGCCTCAGGTGGTGATGGCTACCCTACTCTTACAAACAAAGAAGGCTTTGTCAGTACAGATGATACTGACGCACAGGCGTTAAAACGTTTCTTTGAGCAAAATAGTCCTGTTAAAGCGGCCGATTTCGAGCCTAAATAAACAAATTAAAAGTAAAAAGGGAAGTCAATGACTTCCCTTTTTTAGTTTTACTTACCTATCACTTCAATATTTTCTAACGTTATGTTCTTTAATCCATAATGATGTAAACGTGAACGCGAACCTTCACCATGCGCTTTCGGTGGGTAATAAACATCTTTAACTTCTGGTTGATCTTGCCAAACATCATCAAGCGCAGCGCGGATTTCACTCAAGGTTTTTTCTAAACTATTGGTAAAATTTGGTCTTTTACGGACTGTATGACCTAATTCAACTAACCGGTAAAAATACTTATTAGCAAGTGTAAGTAACTCTTCAGGAACATCCTTATTCTGATTGAGGACTACATCAGGATTTTCAGTACAAAACTCAACCAAAGCCAAATAAAAACATAACGGCTTATTGGCTAATGCAACAGGTTTATCAGGGCTACAATTCGCTGCCAATGTTTTATTTTGAAGATCGACAATCAAAATAGGTTTTGTTTTACTATTCGGTTCAGGTTCGGGAACTTGTTTTGCAACTTGTAATTTTGTGCGTTCACTTAAGAATAATAAATAACTAATCGCAAGTGAAAACAAACATACCAAAATAAACACTGCAATATCATTTTTATTTAAAATATTGTTATTAACAACAAAACTAATAGTAAAAACTTTTTGTGGTGTTTGAAGTTGCTTTTCAATCAGGTCTGCTCTTGCTGGAAACTCTGTAATTCCTTCGATGGAATAAACAAAAATCGGGGTTTCTTTGAGCTGCGAATTAAGCTTAGCAAGGTAGTCAATAACTGCCTCTTTACTACCAGAATGCTTTAAAAAGTCATCAGGAAGGTTTAAATGCGTTAAATCTAAGGCGATTCGCTTCTCTATATTTGCCAAGCTTAATTGATTATTCTCTGTTGACTTAACCGCTTTTGCAAGAATATAGCTACCAAATAAGACCAGACAAATAACGAAGAATAAACAACCATAAATTAGCTTTACTCTAATTGGTAGCATTGTTTACCTCAGCATTTATTCGCATCGAGTGTTGCGTTTTACAGTTAAAGAATGATTGAACGTGATTGAAATAATGAGAATTTTGGTCATGCGCTAAATCAATTAAACGTTTTTGAACAGCACAGAGAAGATCTGTGTTTTCGTCTTGCATTTTAAGGTACCAACGGCTGCCACTAATGTTGTCACTGATGGGAGTAATATAATTGATTGAAAAACGTTGCTGGTCTATGTCTTGCCAATAAGAAGAAATTAGATCAACTTTACCGCTTGCTAGTAATTCTCTCAGCTCTGAATGAGAGCCAGCATAGGTAATGTCTAAGTTCTCTAAATTTATATCTAACTTTTTGAACAACTGTTTTGGCAAAATATGACCAGAACGGCTTGTAGGGTAATCTAAAAGGCCAATTCGTTTGTCAAGAAAATAACTTTTATCTAGCCGCGGCTTTTCTTTGCTTGAAATAAAGTAGGCGGTGTAATCAGGAAAACCAACAACGGCTTTATAGTTGTAAGTTGATTCTGCCATAAAAGCGTTAATTAAGTTTTCTTTTGCGAGGATCAAATCTGCTAATCCTTTACCCAAAAACTCAACTGTATCAGATGTCTTGTAACCCCAATAAGAGGTAACCTTGCCATATTGCTTACTGATAGTGTCGTCTTGACATAATGAAAACGCGACATCTTCAGCTAGCCGTTTACCAGATGAATATACGACAAGTTCATTAAGATTAACCTCAGATTTAGTATCACATTGAAAAGAAGTTTCAATAAACGTATCGATATCAGATATAGGCTTATTTGCTTGTAAAATTCCCACAAAACAAAACAAGCCAAACGACAGAAACAAAAATGTAACAATCAAAGATTTTTTTATTAGTATTGTTCTTAAATTCAATTTTTATAGCCAACAACGCACCCTTGCCTCTATTTGAACAATTATTCTTACTTATTACAACAGGTAATTTTACCTGAAATAAATAACTTATTGTTTTTAAACATATATGAACAAGAAATTATGAATCTTATTGAGTCCTTTCTATTTGTTTTAAAATTCAGGAGAATTAGCACCAAGTAATCGTGCTTCAGGGCACATTCATTTTTGGACACTGAGTCAATGTTACAAAAAACAATAAAGATGTTGCTGTTATCGACACCTGTTATTTCAGCGGTGTTAAGTACTCCGGCTAATGCATGGGGACAAAATGGTCATCGTATTGTTGGTGAAATTGCATCTAAGCATATTACTGACACCACGAGGCAAGCATTAATTCCTTTACTTGATGGCGAGTCACTCCCTCAAATTGCCACTTGGGCCGATGAAATGCGCTCTGCCCCTGAGCAATTTTGGCAAAAAAAGTCATCTCGCTGGCATTACATCAATTTCAAAGAGGGTGATGCTGATCCCCATTTCGACTCTCATGCCCACCACAATAAAGACACAGTGTCTGACATCCTTGAAGGGATGGAATATTCAATTTCAGTTTTACAAAACCAAAAAGCATCCCTTGCAGAAAAACAGTTTGCTTTACGCTTTTTAGTTCATCTTGTTGGTGATAGTCACCAACCATTCCATGCAGGTCGCAGTGAAGATCGTGGCGGCAACAATATTTCTGTCACATTCTTCGGGCAAGATACCAATTTACATAGCCTATGGGACTCAAAACTCATTGAAAATGAAAATTTGTCCTATACTGAATTTGCGCAATTTATAAATACAACAAATCAAGTGTTGATAATGGACTACCTTACCAGTTCACCAAGCGATTGGTTAATCGAATCACATAATATTGCAAATTCAATCTATAAAGAAAATGAAACAAACGTAAGTTATAGTTATATCTATAAAAACTTACCAATTGTTAAAACTCGCCTACAGCAAGGCGGTATAAGATTGGCCGGTTTATTAAATAGTTTATTTGATAAATCAGCAAAACCGTTAGTAAAGGCACTTAAGATGCCAACTGACAGCAAACTATAAATGAAACATAACCTCTAACACGGGAAATAACATAATGAAAATCCAACTCCGCAAAACAGCTCTATCACTTGCTATTGCAGCATGTGTTGGTGTGAGTGGTGCAGCGTTAGCAAATGAAACAACATCTGCTATCAAGGGTCAAATCAAAGGTCCTAGCGGCAACCCTGCTGCTGGCACTAAGATTACTATCGTTCACTTACCTTCAGGTTCAACTAAAGAAACTGAAACGAACGATGCGGGTTACTTCACAGCTAAAGGCCTACGCGTAGGTGGTCCTTACCGCGTTGTTGTAGATTCTGACGTATTTGCAGATCAAACTTTCAACAATATTAACCTACAAGTTGGTGCTGACTACCCTGTTAATGTTACGTTAGAGCCGCAATCAGACATCGAACAAATCGTTGTTACAGGTCGTCCTATCAGCCGTATGTCTGGTGGTACAGGTCCTGCTGCGACTTTCACACTTGAAGATTTAGAAAACCAACCAGCTATCAACCGTGACTTAAAAGATATCATTCGTATCGATCCACGCGTAACAATCGATGATAGCCGTGGTTCAATCAACTGTGGTGGTGGTAACCCACGTTTCAACAGCTTAACGCTAGACGGCGTTCGTATGAACGATAACTTCGGTCTAAGCTCAAACGGTTACCCAACAATCGGTGCTCCTTTTTCTTTCGATTCAATCGAGCAGGTTGCCGTTGAACTAGCGCCTTTTGATGTTCAATATGGTGGTTTCACATCATGTAATATCAATGCTGTTACTAAATCTGGTGGTAACGAAGTACACGGTGGTGTTTTCTTCGATTACACAAATGATTCAATGAAAGGCGATAAAATCGAAGGTGAAGACTACGATAACGGTGATTACACTGAAAAACGTTACGGCTTCAACGTTGGTTTACCGCTAATTAAAGATAACCTTTTCTTATTCACATCTTACGAAAAAGTAGAAGGTGTTAAACAGTACAACTACGGCGGTTTAGACACTGGTAGTGTTTCAGCGGCAGATGTTGCTCGTGTACAACAAATTGCACAAGATGTTTATAGCTATGACGCTGGTGGTATGCCATCAAGCGCACCAGTTGAAGATGAAAAAATCTTAGTTAAGTTAGACTGGAACATCAACGACGATCACCGTGCAAACATTATCTACAACTACAATGATGCTTTCACGCTATCTCAGTCAGATGCTTACAGCAATACAATTACTTTAGAGAACCACTTCTTCAAACAAAGCAATGAATTCACATCAGTTATTGCGTCTGTTTACTCAGATTGGTCAGATGAGTTTTCAACTGAGGTTCGCCTAGGTAAATCTGAGCTTGACCAAACTGTACGTTCTTTAGATGCGGCAAGTAGCTTCGGTGAAATGCAAATTCGTACTGCTGATGGCGGTACAATCTATATTGGTCCAGACGACTCTCGTCAATCTAATGCTCTTAACTACGAAACAGTTACAGCTAAAATTGCAGGTACTTATTACCTTAATCAACACACTATTACTGGTGGTTACGAGTATGAAGAAATTGAAGCCTTTAATCAGTTCGTACAGCATACGCAAGGTGAGTGGCGTTTTAAATCAGTAGATGATTTTGAAGCAGGTTTAGCAGATCGTGTTTACTACAACAATGCTGCGGGTACTAACAACCCAACTGATGCAGCTGCTAACTTCGCTTATGCGCAGCATACTTTCTATCTACAAGATGAGTACAGCTTCACAGATTTAGATGCAACATTAACGTTTGGTTTACGTTACGACAAATACACGAGTGACGACAAACCAAACTACAATGAAAACTTTACTAACCGTTACGGTTTCAGCAACCAAGGTACTTTCGACGGCATCGACTTAATTCAACCACGTGTTGGTTTTGAATGGTATGCAACAGATGCATTAGAAGTTCGCGCTGGTGTTGGCTTATTCTCTGGTGGTAACCCGAATGTTTGGTTATCTAACTCATACTCTAATGATGGCGTTACCAACATCGGCACATCTCTCAGAGGTGGTATTGACTTATTTAATACACCTACAGTCAATGGCGGTATTCCAGGTTACGAAGTACCACAAAGCCTGTATGATCAAGTTGCTAACACTGTAATCGGTTCTGGTGACTCACAAGTTAATGCTGTTGACCCTGATTTCGATATGCCATCAGAGTGGAAGTACTCAGTAGGTGCAACATACACAACTGAAGATGAGTACGTATTCTCACTAGATTACTTATTCACTAAACGTAAAGATGCTGCAATCTTACAAGACATCGCGTTACAAGATTCTGGTGAAACAACGTTTGATGGTCGTCCAATTCTTGAGTCTATCGAAGGTCGTAGCGGCGACTTACTACTTACAAATGTAAGTGGTGACAGTGGTGAATCTCACATCATTTCTGCTGCGATGAGCAAACGTTTTGATAACGGCATTAGCGTACAACTAGCTTACGCTTACACAGACTCAACAGATGTTAACCCTATGACTAGCTCTGTAGCTAGCTCAAACTACGGTAACATGGCGACATACGATCCGACTAACCCAGGTGCGCATACATCTGATTACGAGATCCCACACCGCTTTACTATGACATTGGGTTACACAACTGAGTTGTTTGATGGTTACAGCACACGTTTCAACCTATTCAGCGAAACGTACAAAGGTCTACCTTACAGCTACACGTTTGATGATTCAGATGATATTTGGGGTGATAGCAACTCAAACGGTGGTCGTCAGCTAATGTATATTCCTGAAGTAAATGACCCTAACGTTGTTTACAACATGACACCTGAAGAAGTAACTGAGTTTAACCAATGGATTTCTGCTCAAGGCCTTGAACGCGGTCAAATCTCTGGTCGTAACCGTCAAAATGCTGATTGGTTCACTAAAGTTAACTTTAAAGTGACTCAAGAGTTACCTGGCTTTATGGCTGGTCACAAAGGTGAAGTATTCTTCGTTATCGATAACTTAACTAACATGTTAAACGATGACTGGGGTGTACTTAAGAAAGGTAGCTTTGTTGGTAACAGCATGGTGACTGTAGACCTTGATGACCAAGGTCGTTACGTTTACTCAGACTTTAACCCTAACAATGGTAAAACTGCAACACAAAGCAGCGCATCAGTTTGGGAAATGCGTGTAGGTGTACGTTACACATTCTAATAACGAGTTAACCTTGTTATAAAGCAAAAGCCCGCCCCTACTGGCGGGCTTTTTACGTTTGGAAGAAAGTGAGCGAGTTACAGTTTACTAGGGGAAAGTTAGCAAGGCACAAGAGTAAAGTTAGCAAGTTGCTAGTAGCAGCGATTTTATATCGCGTTTGATGGCTGAGGGCTGATGTTAAACTCAATCCAGCGTTGTAATGTCGGTCGTCATTTATGGCGACAAATCTTTAAACTTGAATCATCACGGACTTAAGCCCGACCTACCCTGATATGAAAATGCAGGCCAATTTGACCTGCACACAAAGTTTTATTTAAGCTGCGTAAACCGCAAGTGGATGGGTTGTATTGATTGAAACATGCACAGCATCACCCGGGCGCACTATCACCTCATGGCTCACACGGCTTGTCACCACAGTATCGCATGCCAGTTTAACAGCGCATAATCGGCTGCCACCCTCATAACGTACCCAGGTCACTTCACCGTTATTTGTATTAGCATTATTAATTAGATGCACATCATCAGGGCGCAACAATACATCAACCTTTGCTGCATCATGATCTATTTTGATTGCTGGTGCATTGCCTATATCTGTTGTGGCTGTATCACCTACACAATTACCGGCAATGAAACTTGCCTCACCTAAAAAGCGTGCCACAAAACGATTACTTGGCAAGCTAAAGCAACGCTCAGGAGTATCAATTTGCTGAATTATCCCCTCTTTAAGCACCCCTACACGGTCACCGACAGATAAGGCTTCCTCTTGGTCATGGGTCACCCAAATAGCAGGAACACCTGCAGCCTTTAAAGCATTTCTAATATCCCATCGAAGAGTATCTTTTAGAGCTGCATCTAGGTTAGATAATGGCTCATCAAGTAAAACAAAGTCTGGTTCATGAGCAAGAGTTCGAGCGAGTGCGACACGCTGCTTTTGACCACCAGATAAGGTTGCCGGCTTTTTATTTCGAAATGCTTCAAGACCTAGTAGCTTTATCCAATGATCGGCTTTAGAAGTATCGTTAAGTCTAAAGCAAATATTCTGTTCAACAGTTAAATGTGGAAAAAGGGCAAAATCTTGAAACACCATTCCTACTTTACGTTTTTCCGGGGGAACTTTTAGTTTTGGCGTAGCTCGCCATGAACCTAAATTTATTTCGCCTTCGCTAATAGGAATAAGCCCAGCTAACGCTTGTAAAATTGTACTTTTACCACAGCCAGTTGGACCAACTAGCATGAGGATCTCACTTTCCCCAAGTGATAAGTTAAGTTCACTTACCACACGATTGCTACCATAATCGATAGACAGCTTACTAACTGATAGCATTAAACTGATCCTTAATGTTCTAATTGACTGCGCTTTTCACCAGAGAGCATTATAGCCAAGCCGCATGCTGATATCACTACCAACAATAAACCAGGAATAGCAGCACGGCCAAAGTAACCGGCTTCATAAACACGCCACAAATATGTTGAAAGGGTTTCAAAACCCGTTGGGCCAAGTAAAAGTGTTGCTTCAAGTTCACGCATTGATTCTAAAAATACCAAAGCAGCACCAGCGATAATACCACGCATAGTTAAGGGTAAAGTAATTCGCATAAATGCTTCACGAGGGCTGGCACCCAGTACTCGTGCTGACTTTATTAAACTTGAATCTAGATGCTCAGTACTGGTTCTTACAGAGCCAACTGCAAGCGGCAAAAAGCGCAGCACATAAGCAATTACTAAGAGAGCTAAGGTTTGATAAAAGAGTGGCAACTGAAGACCTCCATATACCAATGCCGTTCCCATCACAATACCCGGAATACCAAATCCAAAATAAGTTACACGCTCCATAATACGCCCAGCTTTTCCACTCAACGCTGCATGAGCAACAGGTACAGCAACAACAACAGCAACGATAGCAGCAATACCCGATGCATAGGCTGAATGCCAAGCAATACTGAAGTCAAAATCTGCAACTCCATCACGGGCAAGCCAAAGTGAAAAAATTGCCAAAGGTAAACAAATCGCAAGTAGCAATACTGGTAAAAATGTCAGTAACATCGCAACTTTTTGACCATTCGATGGAAATAACATCAATGAACGGCCATGGCGTTCTGAAGCTGTTTTAATTTGTGACTCGATAAACAATAAAATTCCGACGATAACCATCAGTTGTAGCGATAACATTGCCGCACGACTCAAACCAAAGGCGTTGTATTCTACATAAATAACCCGAGTGAACGTATCTAAACGCATCATCGCCGGTGTACCAAAGTCTGATAAGGTATAAAGCGCAACCAGTAAAGAGCCTGCCGCTATACCATTGATAACCCGAGGTAAAATAACTTTAAATACACTCATTGTCATCGACATACCTAAAGTACGTGCAGCATTAACCATGCTGGCATCTAAGCTAAGTAAAGATGATCGAGTTGTTAGCATTACAAAAGGAAACGTATACAGGGTCATTACAATGGCAGCGCCTGTTAGCCCATACATAGGCGGCGTTTCGAAGCCGAGCAGCTGATTTATCTCACCACCGGGGCCAAATGCAGCATACAAAGTAAACGCTCCAATATAACTTGGGATTGCCAGAGGAGCAGCAAACAATACAAGCCAAAGCTTTTTAAAAGGAAGTTGAACATAGGCACTAATAAACGCCAGAGGTACGCCAATTAAAATAGAGCCTATTACCGTTAACACCATAAGTGATAAGGTGTTACCAAGAATTTTTAAGTTATGACTATCAAATACAGCAGTCGCATCACTTGCTAAAGTGATCAGAATATAAACTGGCACTAACGCCAAAAGCGCTGCAAGCAGCGCCATGGGATAAGAAGCAGGTATGCGCATTATAAAACACCGCTACTGCGCATAAGGTCGAGTGTTGGCCTTAAATCTGCCAATTGAGTTAAATCGATTTTCGGCGGTGACACATCCGTTAATGCTGGTAAGCCAGCTGGTTGTTCAATGCCTTGGATCAGTGGAATTTCATAGGCTTCACGGGCTAAGTAACTTTGTACTTCTGAACTTAGTAAGTAACGCATAAAATTCATCGCATTAGGATTATCTGTTAACGATAAAACACCTGATGCATTAACTAAACAACCGGCATCTTGATTGGTAAAAGCAAGATCAAGATTAGCATCTGGTTTACCTGACTTAAGTCGTAATGTGTAATAGTGGTTTGCAAAGCCAATATCGACTTCACCACGTTCAACTGCCATTACTACACCAAGCTCACCAGCGTAGGTTTTCGAACGTTTTTGAACTTTTTTAAGCCACTTAGCGGTTTTATCTTCACCTTCAAGAATACGCATAGCCGTTACGAATGATTGAAAAGATGCGTAAGCAGGTGCCCAACCTATTGATAAATCGCTGTCAGCAATCGCCATGATACTGTCGGGGATATCATCTTTGCTCAGACGCTTGGTGTTATAAGGTAGAGTTCGAATACGCCCGGTAACCGGTGCCCAACCAGGGTAACGGAATTGTGGCTGTAACTGTGCTGCTAAATCACTTGGTAATGGTTTAGCCAAACCCGCGTCGGTAATTAAACCAATCGCACCTGAGTCAACAGCCCAAAATAAATCAGCACGTTTAACTCCTGCTTTCGCTTCAGCGACAATCATATTGCCAAGCGCAGCCGTTGGGCCTCTACGAATTGATAAATTCAATTTTGGATTATTCTTTTCGATCGACTGCAGTACGTTTTCGTACAAGCCGCCTTCGCCGCGGCCTAAATATAATGTTAAGTCACCCTCAAGGGCGGGTAAGTCTTTTACAGAAACGGGGCTTGCAGCACTGGCTGCGAAGGCACGAGAAAGAGGTAGTGGCATTGCGCCTACTACCCCGAACGCAGCAAGTCCTTGAATAAAGGTTCTACGCTTCACTAAAATACATCCTTACGAGCTTTTTCGGCTTCTTCTAATAACACCTTAGCGCGATCTAGCTTTTCTTGCATATCAACAACCACTGCACGTACTTGGTCAACAGACCCTTTATCAGAAATCGCTTTTGGCAGGGTTACATTAAAATCTTTTTCGAGCACTTCGACTAACTTCGCATCTTTTTCGATAAGTGTACCTTCAACACCTTCGAATAAATGCAAGTAAGTATCATGTACGATTTGTGTTGCTTCGTCACTTAAACGCTCTGCGTACTTTGCAACAACACGGTCTAATTTGTGTTTGATTTCATCGATGGTAGCACTTTGCGTCATTTCTTCTGAAGCAGTAGCTTTTACAGCTTTTAACATGCCTTTTTGCTGGAAATCCGCGGCAAGTTTAACAGCCCCTAAACCTTGCCACAAGGCAGCATTCAACGCCTTTTGATGAGTGCGTACTTCAGCAGCAGGTTTTTTATCATCAATAGCCATTTTGATGCCATAAATACTTTGCCAAATTGATGCATAAACCGGTACATAGTTTGTTTCAATTGCACTATGGAACTTTACTGATTCCCAGTATTCGATTAGGTCATCACTTTTTACAGCTTTAGCACCTTTGCTTTCGTAATCACTCACCATGACATCGACTTTGTTGATCATCCATTCAACGTCATCAGAGTAATCTTTTAAATTTTCTTTTAGATGATTAACGTGCTCACCAATTGGGCCATTTGCCAATACAGGTTGGGCAATAAAAGTAGATGCTAATACTAGGCTTAAACCTAGTGTCTTCACGGTGTTTAACGCTAATTTCATAACAGGAGACATCCAAATTGCTAATTGTAAATGATAGCCATTATCATATACGTATCGATTCCCTAAATCAATTGCTATGATGCATTGATTACAGATTTACACATTTTTATTTAAGTAATTGGAAAGCTTACTAAGAGTGTTCATAAATTGTTTAATTTCTTGGCTATCTAATTCACTCACTAAACTTGCTTGCCATTCGTTTGCTAACGGAACAATTTGTTTATGCAAACCTACTCCTGCCTCTGATAACGATAACAAGTTTGCGCGTTTATCAGTTAGGTTCGCTTTTGCTGCGATAAGGTTTCTTGTTAATAACGACTTTACTGCACGGGACACCGTTGATTTATCCATTTGTGCCATATCACACAACTGTTTAGCAGTGCATTCACCGTATTGAGCTAGGTTCGCGATTACTCGCCATTGTGGCACGGTTAAATCAAACTGCTTTTGATATAGCTCACTAAATTGCTCACTCATCTGCATTGCAATATTGGTTAATGAGTAAGGTAAGAACTGCTGTAAATCGAGCGTTGGGTGTTTGTTTGTTGTCATTGCTTCACTACTGTCAAAAATTATTTACACAAGTAAATTCAGTGCAGTTTGAATATAGTCTCACATGAGAGTATCTTACCTAAAACCTTTCAGGAGTCTAGTGATGAATAACGAATTACAATATATGACAGGCTTTGGTAATGAATTCGAAACCGAAGCATTACCCGGTGCATTACCTATCGGTCAATTCAGCCCTCAAAAAGTAAAATACGATTTATATGCTGAACAGTTCAGCACAACAGCATTTACAGCGCCGCGTGCTGATAACCGCCGTACTTGGTTTTATCGTATTCGCCCGTCAGTAGTACAAGGTGATTATACACCTATAGACAATGGCCTTATTCGTACCGCTCCTATCACAGAAGTCCCAACGCCGCCGACAATGCTACGTTGGGATCCAATTGAAATTCCTGAGCAGCCAACAGATTTTATTGATGGTTTAATCACCATGGCAGCTAATGGCAGTGCTAATGCACAAACAGGTATAGGTATTCATATCTATGTAGCCAATAAATCAATGCAAAACCGTTACTTTTATAATGCTGATGGTGAAATGCTGTTCGTACCACAACAAGGTGAACTATTACTAAGAACCGAGTGTGGAAAACTAACAGTCCGAGCTGGTGAAATTGCCGTAATTCCTCGCGGGATTAAATTTGCTGTTGATTTATTAACGGACACAGCCCGCGGCTATATTTGCGAAAACTATGGCCATGCCTATATTTTACCAGAGCGCGGCCCTGTAGGAGCTAATGGTTACGCCAATGACCGTGACTTCCACTACCCTGTTGCGGCTTATGAGGATGTAGAAGGTGACTTTGAACTAGTTGCAAAGTTTAATGGCAATATGTTCCGCTGCGATATTGGTCATTCTCCATTAGATGTCGTTGCATGGACAGGTAATAGTGCGCCATACAAGTATGACCTTGCTCGTTTCAATGTTATGAATACTGTGAGTTATGATCACCCAGATCCTTCAATCTTCACCGTACTAACGTCACCATCGGGTACAGAAGGTGTCGCAAATATCGATTTTGCTATCTTCCCTCCTCGTTGGATGGTGGCTGAAAACACATTCCGTCCACCTTATTACCACCGTAATATTATGAGTGAATTCATGGGACTTATTGAAGGTGTATACGATGCCAAAGAACATGGCTTTGTGCCAGGTGGTTCTAGCTTACATAACTGTATGTCGCCACATGGTCCAGAAGCAGATGTATTTGAAAAAGCGTCAAATGCCGAACTTAAACCACAACGCTACGAAAACACCTTGGCATTTATGTTCGAATCGCGTTACGTTATTTCACCAACTAAATATGCCCTTGAAGGTAAAGAGCGTCAGCCTAATTACACTAACTGTTGGCGCACTATTAAAAAACATTTCACAGGTAAACAGGACGCATAATGAAACTTTATAGCTATTTTCGTTCATCAGCCGCTTACAGAGTTCGCATTGCTCTTAATTTAAAGAACATTGATCACGAGTTGGTCACCGTTAATTTATTAAAATCAGAGCAGAAAAGCGACCAGTACCTAGCAAAAAACCCACAAGGGTTATTACCGGCACTAGAAACTGATCAAGGTGTGCTTGCACAATCGCTGGCTATTTTAGAGTGGCTTGAAGAAACACACCCAGAAACACCGCTTTTAACAGGTGATGCATGGCAAAAAGCCCAGATCCGCAATTTATGTTATGCCGTAGCGTGCGATATCCACCCTATCGATAATTTGCGAGTATTAAAGTATTTAGCTAATGATCTTGGTGTTGATGAAGAAGCAAAAACGACCTGGTATAAGCATTGGGTAGAAGTTGGCTTTGAGAGTATCGAAAAGTTACTTGATGAAGCGAACACTTTTTGCGTTGGCGACAAACCAACACTTGCTGATGTCTGTTTGGTGCCGCAAGTATTTAATGCCTTACGCTTTAACGTTGATATGAGTAAGTACCCAAAAATCGCCGCAGTTTATGAGCATTGTAATAAGCTAGATGCCTTTATTGATGCGGCTCCTCAGAACCAACCTGACGCAATCTAATTCGTTGTTATTAAAACTAAAGGCCCAATCATTTTGGGCCTTTTTATTATCTAATTTTTATCTCAGTGCGGAATTAATAACACTCACGTGATTGATCAAATCTAGCCCTAAATCCGTTAAATAGCCGCCATCAGGGCTATCAGTAATGCCTTTGTCATAAAGACGTTTTGCAGCATTTTTTACTGTTTCTTCTGCATCAGAGTGGATTTTAATGCCTTGCATTTGTGAGTCGCGGGGAAACTTAGCAAGCAGGGTTAATTCGTCAATCATATTTTTATTAAATTGCATGTGTTCACCTTTTTATTATCACGTCATTGTGCTTTTATAGAATACAGTCATAAGCTTAGTGTAGATACAAAAAACTGCACAATGAGAGGTGTATTTTGTTTAGAAAGATTTTAATCTTAACTACCTTGTTTATTTTGTTGTTTTCACAGTTTGTTTTAGCAAAGGATAAAGCATTAGTTGTGCTAGATGACCAAGAAGCACTTAACAACCACAAAGTGTGTTGGTATGAAAATAAGCGTTACACCGAAGGCGCTTATATTGCTGTTGGCGATATAACGTTAATTTGTGCAGCCAAACAGCCAAATTTTTCAAACAGCGAGTTAGCGTGGTTAAGACTGGATAAAAACGGCGATATTGTCTATCCAAAACGAGACAAGAGTATAAACGTCAATTAGCTTAAAGACGCTAGATACGTTACTATTACTCAGTTTAGAAATAACCAAAGATTAAGCATGGACAATCAACCAAATAACCCTTTGCACGGTATCAAGCTTGCCGACATCGTAACCCAACTTGAAGAAAAACTTGGCTGGGAAGGCCTAGCAGAGCACGTTGATGTGCGCTGTTTTCAAAATGACCCAAGTGTTAAATCAAGCTTAAAATTTTTACGTAAAACACCTTGGGCCCGTGAAAAAGTTGAACAACTATATATTGATACTTTCTCCTCTCAAAAGGCCGATGATGACGCACCTTTTGAATGGAAAAGTATTAAAAAATAACTGTTAGGTTTCGGCCATTATCACCGAAAGTGACTTCGGTGATACCTCTACCACCAGCTTTTCTGCTGTTTTAACCTCACCATCAATCACATAACTAATGTCTTTTTCTGCACTTACAGAAACTCGTTTAGCATTTGTATGATGGCTATTAATGGCAAAGCTTGTTTGCGTTATGCTTGAAAATACTAATTCAGCAATACTTAACGTACTGGCTTTCGCCTCTGAGTTAGGCGTTAACCAATTAACATCAAGTAAACCATCATTATGATCTGGCTGACCTGCTGATTGAGCCAACAATGTAGTAAACGGCGCTCCATTTGCAATGATTAAACTATTGGTATTTATAGATTGAGGTTCATTGTCGTCTAATGTAACTGTATAATCTTGTGCTTCATGTTCGCTTAGTGCCTGCCAAAATCCTTGTAGATAAGCCAGTTGGCCGGACTCATTTTTAGCATCTCGATGCGCCTTTTCAATCATTTTCTGCTCAAACCCAATTCCTGCTAATAACAGCATTCGCTCGCCATTACATAGTGCGGTATCGATCCGACTTGCCTGTCCCTCAATAATAAGTTCACAAGCTTGTTCGACTGGGATTAATTTAGATTGGATCCCCATTAATACATGAGCTAATGCATTAGCAGTGCCTAAAGGAATAATGCCTAACTTACAGTCGGTATTGACTAACACACTGGCTACTTCTGTCACTGTACCGTCACCACCACATGCGATAACAACATCAGGGTTTGTTTCTATAGCCTCTTTAGCTAATTGAATACCGTCCACATCTTCCGTTGTAGTGTGTACAGTTAAATCATAATATTCACTTAACCTTGCTGTTATCTGCTTTTTCTTTTCTTGCCACAGCTTTGTACCAGAGACTGGATTAGCAATTAAGACAGCTTTGTTTTTAATTAGTAAATCGCCTCGACGATGACGTTTTATTAAGTGACGAAGTTGGCGCTTGTTTAAATTAGCAGTTTCTCGAGTTTCTTTGATTTGCTCCAAAACAGTATGAACATCTGCATCTTTATCTTGGCTTAGTAAGTATGCAGCCATAACAAACACTGAACGTCCGCGACCTAATGCGCAATGTACAACAACACGTCTATCAGCCTTTACTTGATGGTGGATCCAGTTAATTGCTTGATGTAATTGCGCACGAGTTGGCACACTGTGGTCTAAAACGGGGATATTCAAATAGCGAATATTTTCTTGGGTCGATGACCATTCAAGGCCATCAAACTCACAGGTAACATCTAAGATTGCTGTAATCCCTAACTCTTTCATGGTGTCAATATCTGATGGAAAGAGCCTGCAAGCTAAAAACAGATGTTCATTTATTTGTTGTAAGGGAGGCACTTTATCATGCTTACGAGACCAAGCATTGTATATTTGAGCCCCAAGTAAAAAGGGAATAAACGCCCAACGAATGTAAACTGGTATTACACCGTTTTCACGCTTTCTGAAAATTCGCGCAATGTTAAAAAAATAAGCGCCACTGACTAGTAGTAGCGACAATGCAGCCCAATAAAAAAATAGCGCAAAATATACGAGCTCAACTCGAATAGCCACGATTATAAAAATAATTGCCAGCGCAAGATAGCTAATTGCTGCCCACATAGTCACTCCTTGTTATTCTAATTACATAGTACGTTGCAAATTTCACTCCAGTAAAACCGCCTTATTTAAACTTGGTGGCTGTTTAAAATCAGTAACTTAGCGTTCACTTAAAAACCTACACTTTAAGTTTAGGACATTTTTTCACAACTTTATGAATAACTTACACTAACTTACAAATAATTTACATGTAGGTTGCTAACCTAAACAAGACTGCTAGGATAACCAGTAGAAAAATGCTTTGAGTTTTAAATTCACTGGTTATTTTTTATTAAAAATTCTTTTGCATCTAAAACCACCTTTAAAGCGTTACTAATAACATAACAGGAATTATATGGACAACGATGAACTTTTAGCGCTTTTGAGTGCAACAGCAAAAGGTAATAAAAATGCCTTTGCAAATTTGTACCAAAATACGAGTGCCAAACTATTTGCAATCAGCCTCAAGATGCTCGGTAATCGAGCACAAGCGGAAGAGGTTTTGCAAGATTCATTTGTTAAGATTTGGCACAATGCTAGTGAATATCAAGTATCCAAAGGGGCTGTTATGTCCTGGATGATCAGCATAGTGAGATATCGAAGCCTTGACCTTATTCGTCACAACAAAGTACGTAAAGAGCAAAGCCTCACAGATGAACATGACTTAGGGGATGGTTCATCACTTCAAATCAGCTATGAAGATGACTCTAAATTAGTAGATTGCATAGAACAACTTGATCCACAACAAAAGCAAGCTATTCACTTAGCTTATTATAAAGGACTGACTCATCATGAGCTTGTAGATCATATTGCTTCCCCTCTTGGTACAGTTAAAAGCTGGATCAGACGTGGTTTAAAGCAATTACAGAGGTGCTTAACGTTATGAATTATGAAAACCAAAAGCTTATAGACATGTTAGCCGCCGAATACGTACTAGGTACATTGCGAGGTCCTGCACGCGACCGTTTTGCTCGCTTAATGCTGACCTCTACACGTGCCAGAGAAGCAACTTGGATGTGGGAGCAACATTTAAATAATCTTGCAAGTTCAATTGAATCTGTTCCACCAGATGATCATGTGTGGGAAAAAATTATCAATCGCATTGACCCTAATGTTATCCCTATAAATAAACCAAAGAAAACAAATAGGTCATTACTCCAAGCATGGTCATTAATTGCCTCAGCTGCATGTATAGTCTTAGCATTGATTATTTGGCAGCCACAGCAAGAGCTTGCTACTGGATCACAACAAATTGCATTATTTAAAAATGAAACTGAGCAGCCACTGTGGTTTATTGATGTGAAAGATAAAACCTTATCTGTCAAAGCATCAAATGTTCTTAGCCCAAGATCTGATAAAGACTATGAGCTTTGGATGATTTTAAAAGGACAAGAAGCACCAATTTCATTAGGTTTACTACCTAAAAGTGGCAACATAGAACTGATAAAAAATAGTCAATTTAATGCGGACGACATTTCTATTCTAGCAGTCAGCTTAGAGCCATTAGGTGGCTCCCCTAATGGTTCACCAACTGAAGTACTCTACACTACAAATTTAGTAATCCTTTAATATAAAAGCCGTGTTTAACACGGCTTTTAAACTTTTTAAAATATAATTCAATTTTTTTGCATCCAATCTTATTAGGTAAACGTTTTCATTATGACTTAAATTAAAACTAAGGAAAAAGTCATGAAGAAAGTAATACCATCCCTAATTACGATTGCAGTTTGTAGTACCTTATTTACTTCTATATCTGAAGCATCTAGCCATCGTGAAGCGCCAAATATTACGCGCTTTCCAACGTTAGATTCGACAGACTTTTATGCCTTTAACAGTTACGAAGAAGGCCGAGGTGACTACGTAACATTTATTGCCAACTACATCCCATTGCAAGATGCTTATGGTGGTCCTAACTACTTTGCTATGGACCCAGACGCAACTTATAGCATCCATATTGATAACGATGGTGATGCTATTGAAGACATGACATTTGCATTTAATTTCAAAAGTATGTTGCCAAACAATAATATGGGTGTAGCACTTACTGTTGGACCTGAAGGTAATCAAAGAACAGTTGCAGTTCCTCTAAAAAATGTCGGTGGTGTTTCTGCAGGTAATAATTCTGCCGTTAATTTCAGTGAGTCATATACTGTGAGTGTTATTTCTGGCCCACAACGTTCTGGCACAAAAAGCATGCTGACTAACACCTCCAATAGCAGCAATGATTTTTATAAACCACTAGATTACATTGGTAATAAGACATTCTCATCAATGGCTTCATACCAAGAATACGCTGATCAATTTATTTATAATGTCGCACTTCCAGGTTGTGATGGCATGGGTAAAGTGTTTGTAGGTCAAAGAAAAGACCCATTTGTTGTGAATCTAGGCAAAACATTTGACCTTGTTAATTATGTTCCAGTCGAAGGTGACAGTTCGCCTGGCGCAGGCGATGGTGAAGGGTTCCCTGGAGGTATCACTCAATCAGCCGATAATGATGATTTAGCAATGAAAAATGTCACTTCAATTGCTGTCGAAGTACCAAAAGCCTGTGTAACAGGTGAAGGTAATGGCACAATTGGTAGTTGGACAACTGCAAGCTTGCCACAAGCACGTATATTAAACCCGAATGCATCATTTGCTAAACCAGCAGTAAATGGCGGTGCGTTAACACAGGTTTCTCGCCTTGGTAGCCCATTGGTCAATGAGTTAGTTATTGGCTTGAAAGACAAAGATACATTTTCAACATCAGCGCCATCTGATGATACGCAATTTGCTCATTATGTAACCCACCCTTCACTACCTGAGCTTTTAAATATCTTATTTAAAGATGCTGTGAATTCAACGTTGGGTACCAATATTGAAACATTGGCACCTACTAACTTCCCAAGAAATGATTTAGTTACAGCATTTTTAACGGGTTTCCCTGGTGTTAATCAACTTTCAACTGTTACGCCATCTGAAATGCTGCGTTTAAATACAGCGATCGCTGCAACTCCACAAAATGAGCAATCAGCTTTTGGTGTAGCTGGTGATGATTTAGCAGGTTTCCCGAATGGTCGTCGACCTGGAGATGACGTAGTCGACATTGCATTACGTGTAGTAATGGGTCGTTTATGTTACCCAATCCCAGTGAATGGCACAGATACTGATCTTGGCTTGTGTACAGCAGAGGATGCAAGTGTAG
This sequence comes from Pseudoalteromonas thalassia, assembly GCF_049257215.1. Classification (NCBI taxonomy): domain Bacteria; kingdom Pseudomonadati; phylum Pseudomonadota; class Gammaproteobacteria; order Alteromonadales; family Pseudoalteromonadaceae; genus Pseudoalteromonas; species Pseudoalteromonas thalassia. The sequence goes on from NZ_JBMMUE010000002.1 coordinate 307,070, forward strand.
GTAATGTTCCATTTACAGATGGTGCACCACTTGATGCAAGTATGATGGATAGCAGTTTTCCTTATCTTGCTACCCCGATTGCTGGCTCTAAGTAATGAGGAAATTAATGATGCGTAATTTAAAACTCTCAAGCATCACACTCATTATTATCACAGGATTATTAACAGCCTGTAGTGATAATGACAAAGATGACAAAAATACGATGAAGCCTGAACCTGTCAATAATGCACCAAGCGCTATTGATGCAATGGTTACAACCCAAACTGAAGTCGTTATTAATGATATGCTTGAAGGCTCAGACCCCGATGGCGATGAATTAACGTACAGTTTAGTGAGTGAACCAAATTTAGGCACCGTAAATGTAAATTCTGATGGCAGCTATAGCTATACACCTAAGCCTGAGACCGTAGGTTCGGATAGTTTTCAATTTGCAGTTAGTGATGGCGTTAATAGTAAGGCTACAGCGACTGTTAGTATCACCATAGAAACATTGCAAGTTGATTTTTCAACCATAGGACGGGCCGCATTTAATCAAGACCCAAGCGCACAGCCCTTAAGACTCAATGGCCGTGAATTTATAAATACGGGTAATGATGCAAATTTTGATGATTTAGTGAACGGGAATTAGTTAAATCTTGGCCACGGATGGCTTTTCTTTGGAGAAATCATGAAATATTTATTTTACATTGCGATGGTTATTAGTGTCTTTGTTCATGCTGAACCTTATACTCCAAAAGATTCAGATGTCATAGCCGTTTCCAGCAAGAAGATCAAAACCGACTTTACTAAAGCACAGCTGAACAAGCTTTTTTCAGAAAGCCAACATGTTGGTAACACCGAAAGCAATCAAGGTATTTTAAAGCGTTACTTAGAGCATAAAGTTACACAGTCCGATGATCCTGATATACATTACTTTTATGCACGACTATTACAACGTGAACATCAATTTGACGAGGCAATTCGGATCCTCAGTGATGTAACCGACCAAGCTCCTCAGCACGTTAATGCTATTTTACTTAAAGCTAATTTATTGATGGTAAAGGGTAAATTTAATGAAGCGCTAGGTCAGTGTTTATCATTGTTTGGCTTGGCAAGCATTGAAACAATATCGACATGTTCTCTAGATGTTAAAAGTCAAAATGGAGAACTGAAACAAAGCTATGAAGGGCTTCAAAAAATAGCGAGCTCTTCATCTATGAGTATTAATACTCGTCATGTACTCGCTGAAATGGCATATCGATTAGGCTATACAGAACAAGCTTTATCATATCTTAGTAACGTTGATTTAAAAACGGCACCTGTAAGTCTAGTGGTTCTTTGGGCTGATGCACAATTAGCTCAAAAAAATGGCTCGGCAGTGCTTTCTACTTTAGCCGTTTTAACATCTGAAAATGCCAACCTTGAAGATGCTATTTTACTGCGTTTAGCACAAGCTGAAAAAGTTAAAAGCCAATCGACTAAATGGCAAGAACAGATGGCAAAGCGAGTAACACTCAGAGAATTGAGACAAGACACCTATCACGCAAGTGATTTAGCTTGGTATTATTTAACTATAAATAGGAATATGACCAAGGCCAAGTATTGGGCTCGAATAAATTGGCAACAAGCGAAACTACAAAGCGATAAACGTCTGCTTGAACTCACAGGGCTCATTAATTGAGGAAATATATGAAAATCTTATCATCTGTCTTTTTAATTCTTTTGGTCTTTAGTTTTGAACTAAACGCTCACCAACTTAGCACGGCATACTTAGAATTAACGAAGTCCGAAAATGAACAATTAACTCTAAATGGTCAATGGAAAGTGGCTGTGATGGACTTAGAACACGTTGTCGAATTTGATAAAAATGCAGATGACGTGATCACTTGGCAAGAAATTAAAAATCAAAAAGGAGCTATTCATCAATACCTAGTTGAAAAGATTAGCGCACAGCAAAATAATGAATTATGTGCAATTAACAGTGAGGGTGATTTAAAGATTGACTCACATTTTAATGAATCATATATCGTTACCCCTATACAAATTAGCTGCCCAAATAGCCAAAGCTTTTCTATAAATTACAGTGCATTGTTCGAAGTCGATGCGAATCACAAAGCCATTTCTGCAATTGGAAATATAAGCCGGGTTTTTACTTTAAATGAACAAACTCAAATTTTTAGTTTTGATGAAACGAGCTATTCAGAAACGTTTATTGAATATGTGCAGCAAGGCATATTACATATTTGGATGGGCACCGATCATATTTTGTTCTTAATTGCCCTATTGCTGGGCTGTGTGTTAGTTCGTAAGCAAGGACAGTGGCAACGTGTCGAGTCTAAAAAACAAATTCTAATTGATACAGCTTGGATCATCACCGCTTTTACACTTGCTCACTCAATGACCCTAACAGCAACGGCTATGAATATCATATCGCCAAACACCCGATGGGTAGAATTAGGTATCGCGCTTTCTGTATTATTTGCTGCAATAAATAATATTTGGCCAATGATTGTGCGTTTAGGTTGGATCACCTTCTGTTTTGGTCTACTCCACGGGATGGGGTTTGCGAGTGTGTTAGGTGAGCTTGGCTTATCAAATGAATACCAGCTAATGAGCATATTAGCGTTTAATTTAGGGGTTGAGATTGGTCAACTGGTTATTTTAGCAATCTGTTTACCACTACTAATGCTACTTAGAAATAACTCCTGGTACAAAAAAGCTATTATGCCAGCAGGCTCAGTGCTAATTGCCATTATGGCAATCCAATGGTCTATAGAGCGCTTTTAATAAGCGCTTTATTCAAAGGGTAACAATAAGGTTTTCATCGCTGGACGAAGTGCTTTTAAAAGCTCACTAATGTTTAAAGAAGGATTAAGCATCTTACGCAACAAGAGCCCCCCCATCACAGAAAACATCACTTCAATACGGGCATTCACTTCTTCAAGTGCGGTACCTTGTAACGGCCCTCTTTCACCAACTAACAATTCGCGCATTGAGTCACGGGCATGGGTATCTGAGCCACGTAGTAAGTTAGCTATTTTTTCATTGCGCGCAGCTTCTGCGAGCATTTCTAAATCAAGCGCACCTTGATTTAAATCGGTATGGCGCTCAACACCTCTATCGAGTCCATCTAGCAACACGTTGACACGATCGCCCGGCTTATCTGCAAACTCTTTAAAGATTGAGAACATTTCTTCCATATCACGCTCAACAATCGATTCTATAATCGCTTCTTTACTAGCGAAATAATTATAGATATGGCCTGCACTCATACCTGCTGTTTTAGAAATTTCAGCCATTCCCGCGCCATGATAGCCCTTACGTCGAAAACAATCCGCTGCAGCACAAAGCACTTGATTACGTCTTGCCTCAGCAAGCGCAGGGTCATTGTGTCTTTTCGTTTTTTGCGTCATGGTTTCTCCAAGCTCTTTTGAAATGGTTAACTTTTACTTAAACAAGGTTTACAGGATCTTAATATCACAGGAGAGTCAAAACAACTAAGATCCTGCAAAACCTTAAATAAATTATGCTTTTGCTGTTTTAATGCACATTTTTTTGCGCATTCCAGCCACCACCAAGTGCTTTATACAAATTAATTTGGCTAGCAAGATACGCTTGTTTACCCAAAATTAACTGTTGCCCAGCACTGTACCAATTTCGTTGCGCATCCAACACTTGCAAGTAACTGTCTGCTCCTTTTTGAAAACGCGCATCTGATAAAGTAAAAGATAACTCATTACTTTGGTACAAATCACTGAGTGCATCTAGCTGATGCATATAACCTTCTCGATCAGCAAGGGCATCAGATACTTCTTTAAATGCTTGTTGTATGGTTTGCTCATAGCTAGTAAGCGCCATTTCTTGTTGTGCCTTTGCAACATCGAGATTGGCTTGATTACGACCCATATTAAAGATAGGTAAGTTAATCGATGGTACAAAACTCCATGTACCTGAGCCCGAATCAAAAAGATTACTCAAATCAGCAGAGGCCGTTCCGGCATTGGCGGTTAAACTTATACTCGGATAGAATGCCGCTTTTGCCACACCAATATTTGCATTAGCTGCCAATAAATCATGCTCAGCGGCCTTAATGTCTGGTCGTTGCGTCAGTAACTCTGACGGCAACCCCACAGGCACATCCGGTAAGTTCAGTACATCATCTATATTTTGATTAGGTAGTAAATCAGCAGTGACGGTTTTACCCACTAGAAAATCGAGAGCATTTTTATCACGCTTTAGTAAGCGCTGATAGTTTGCAATATCGACCTTAGCGGTTGCTACTGTACTTTCCAGTTGCGATAGCGTTAACTGAGACGCAGCGCCAAGAGCAAATGTTTTACGGGTTAGTTCTAAAGACTCCTGCTGAGACTTTAAAGTCTCGTTTGCAAGCGCCAATAGCTCTTTATCCGTCGCATAGTTAAGCCACGCATTCACTAATTCCGAAATCAAGCTAATGCGCACACTGGTTAAACTGTATTCAGCGGCATAGAGGTTTTGTAAAGCTTGCTCTGATTGGTTGCGCACTTTGCCCCAAAGATCAATTTCGTAAGCAGTTAAGCCAACAGTCGCTGAATAGTTTTCAGAAATAGTCGCTTGACCAGTACCAGATAAATCTGCCGGAAGACGCTGACGGGTTCCCGATGCATTTAAATCAATGCTTGGGTAAAGCGCAGAATCTTCAATCTGATACATCGCTCTTACCTGCTGCACATTAAGTGCAGCAGTTTTAATGTCTTTGTTGTTTTCAAGTGTTAGTGCGATCAATTGTTGCAGCTGAGTATTAGTGAAAAATGACTGCCAATTAAGTTCATTGATATCACCTGCAGTACCTTGAACATCATAGTTTTGAGCAACGGGTAATTCACGTTGCTCCATATCTGGCGCCATATTACAGGCAGATAACATAAGTGCAGCAACAGACACTGAGATAAGTTTAGCTTTCATTATGCCTGCTCCTCTTTGGTTGACTTTGTTTTGCCAGGGAATACACGGCGCACCAATACAAAGAACAATGGCACAAACAACACAACGATGGTCGATGACGCAAGAGTACCGCCAATAACAGCAATACCTAGTGCGTTTTGTGCACCCGAACCTGCACTTGATGCAATTGCAAGTGGTAGTACACCACACACAAATGCCATTGATGTCATAAAGATTGGACGTAAACGAAGGCGAATAGCAGCAACAGCAGCATCGACAAGTTTCATACCCTCGTCCATTTTATGAATCGCAAACTCTACAATTAAGATGGCATTTTTTGATGCCAGACCAATAGTGGTTAATAGACCCACTTGTAGATAAATATCATTTGATAAATTAAATACAAATGAGGCAATCGACGCACCAAATACCCCAAGCGGTACAATTAGCATAACCGCCGCAGGCACTGACCAGCTCTCGTATAACGCCGCTAAACAAAGGAATACAACCAACAATGAAAGTGCATAAAGTAATGGTGCTTGACCACCGCTTAAACGCTCTTCATATGAAATACCTGTCCATTCGAACGCCACACCTGGCGGTAACTTCTTAACCATTTTCTCAACTTCGGCCATCGCTTGACCTGTACTATAACCCGGTGCAGCGGCACCTTGGATTTCCATCGCTGAAAAACCGTTATAACGCTCAAGACGCGGCGAGCCATAAGTCCAATAAGATTGAGCAAACGCAGTGAATGGCACCATATCGCCATTGGCATTGCGCACGTACCACTTGTCTAAATCTTCTGGCACCATGCGTGATTCAGGCGTACCTTGTAAATACACTTTTTTAACACGACCACGGTCAATAAAGTCATTTACATAGCGACTACCCCAAGCCGTTGATAACGTATTATTGATATCTGCTTGAGTCAGACCTAATGCTTCAGCTTTGGCTAAGTCAATATCAAGCTCCAGCTCTGGTTTATCTTCTTGACCATTTGGGCGCACACCCGATAACACAGGGTTTTGTGCCGCCATACCTAAAAACATGTTTCGAGCTTCAAGTAGTTTGTCATGCCCTAAACCAACACGGTCTTGTAGGTATAAAGTGAAACCATTTGCAGTACCAAGCTCAACAACCGCAGGCGGTGGGAAAGCAAACACAAATGCTTCTTTAATGGTTGAGAAGTATCCCATGGCTTTACCAGCAACAGCGCCTACTGATAAATCAGGGCGTTGACGTTCATCCCAGTGTTTCAAGCCAACAAAGCCGATTGCTGCGTTTTGCCCAGAACCTGCAAAGCTGAAACCTGTTACCGTAAAGATAGATTTAACCGCTTCTGATTGATCTTCTAAGAAGTGGTGTTCCATCTTTTCAACAACTTTTAAGGTTTGTTCTGTTGTTGCTCCAGCTGGTAGGCTTACTTGGTTAAACAAAATACCTTGGTCTTCATCTGGTAAGAATGCCGATGGTAATTGTGAGAAAATAAACACCATGCCACCCACGATTAAACCGTAAATAAGTAAATAGCGTTTACTGTGTTTGATCATACGAGACACAAAACCTTGTGTACCCGAGTTTGTTTTATCAAAACCACGGTTAAAACCAAGGAAGAAACGACCAAATAAAGACTTATCATTATGAACATGACTTGGTTTTAGCATTGTTGCACAAAGGGCCGGCGTTAGAATTAACGCAACCAGCACTGATAAACTCATTGCCGTTACCAAGGTGATTGAGAACTGACGATAAATAACACCTGTAGAGCCCGGGAAGAACGCCATAGGCACAAATACTGCCGAGAGCACCATGGCAATACCCACAAGCGCGCCTTTGATTTCATCCATTGATTTACGTGTCGCTTCAAGAGGAGACAAGTTCTCTTCGGTCATTACACGTTCAACGTTTTCAACAACAACGATCGCATCATCAACCAGTAGACCAATGGCAAGGACCATAGCAAACATGGTGAGAGTATTAATTGAGAAGCCAAACACTTGTAAGATGGCAAACGTACCTAGCAATACAACAGGTACTGCAATAGTTGGAATAAGTGTTGCTCTGAAGTTCTGTAAGAATAAGTACATGACCAAGAATACCAGCACAACAGCTTCAATTAGAGTGCTAACTACTTTCTCAATTGAAAGTGATACGAACGGCGTTGTATCGTAAGGTACAACGGTTGTTAAACCTTCAGGAAAGAAAGGCTCAAGTTCTGCAAGTGCCGCTTTTACGCCATCAGCTGTATCAAGCGCATTAGCACCACTTGCAAGCTTAACACCTAAACCTGATGCCGGTTTGCCGTTAAAACGAGCGACAACACCATAGTTTTCACCGCCTAATTCAACATCGGCAACGTCACTTAAACGAACAACAGAGCCATCAGCATTGGTTTTTACAAAGATATTTCTAAATTGCTCAGGTGTTTGTAAGCGGCTTTGCGCAGTCACTGTTGCATTCAGTTGTTGGCCACTCACTGCTGGCAAGGCACCAAGTTGACCTGCCGACACCTGTGCATTTTGGGCACTGATTGCAGCGCTAATATCAGCAGGAGTTAATGAGTACTTAAGTAATTTAGCTGGATCTAACCAAATACGCATTGCATATTGAGAGCCAAAAAGTTGTACTTCACCCACCCCGTTAACACGAGAAATAATATCAAGTACGTTAGATGAAACATAGTCACCGATATCGATGTTGTTCATGCTACCGTCTTCAGATACAAAGCCTACAACCATTAAGAAGTTACGTGCAGATTTAGCAACCGAGACACCTTGACGTTGTACTTCCTCTGGTAATAAAGGTGTTGCAAGCGACAATTTGTTTTGCACTTGAACTTGTGCGATATCAGGGTCGGTATCTGCACTAAAGGTTAACGTTAAAGTCGCAGAGCCGTTCGATTCAGAGGTTGACGACATGTAGAGCAAGCCATCGAGCCCTTTCATTTTTTGTTCAATAACCTGTGTAACCGTATCTTCTAAAGTACGGGCCGACGCACCAGGGTATGAGGCTTGAATACTAATTGCAGGCGGTGCAATTGATGGATACTGCGCAACCGGCAAACTTCTAATTGCTAAGATACCTGCCAGCATAACAACGATAGCAAGTACCCATGCAAATATGGGCCGATCAATAAAAAATCGTGACATTAAGTTTCTCCGTTACTGGCTGTTAGCTACTGATTCTGCTGGCATTGCGTTTACTGGGGCTCCTGGACGGATTTTCTGTAAACCTTCAACAATCAGCTTATCGCCATTATTTAGGCCATCTGTCACTAACCAGTTTGAGCCTACAGTACGGTCAGTTTTAAGTACGCGCGCTTCAACGGTGTTATCTTTACTTACGACCATGGCAGTAGGTTCACCTTTGGTGTTTCTGCTCACACCACGTTGTGGTGCTAAAATCGCATCACTTTTCACACCTTCAACAATCACTGCGCGAACATACATACCCGGTAGAAGTAATTTTTCAGGGTTAGGAAATTCAGCACGTAAAGTCACAGAGCCAGTACTTGGATCAACGGTTACTTCAGAAAATTGTAATGTGCCTTTGTGTTGATAAGTGCTGCCATCTTCCATTTTTAATTCAACTTTTGAATGTAAAGCGGCATCTTTATTAAGTTCACCTGCGGCGATAGCTTTTTTCAAACGTGTTAGTTCACTGCTTGACTGTGTTAAATCAACGTAGATTGGATCAAGCTGAGTGATAGTAGCTAATGCTGTTGCTTGATTAGCGCTAACAAGGGCACCGGCAGTGACATCCGATTTACCAATTTGACCACTAATTGGTGCTAACACTTTGCTGTAGTTTAAATTAATTTCAGCGGTTTTAAGCTGTGCTTGAGCAGTCAATAAGTCGGCTTTTGCACTTTTGTATGCCGCATCCGCTTCATCATAATCTTGCTGACTGACAGCTTTGATATTCAATAGCTCTTTATAGCGTTCAGCTTTTGCTTTGGCATTAGCAATACTTGCTTGAGCTTTAGTAATAGCGGCTTTGCTGGTAGCGACCTCTGCTTCAAATGTAGATGGGTCAATTTGATATAAGGCTTGGCCCTTTTCTACTTCAGCACCTTCAACGAACATACGAGACTGAATAATACCGTTAACCTGTGGACGAATTTGCGCGATACGTGAAGCAGCCACACGACCTGGCAATTCTTTAGTTAGCGTAAGTGGTTTGCTTTGCATCTCAATAACACCAACAGGTACAGCTTGAGCTGCCTGCGATTGCCCTTGAGCCGATTCTGATTGGCCGCAGCCTGATAATAAAACAGCACCAGCCAAAGCTGACACTGCAAAAAATGGAATGCGAGAGCGCTGCATGTGTAGTTCCTTAATTTAGAGTGAACGATCATTCTAAACTAAACAAGGCACAGATCAACCACCTTTAAGTATCTTTACATTAAATATTTTGCTTGCTTTGCAGTGTGTTTTTTGTGCAACAAATAAGTTGCTAATTGAATAATTTAGCAGCTAGTTAAGAAAATCATTTTAAAACTATCAGTTAGAACTGCTTGATTAGTCACCTAAGCACATACCCATTGCTCGGGCACTGCTTATTAATGAATGCTCTAAAGGGATAACACGATATTCAGAAGTTGCGGCTTTTAAACTGATTGGTTTAATTTCACCCTCTTTACTTACGGGGATAAAACCAAACTGGCCTTTCTTAACAAGTTCGAATGCTTGCACCCCAAACTCTGCTGCAAGCACCCTATCAAACGCATTGGGTGTGCCACCACGTTGAATATGCCCTAACACAGTAACTCTTACATCAAGGTCAAGTGCAATACGGATCTGTGAGGCTAGTTGCTCAGCAATTCCACCTAGCACTGGGTTTTCGTAGCCAAACTCACTTGATTGTTTACTTACAACACTTCCTGCAACAGGTTTAGCTCCCTCTGAAATAACGATATTTGCAAATCCATGGCCATTATCAAAACGTGATTTAAGTTTTGCTTTAATCGCTTCAATATCGTAGGGAATTTCAGGAATAAGTGCTACTTCACCGCCTGCTGCAATTGCTGAATGTAAACAAATCCAACCCGCATCACGACCCATAACTTCCGTCACAATAACTCGATTATGACTTTGCGCAGTTGGTATTAATCGATCAATGGCTTCTGTTGCAGTGTCAACGGCAGTTTGAAAACCAATTGTGTAATCAGTGCCATATAAATCATTATCAATGGTTTTTGGCACGCCTACGATATTTAAGCCATGCTCAAATAAATGCTGAGAGATTCTGTGAGAACCATCGCCCCCGATATTAATGACTGCATCAAACCCCAATTGTTTCACAATACTTATTAACTCATCTGAACGGTCAATAAATACTTGCTCGCCTGCTATCTCTGCAGGAAATGCGGTAGGATTCCCTTTATTAACTGTTTCTAGAATTGTGCCGCCACGAACATGAATACCGGCCACTACTTCACTAGTTAAGTGAATAATATCATTTGGCTTTTCAAGAACACCACAGTAAGCTCTTCGGCTTCCATATACCTGCCAATTGCCATCATGTTCGGCTGCTTTAACCACAGCTCTGATCACCCCATTTAGCCCAGGGCAATCACCCCCACTTGTTAATAGCAGTAATTTTTTCATTCTATGACCAACTTCGTTCACTGATTAATTAGAGATTAGCTTATATGTTGAACTTTCGCGTATGACTTACATCAACTAAAGTTCGGTTTTTTATGATTAGAAAACAGAGCCACAAAAATTATTAATAATAGATACTTAGGCAAACTTGCAAGCAAAGTCGTATTATCAAAATTTGCAGAAAAGGTGTTAACAGCAAAATATAAATGCAGTGCTAAAAAAGGTGTCAGTAATATAAAATATGAATACGCTTTGTCTTTTAGGTAGAGGCATTTACTTAATAATAAGAACACAAAAAGTAATGCTATTAGTGGGATACCTAACGTAACAATATCAATCACTGTTAAAGCAAATTTAGGTGACAAATCATAAAGAGGTGTAAGAATTTCGCTAGGGATCGCTAAAGCTGAGCCAACCCCTACTAATGGAATAGATAAATAAGCAAACAAACAGCCAAAAATAAATAAAAGTAGTAGATTATATTTCATTAACTCATTCCATGATTTGTTCGTTATTAGTGTTACGCTAACTAATAACGAACAAATAATCTACTACTTTTTCAGTAATTTATAGTGTTAAAAGGATTTAACACTAAAGGCTAGATTCTCTACAGCACAGCCCGTACTACTTTTATTAACACGGTAGTAATGCGTAACTTCAGTAGCATTTAAATCGAGTAGAAACTCATCATGCTGGGCTACAGCTTGTTGCTCTTGAGTTAAACACATAGCTTGCACAAGCGAGCGCAATTTAGCATCAGAGAAAATAGTGCCAAAACGCTGCATCGGTAATCGAGGAATTTTAATACTAGGCAGTGCATTATCAACAGTTCGCTTCGCAAGACTAAAACCATCCTTTGTTACATCAATAACCGCCCCTGCAGGCCAATAACTGATTGCTCCTTTGTTTTTAGCGTCTGATTGAACATGTACTACACCACTTTTACCAATCACCGTCATTAATGCAGTTTCACCTGCTCGAATTGATACAAGCGCCGTAGTTTCATCAATGCCAAAACCATGTTTTTGCCCTGAATCTGCCAGTAATCTAGCCAAACGCATGGTTCTGTTGCGCTCGCTAAAATGAGTATCTAGAACCCCGTAAGTAAAGCTACCTAGACCGCCTTGTTTTTCATAGGTTAATGAATCTGCTGAAAGGCTATTATCACATTCATTTTTACAGCGCTCACTCGGTGGTGAAACAGCAAATGCTCCAGCTCTTAATGCTGCTAAACTAGTCCCATTAGAAATCATAGGCACCGAACCATAGGCATTCTTACCACCACTTTGCAAGGCTGTTCCTGCACTTGTGCCAACAAGTAATGGCCTTTGTAAAATTGCATGGGTCCAAGGGTATTGCTTGCCGTTATCATCAAAAAGCACCTGTCTAGTTAAGCTCTGATCACCACCGTTAAACATAATGCCAGTTGCGTTTTCAATCAGTTTAACTAAATGCTCTACCCCTTGATCACAAAGCGCTTTTTCGGCCTTAATTCGGTCAGGGTAAATAGTCTCACGGTTAAAAACAGCCATTGTCTCAGTACGTAAAGCATCTAAATTCTCACATTGCTTACTGGTAATCGCTCTTGCTAAAGCGGGTGTTAAAGGTAACCACTTTGATTCGACACCATTAAAGCTTAATAATCCTTCATAAAAATCTGCTGATTCATAAGGGTCTCTGCTTGAAGCTGTAACCGCTAAAATGGTTGGTGATTCATCCGTTGTTTTTAACGAAGCAGACACAAAGTCTAAAATATCACTTGCTGCACTTTCATTGTTATCCGGTACACTAACTTGCTCTTTTTGTCTTGTAGAATCGGTTGTTAACACAGGAACTTCGAGAGTATCTAGCACGAAGTTATACTCTTTATCTGTTAACGCGTTCAATAACGTATTATCTAAATCACGCCATGCCCATAAAATATCACTTTTAGTGTTCACATCAGACTGTTGACGTGCAATCTGTGCTAACAACTTAAGCGTTTGCTGGCGATTTTTTTCATTATTTGTTGGCCAGTTTGTCTTTATTGCAGATAAAGCATCATTATTTAATCGAAATTGATTAGTTTGTTTACCACTGATCTGTTTATTAGAAAGGCAATTTTTAGGGCTCATACTTGAGCAGGTTGTCAATGCCCCACCAATTAAAACTAACGTTTGCTGTTGCTCACTTGCATAAACTTTACTGCCAAATGACGCGAAAACAACACTAAATACCCCAAAAATAAACCCAATGTGGTATTTAGCACTTTGCTCCTTAAGGATGTTCATATTGTTACACTCTTGTAAAAAAATATTAGAAAATTACTTGCACAGCTTTTTGTTGCTTGCTATAAAAAAAAGGAACATTTAAAACGCGAGTAAGCTAGCACTGTATTACTAGCTTTGTCAAAAGACCTTACGGATTGGAATTATGTTGAAAAACGCATTATCGCTTTGTACATATTTCTACTCTCCACACTACCTTTCGGAGTGGTTTGACGAGTAGCCACACCTCACTTCCTGTGAGGGGCTAGTTGTGTCTATAACCCACTGCCCTGTCTAAAAAATTATAACAATTATTTAAAATGTCACGGTTTTGCCGTGGGTATTTAATACCAATTCGCTTAATTAAGTATTTTTGCGGATTGGTATAAGACAAAGGTAAATCAATATGTTTCATCAGTTATCAATTGCTGTAGCAATCAGCGCTGTGCTGTGCCCAGTTCATGCTGTGTATGCTCAAAACGACCAACAATCAGAAAAAATTGAACGAGTAGAAGTAACAGGATCACGAATTAAAGGGGTTGATCTAGAAGGAACCATCCCGCTTACCGTGCTTGACCAAGATGCAATCAAGCGCTCAGGAGCGAACACTATTCATGAGTTATTAAAAGATTTATCTGTATTCAAAGGCGGATCAGGTACCTTTTCGACATCTGAAAGTGGTGGTACATCAACCTCAACGCCAGCGGGTCAATCTGCTGCCAGCCTTCGTGGTATGGGGCCCTCAGCTACATTAACACTGATTAATGGCCGTCGTGTCGCGCCGAGCTCGTTCGCTGCAGGCACTGAAAACTTTGTTGATGTGAACTCAATTCCACTTGCCGCAATCGAGCGCATTGATATTCTCGCCACTGGTGCATCGGCAATATATGGGGCTGATGCTGTTGCTGGTGTTATTAACTATATTCTTAAAGATGACTTTCAAGGAGCTGAAGTAAACACTTCTTACACCAATAGTTTTGACAGTCATGACGAAGGTAAGAAACAACTTAACTTAGTTTACGGCACGAATATAGGTGAGAGTAACTTAACGGTATTTGCCGATATTTACGATCGCAATGCCTTTAAAGCGACCGACAGAAGCTATACCGCAACCCCAAATTTAGTGAATGGTTACTCATACTTACCCAAACTTGAGAACTCGCCGAACATTTATTACTACAGTAGTCGAGATGGCAATGAGCTACCTGCGCCAAACTGTAAAACAGAACTTGTTACGACTGAGTATGGGGAGCAAATTTGTGCTTACTATGCTAACCAAGATGATTACCTAGAAACCCCATTTGAAAGCATATCAACTGGCTTTATGTTTAACAGCAACTTAGGTGATTTAGATTGGCATACCGATTTCTTCTATAGCCAAACTAAATCAAAAGCGTATTCATCACCAGCCCCTATCAATCAAATAAACGACGAAGACGGCCCTTATATTATTGAAGATGCGTTATTTATTTATGATAGCGCTGACGGCAGTAACGAGCTGATGGACCAGCTTTATATTGATCCATTTACCACTCAAGCGGGTCGAGATGTGTATGGCTTTGCATTTGATGCGCGCTTTAATTCACCACGAACGGTTGAAGTCGAAACCAAAAACTTTCGCTTAGTCAGTAGCCTTGCCGGTTACATTGGTGATTGGAGTTGGGAGTCAGGTGTAACATTTTCTCGTTCTAAGTCAGAGCAACAAGCAATTGATGGTATTTATAACCGCTATCAATTTCATGCAGCTATCACTGGTGAATTATGTTCTGACGGATCATTAGCTACATACGATGGAACACAGCTCAATTGTGCACAAGGTCAGTTAATGACGTTCTACAACCCGTTTTTACAGGGGGATAGTAATAACGATGCAGTGCTTGATCTTGCAAAAGCAAACCCAAGTAGAAGCGGTGAAAGTACAGTATACGGTTGGGATTTAAACTTTAATGGCGATTTATTTACGTTTAATGAGTTACCCATTTATGCTGCATTTGGTATTGAAGCTCGACGAGAAGAATTAAAAGATATTCCGTCGTTAGACTCACAAGCCCGTCCTGAAAATGGTTATTTGGTAGATGTATTTGGTTTCGGCTCTAGCTTGTCTGAAGCCGATCGTACTCAGTACGCTGCATTTTTAGAGTTGAATGTGCCACTCACTGAGCAGCTAGAACTGCAAGTCGCTGGTCGTTACGATCATTACGATGACTTTGGTGGAACGTTTAACCCTAAAGTTGGTTTAAGCTATCGTCCTTCAGATTCTCTTATCATTAGAAGTTCTTGGTCAACGTCGTTTAGAGCACCTTCATTAACTCAAGCTGGCGTAAAATTACGTACCACACAATCACGCTTCGATTGCGGTGCTAATCAGGCTGTTGCAGATTTATATTGTATGGGTGATGGCACCGAGGTCAGTGTTAACAGCCTAGAACTCGGTAATCAAGCACTCAAAGCCGAAGAGTCTGAAGCGCTCAGCATTGGCTTTGCATGGAGCCCATCTGTAAATACTAACTTAACGGTTGATTATTGGCATTTTGATCACGAACAAGTTATCGATACCAATATGACTGCAGTGCTAGATAGAGCTATTACAGATGCTTCTCTTCGTCACTGTGGGCTAGTACCACAAGGTCAACAAGGTATTTCGTACGAGGAGCAGCTGTGTGAAGTAACCGATAATGCTGGACTCAATATCGAAAGTGATGGCGCTAATCTTTCAGAGATCCTCACAAACTATATTAGTGAGTTTAACCCGCGAGAAGATGAGCTATTCCTGCCATTATTTAGAGACCATGTTATTCCTCTTGAAAATACTGGCACCCAGACATTAGCAGGTATCGATTTTAAATTTGATCATCGATTTAATTTTGCAAAAGGTAATTTAACACTCGCTTTCGATGGTACACACTATTTAGAGTTTGAGCGAAATAAACCTGGCTCAGATGCAATCGAAAAACTAATTGGTACTTATCGCTACCCTGAAAATGTAGGCAGATTTTCTATTGATTGGGAAGCTGAGAGTTATTACTTAAATCTCGGTGCCAATTATACCAGTAGTTATGAGGATGATATCGAAGGGCTGCGTGGTCGTGAAATAGACGAACTAGAAGAGCTTGGCGAGCTTAACGAGGAGTTAAAACGTGACGTTGATGACTGGTTAGTATGGGATTTATCAGCTGGCTATTTTGTCAATGATGCATTATCAATCCGCGCTCGTATTGATAATATCTTCGATAAAGAACCCCCTAAGCTATATGGCTCAAGCCGCGGGTTTGATTCAACCAATCATAATGCATATGGCACTCGCTATACGTTGAGTCTGAGCTATCGCTTTTAACATTAATGTGGGCGGCTCTATGTCGCCCACATTGCTAAGTTTGTGTTATCAATAACTCAAACTCGCGGCTCTCAGTGTTAATCTTTCTCAGCAAGGGCTACAATACCTTGCTTTTCTCACATTCTTCGAACAATCGTTAAGTGACTTTATGAAAAACAAACAGTTTGCGATGCCTGATGCGAGCATCATTTTGTTATGCGTCGCAGTCATCGCCTATTTAGCCAGTTTATTTATAACACCCGGTGTGTTTAATGCCGAACAAGATAGTCACAGTGTTGAATTATCACAGTATCAAAAAGCAACAGAACATACACCACCTGCCCTTTTTGCAGAAGGAGGAGGCATTGGTCTAGCCAATGTATTGTTTGAAGGCTTAGTCTCTGGTGATAAATATGGTGCAGCCATCGGGGTAATGGCATTTATTTTAATCACAGGTGGCGCCTTTGGCGTTATTTTAAAAACGGGTGCGATTAATAACGGCATTATGGCGCTGATTAATAAAACACAACACGTAGAGTGGATATTCATTCCTTTGCTATTTGTGCTTTTTTCATTAGGAGGCGCAGTATTTGGTATGGGTGAAGAAGCCATCGCCTTTTGTATTGTGTTATTCCCCATTATGAAACAACTCGGTTATGATGCAAAATTAACTGTATTAACAACTTATGTTGCGACACAGATTGGCTTTGCTACCTCTTGGATGAACCCATTTAGTATCGCAATTGCTCAATCAATTGCAGAGATCCCGGTGTTTTCTGGTGCCGGATTCAGAATGGTTGCGTGGCTGGTTTTTACCTCATTTGGCCTTCTATTTACTATCCGATATGCTAATTCAATCAGATCGGCAAAGAACCTAAGTGCTCAAGAAAATAACAAGTCAATTAGCTTAGACAGCGCAGATAAGCTTATCTTAATAACCTTTATTGCAGGTATTATTTGGGTTATTTGGGGTGTTATGGCAAGGCAGTATTATATTCCTGAATTAGCTGCGCAGTTCTTCTGCTTAGGTTTAGCCTCTGCTGTTATTGCTAGTCTATTTAAAAAACAAACAGCAAATGAAAGCGCAAATGCATTTAAAGAGGGTGCACAAGAACTCCTGCCCGCAGCGCTTTTGGTTGCTTTAGCAAAAGGCGTTATTTTAATACTTGGCGGTAGCGATTTAACATCGCCTTCAACTCTAAATACTTTGCTTTACTATAGCGCCACCAGCATCTCAGTTGTACCAGACTATATCGCCGCTTGGGGTATGCTATTATTTCAAAGTGTATTTAACTTTTTTGTATCTTCAGGTTCAGGACAGGCAGCAATCACAATGCCGCTAATGTCACCACTGGGTGATCTATTAAATATTTCACGGCAGATTGTAGTGCTGGCATTTCAATTAGGTGATGGACTAACCAATATATTTATTCCCACCTCAGCAAGCCTTATCGGCTGTTTAGGCATTGTTAAACTTGATTGGAGTGAGTGGGCAAGCTTTATTTGGCGTTTTACCTTAGCGCTATTTGGCCTTGCTAGTTGTTTTATTTTTCTCGCACATTTTATTAACTATCAGTAAAAGATTTAATTATGTTAACACTTATAAAAGGCGCCGATATTTTCGCTCCTTCGCCGCTTGGAAACCAAGATGTTTTAATCGCGGGCGGAAAAATCGTGGATATACAGCCTGAAATTAATATCGAAAATTATCATGGTGTTACCATCGTTGATGGATCTAATTGTATTTTAACTCCGGGGTTTGTTGACTCTTTAGTCCATATAACAGGTGGTGGCGGTGAGGCTGGTTTTGCTAGCAGAACACCTGAAATGAACCTAACAGATGCAACATTGCATGGTACAACAACGGTTATCGCTGCCCTTGGTACTGACTCAAGTAGTCGAACCCATAGTAATTTAATTGCAAAAGCAAAAGCACTTAAAGAACGAGGGTTAAACGTATTTTGCCATACAGGTTCATATCACTTACCTGCTAAAACACTCACTGGTTCAATAACGAATGACATTATGTATATTGAGGAGTTTATTGGTGTCGGTGAAGTCGCCATTTCTGATCATCGCAGTAGTCAGCCAACGGCTCAGCAACTTGCTGAACTAGCCGCTGAAGCAAAAGTGGCTGGCATGTTAAGTGGTAAAAAAGGCACGGTTAGTATTCATGTAGGTCCAGTAGATAGTCACTTATCTTTATTACATGAGATAGATAGCTTAACTGATATTTCGCTTAGCCAGTTTTATCCTACGCATATGAATCGTAATCTAGCTTTACTCAATGCGGGCGTGGCGTTTTGCAAAGCGGGTGGCACTATCGACTTTACCACAAGCACGACAGAGTATGATCTTGCCCATGGTGAATATTCAGCCGCGCAGGCACTGGCTTACTGCCTTAAAAATAATGTACAACCGACTAAGCTCACCATGAGCTCTGATGGTCATGCAAGCTTACCTATTTTTGATGATAACTTTAATCTATTAGGTCTTGAAGTTGGTAAAGAATCAACATTGCATAGCTCGTTTGTTGAAGCCGTTCAAGAATATGGTGTATCGGTTGAACACGCATTAATGGCTATTACCTCAAATCCAGCTGATGTGCTTGGTATTAATAAAGGTAGAGTGACTATCAATGCGGATGCAGATCTGGTGTTACTTGATAATGCATCACTGCAGCCCATTGAGTGTTGGTCAAATGGCGTACACATGGTGCATCAAGCTAAGGCAATAGTGAAAGATACTTTTGAATAAAGGCTGCACAAGCAGCCTTAATTGCTTTCTTCTGAAATTCGAGTAACTAAGAGTTGCTCGACCTTCACTCCTTCAACATCAACCACTTCAAATTTAAACCCGCCAAAGTGTATAAACTCGGCGCGCTTCGGAAGTCGCTTCATCGTATAAATAAGGAATCCGGCAACAGTTTCATAATGTGATTGATCAGGAAACTCTTCTATCTCTAGTACTTTAGCAAGCTCAACCACAGGTGTCAGGCCATCCACTAACCAAGAAGTGTTATCACGTTGAATAATTAACTCTTCGCCCTGATGACTGATCAAATCACCCATAAAGCCTTTCATTAAATCTTTAACAGTGACAATGCCAACCATTAGTGCATATTCGTTAACAACAACAGCAAATGGCTCAGCTGCTTTTTTAAAGGTATTTAATGCTTCAGAAAGACTGAGTGTTTCTGGTAAGTAAAAAATATCACGGCTGATTAACTCACTATCTATCTCAGCAGTTTGCCCTTTAAGTACCTTACGAAGGATATCTTTTGATTCAACCGAACCAATTAATTTGTCTAAACTACCATCACACACTAAAAAGTGATTATGCGGGTGCTCAATAATTTTGGTAGCGACTTCTTGGGCATCAGCTTTTACATCAAAAAATACAATTTGATCACGTGGAGTCATCACACTCGATAAAAACCGGGCCTCCAAATCAAACACATTGCCTATTAACTCATATTCCTGTTGCTGTAGGCTGCCATATTCAGCCCCAGCATCCATCATAGCAACGATGTCTTCAGTGGTAACAATATCTTCTCGTTCAGCCGGAACTTTAAAGGCGCGTAAAATAAAGTTTGTAGTGCCATTAAAGAACACAACAAATGGCGTTAATGCAAAGGTAACCCAGCGCATTATAGACACCACATTGACAGCAACAGCCTCTGGCATAATCATCGCTAGGCGTTTAGGCAGTAAATCTGCAAATAAAATGAATAATGAGGTTATGCTAAAAAACGAAATCAAAAAGCTAATTTGACTTAGTAACGGGCCTTGATAAATCATCCCTAAAATTTGTTCAATATAAGGTGATAAAGCTTGCTCACCGACAATACCACCTAAAATAGCAATCGCATTCAAGGCAATTTGTATCATCGCAAAAAATGCCCCCGGCTGCTCTTGCAACGTTAATACTGCCTGGGCTTTTTTATTGCCTTCGTCGACCATGACCCTTAATTTTATCTTACGTGATGCAGCAATAGCTATTTCGCTCATTGCAAACAACGCACTGATCAAAATTAATATCATAATAACGAGTAAGTCACTCATTGTGGCTCCTAGTAAAAAGCATTCAGACTGTTGAATGCAAACAACTTTTTGCTCACTTATGCTGTTTAGAGTTTGGCGAGAAAGGTCAAAAAGCAGCTGATTATAACTGCTTTATAGCAATCAACAAGTGCTATTTTAAATCACTGGAAACAAAGGCTTTATTGAGCTTATCTAAAGTCACTGGGTCGATATTTCCGTTACAAGCAAAGTATAAATCAGCGCGTGCAACAGGTAGCTGATAAACAGGCTCTAGAAAAGAAAGGCTTTGATCATTTTTACTTTCAAATTGATATTGTTGGTCACTTAATACCACTAAATCAACAGTTGTACGACGACTCTTAAGAATGTCGTAAATATTTTCAAAGCTATCAAGCAGGATTAACTGTTTATTTTCATTAAAACCCTGCTCTTTTAAATAAACATGGGAGTAGTTATTTTTTAGAACTGCAGTACGATATTTTTTCGCATCATCGAGGTTATTGATACTCAGCCGATTAGATTTAAATGCATAAAAAGATGCTGAAAAGCCTTCAAGTTTATGTATCCACTTAAATTTTTTCTCTCTGGAAGGAATACGTGCTAATGAAAAAATACACGTGTTTGCGTCACGTAAAGCAGCATTGTATGTAATTGACCAAGTATTAATTGATATGTCGTACTGCATCCCTGATTTTTCGAGGGCAGCTTTAACTTTGCCCACGACAGAGCCAACTAACTCGCCTTGTTCGTTCTGATATTGGAAGTTTGGAAAGTTTTCAGTTACCACTGTTATTGCTGCAAAACTAGGTTTAGCAATAATAAGCAATAACAAGGCTAGAGATTTCCACATCGCAGACAAACCAAATTTATAATTATTTTTTATAATAATATAGCGTGTAGTTAGGAATAATGGAATGTTTTTAAGACTAAGGAATGAGTAAGGGGAGTAACACACTCCCCTGTTGCATCAAGGCAAATTACTTGTTCATCGCAGCAATTAAAAAGGCGGAAATTTTTGCACCTTCTTTAAGCGTTGTTTCAGAACTCGTTTGACCAATCAAAGAGCTGTCTGTAAATGGTGCAATTTCCATCATATCAGCCCCGGTAATTGGAAACTCATCAGCTAAAGCAACCAAAATGTCTAATGCATGCTGTGGTGTTAAGCCACCAGCTTCAGGTGTGCCTGTCGCAGAAGCAAATGCCTCGTCTAGTGCATCAATATCAAAGCTCACATAAAGCTCATCAACCTTATCTGCTTTAAGCTGAGCAATTACTTCTTCAGCAACAGCTTTAGCACCACGCTCAATAATTTCATGTGCCCAATGTTGCTTAACACCAAAAGTCTCTTCCCAGTGTTGTTTCGGTTTACCACTTGAACGAATACCAAATTGAATAAGGTTACGCGGTGCAGGTAGGTACTCAAGGATATGTGTACACCATGAACCAAAACATAAATCGATACCTAAGCGCTCTACAAGTAAATCAGTGTGTGCGTCAAAATGGATAATTGCAGTGCGTTTACCTGCATCACGCTTTGCTTTCAAATACGCTTTAGTCAGCGGATAACTGATTGAATGGTCACCGCCAATCCCGAAAATACCTTTATCTGGGTAGTTGGCATAAAACCCATCACAGACATCTTCAGTGATAGACAATGGTGATACATGGTATTCGCTGTTTTCATCAGCATAGAGTGCTTTTTGACAGTTTGTGATTGTAGCTTCGTTTAGGTATTTATCATGCAATAAATGAGGAATAACACGAACGTCACCTAAGTCGAACGCGCGAGCCTGTGGTTGTTGATCAATTAAGGTAGAACGTAAAAATAACGGGCCCCAGTTAGCACCCCGTAAAATACCCCCACCACAATCAGAGCTGATCCCAAGAATCACAGCTTTATGTTCTGAGTCGGCTAGTGTCTCTAATGACTCTTTCCAAAGAACGTCTACGTTCTCTGTCTGACCGTATAATTTTGTTCGTAAGGCAT
Source organism: Pseudoalteromonas thalassia (assembly GCF_049257215.1). Taxonomy (NCBI): domain Bacteria; kingdom Pseudomonadati; phylum Pseudomonadota; class Gammaproteobacteria; order Alteromonadales; family Pseudoalteromonadaceae; genus Pseudoalteromonas; species Pseudoalteromonas thalassia. Next base: position 329,170 of record NZ_JBMMUE010000002.1, read on the forward strand.
CTTTACGTTCTTTCGCTGTATTTACCGTAAAAACACCATCGCCTGGTGGGCAAAGACATTGACTTAGTTTTTCGTGAAATGCTTTTTGTGTGTTACTCATTTCTACTCCGCTGCTAAATAACTGCATATTCATTCGTAATCGTTAAAATTACGCTTTCTCATAATCTAGAAACCGCGATGCAAGCATCACATTTATCATGAGAAGAAGGAAAAATTAACCTCTTGAAATTTATAGTTTATTATTTCTAAAGAGACTCATTATGGGTGCTCAATAACTCTATGAGCGTGGTATTTTGGCAGGTATAACATGCACGGAGGGAAAGTCAAATTTTGCAGCAACCCATTAGATTGCTGCAATAGATTTATATTCAAGCTAGGTGAATACTCATTATTCGTAACCCCTTGGCTTCTTAGTTTTTATCACCGCAATGTAAGCATGCCAACTCGCGTAGCTCAATAATGGCATAATAACAATGAACCCTGCCGTTCCAGTGACAAATCCCAGAAATACCATGAATATTATTAAAGCAGCCCAAACAACCATTGCGCCTACATTGGTTTTTACTGCATTCATCGATGAGATAACCGCCGTCATTATATCTACGCGCCTTTCCATCATTATCTGCGGGGTAAATGCTGAAATAGCAAAGACTGTTACCAGCAAAATGCCGCCAACTATCGAGCCAAGCGTAAGAAACGCAGATAGCTGTTCAAAGCTAGGATCTACAACATTCGGATACAGTGCGTGGATCAATGCAGCAAGTCTCATCCACACAATCATAATCACCATTAATAATACTGCAAATCCCCATTCACCAGCGGGGTTTCTAAACATTGATTTTAAACTGTGCATTAAGGTCGGTTTATGCCCTTTTTCTAGCTCCCAAGCAACATCGTAAAGCCCAGCCGCAAATGCAGGGCCAATAAGAGCAAAGCCAACAACCGCTGGCAAAATGACAAGATGTGTATCAAATTGATACACAAAGTACATTATTGCTGCTGGTATTAGTGTAAAAACTAAACCGTACACTAAGCTTAGGATTGGCGCATTGGCAATATCTTTAAACGCTAAAGCAAGCCAATGAAACGGAGCAGCCATAGAAACATGAGCACTCTCTAAACAGCGAGCAAATTCATGATGTTTACTCATAGATGATGAAGCAGGCATAATAGGTCCTCTTTTATCGTTACATCTTTAGGTTTAGGTTATCTGTGCAAATCTTGCAACATTCGTAATCTAATAGGACATCTGTCCTGTACTTTAAACACGTATGATTAAAGTATTACGCTTTAGACAAAAATAAGGTTTAATAATGGAAAAGGTATTTCATTTAGGGCTCACTCGTGAGGACTTAAACGGTGCAACACTGGCAATCGTCCCTGGTGATCCTGATCGCTCTGCCCGCATTTCAACACTTCTCGATAACCCAAAGTGCTTAGCGAAGACCCGTGAATTTCATGTATATCGTGGTGAGTTAAACGGCCACAGCGTGGTAGTTTGTTCAACTGGTATTGGTGGGCCATCTACATCAATTGCTGTTGAAGAGCTTGCCCAGCTAGGTATTGATACCTTTTTACGCATTGGTACAACAGGTGCTATTCAACCACACATTAATGAAGGCGACATTTTAATTAGCCAAGCATCTGTTCGTTTAGATGGTGCAAGTCAGCACTTCGCGCCATTGAGCTACCCTGCGGTATCTGACTTTTTTGCAACACAAGCTATGGTTAATGCTTGTGATAATTTAGGCATTAATTTCCATATTGGCATTACAGCTTCAAGTGACACCTTCTATCCAGGTCAAGAACGTTACGATACCTATTCAGGCTATGTTCCTCGCTCATTACAAGGCAGCTGTGAAGAGTGGCAAAAGCTTGGCGTGATGAACTATGAAATGGAATCAGCAACACTTTTCACTATGTGTGCAGCACTTGGCTTACGCGCAGCGTGTGTTGCTGGTGTATTAGTAAACCGTACTAAGCAAGAAATTCCTAATGTTGACCACGGCGAGATTGAGAAAAAGTCAGTCGCCGTAGTCATTGAAGCTGCAAAACTATTGCTAAACTAATCTTTAACTAGCTTAGCAATACAGTGCTCAAATGCTGGTGGGTTATCAAAACTTGCCAGCACACTTTTAGCCACCTCATACTGATTTTCGGCCCCTTGTGTTTCTAACAAGGTGATCGACTTAACCGTCTTATCATCAAACTTTAACCCAGCAAGATAAAACTGACTTAAAGCACTTTGAACCGGTGATAAACTTGGGCTGTAAGCCGCATTTTCAGCATAGCTTCCGTAAAAATTACCGTTTTCAAAAGTCGTGATTTTAACGCTACAGTAGTTCGCGGTATAAGGTACGTAAGCTTTTAGTGCAGTTTCAGCTAATTTCTGATCGAGCTCATTAACACTATCGAAATGACCGTCGTTTTTTTCCTGTGAGAATAAGCTTTCGTTATTCCCTAAGTCTGTTGGCCCAAACGAATACGGCAAAAGCTCATGTAAAGTAAAGTGTCTTTCAGGAAGTAATATTTCGAGTGATTGCGCTGTACTGAGCTCATTCATAAACTGGCGACAGTATCCACAAGGGGCATCACTGATCGCAATTTTATCTATTGATTGAGCACCGTTTAACCATGCATTATTTATCGCAGATTGTTCTGCGTGAACAACTAAACTTAGCGCTTGATGAGAAAACTCCACATTAGCACCAAAATAGAATGTCGTTTCACCTTGCTGATTTTTACCTTGTGCAATAGCACCGACATAGAATTTTGAAATTGGTGCGACAGAAAACAAACTCGCAACAGGTACACACGCTTTTAAGAGTTGTGACTCTGTTAACTGATGTTGCTCACAAAGTAATAAAATATCAGCTTGAGATAAGATGCCACGTTGGCTTTTCAACTGACTAAAAAGAGATTGCTTTTGCTCATCACTGAAGTCAAAAGGTGTTGTTCTTGACACAGAATTAGATACGTCTTTCCTAGTTACTGTCATAACAAATTATAATTATTAATTGGCTAAACAGTTTAAAAGGTTATGCATTTAAATACTAGGTTTCAACGCGCTGTGTCTCGAAATTTACAACAAAAAAAGTGTTAAATAGGCATTTTTTGTAAGCGCAAATATACACAGAAAATGAATTTCAGCTAGTTTCTCTGTTTATTGATGAACTAGCCAATTTTTAGCTTTACTAAAACACTCAAAATTCTCGGCTTGAAGGTTGTAACGTTTAGCTTTTTGCACAAATAAGTCATGCATAAAGCCATCGAAACTCACCACAATAGCTAATACAGCTCGCTTTAACGAGTTAGCAATCACTGGCATTATAGTAAACAAGTCTGCTGGTGCGAAGTCATGGGTTAACTCAGATACATCAACAAGAATTTTTTCTGACCCATATAATACTGAATATTGATGGGCTATTTGGTAAAAATTAATCACATCCTGTGCACTTGCAGTCCCTCTTAACGTCATCATCACTAAAGACGTCGATGCATCATAAGTGATGCACGTTGACACGTTCGACATAGGTTACTCTAAAATGCGTGGGTAAAGGTAAAATTAATGGTTGCTGAATAAAAGCCGGGCTATTTTATGGATCTGCCTTGCTTAGTCAATACCTAGCTATAAAATAGGTATGACCAGTTGCAAAGTTCACACTTAAGGATTGGATTTATGCCCGCAAATGTTACTTACTTTCATAATCTATTTACCTTTTGAACATGTATGAGTTTTCTAATCCATTATTAAGCTTTTTCGTATAACTCTATTTCTAATTAAAATCCATAATAAATAACCTCACATATGTAGACGAAAGGATTATGCACTTCCCATCCTTACTCTGGTTTGTATAAAGGATTAATTGTAATGAAAATTCGTTTTCTGTTTTATCTATGCTTGATGCTGTTCACAAGTACTGCTCTGTCACAAGCAATCACAGAAACTGAATTTAAGGAAATAGAAACCTCAATTACTAAAACCTATGCCAGCTCTCCTACCAATGCCCTACAGCTAGTCAATTCATTATTATCCTCTGACACATTAATATTTTCATTAGAACAACGAGCAATAATCACAAATTATAAGGCTTGGTTTTTACTTGAAAACGATGAATTAGAGCAAGCCATGAAAACACTAGTTCATTTCATGGATATAGCATTACAGTCGAGTAATAAGGATTTAATGTATGGCTACTTAAACATATCTGGCGGTATTTATGCCCGATTAGGCATGTATCAAGATGCATTACACTATTATAGCGATGCATTACCTGTGGCAAAAACAATCGGAAAGCACCTTTTACAACAAACCGAAATCAATATTGCTCTGATTAACCTCAATTTAAAACGTTACCGTGACGCTACCATCGCTTTTGAACAATACAGAGATACCGCAAAAATAGAGAATCAGCCCCTAGATGAGTCGTTTGCAAGTACCCACCTTGCAATGGCGCTAATTGGTTTAGGTGATTTTGATCATGCATTAGATGTATTAAATGACGCGATAATATTACAACAACGCCACGGCTTTACTGCTCATCTAAGTAAAAGTTTTGTATTGAAGGGAAAGGTATTACGTTTAAAAGGTATGTTAAATGAATCAGAAGAATTTCTAACTGATGCTGTAAAGCTTATAAAAACTCAAGCCTACAGCGGTGATTACTTAAGTGTGGTTTTATGTTTAGCGCAAACATACGATGCACAAGATTCAGCGAACAAAGCTCTTAATTTACTCGCTTCGATTGAAACAGATACTTTTAAGCTCTCTGATATCACGACTCAGCTTGAAGTAACCAAGTTGACTGCACAACTACTTGAAAAGCAAGAACAGTATGCTGAAGCACTGATTGCATACAAACACTATGCACAGATCAATGCGGAAATTTTAAAACGCCAAGCAAATGTTAATTTAGCTAAAGCATTAGCGCAGGCTGATGCAAAAGCCAAAGAGCTCAAAATTGCAGAACTTACACGCGCAGAGCAAGTAAAAGCAACAAAAGCGCAGGCGTTTAAAGATCTTACTATCGTCATATCAATATGCTTGGTAATCATCTTGTTTGGTTCTTTTATTGCGATAAATAATATTGATAAGCGAAAACAAGAACTTGAAAAGATACTAGTACAATTAAATGAAACGCAAGATCATTTAATTGAAATCGAAAAGATAGCCTCTTTAACCTCATTAGTCTCTGGCATGGCCCATCAATTAAATACACCAATAGGCACAATTGTCACAGCAAGCTCACTCATCGACGAATATTTAGAGTCTTTGTCAGATAAATTTAAACAACAAAACTTATCAAGCAAATACTTCCATGAATTTATTACCAACACCGACAAGGCCAAGGATCTTGTTATTTCAGCTATTAACCGTTTAGCAGGTATTGTTGAGGAATTTAAGGCACTTAATGTGTCTATTAACTTAGACAAACCCTTATCGAGTATTCCATTAAAAAACTTTATTCATCATAAACTAGAGCCTATGAGTAAATATTTAGGTAAGAAAATTACTTATCATGTTGATGGAGACAGTGTAGCCATTACTTCCTGCCCTTCAATTTTAGAGGATATTCTAAAAACTCTGGTTATTAATTCCTATGAACATGGTTTTACACATACAGCAGAAGGAAAGGTAGACATTAACATCCGCGCAGGTAATAACTATGTCAAAATTATCTATCAAGACAACGGCGTAGGCATTAAGGAATCAATCCTGCAAGAAATTTTTACCCCATTCTATACCACTAATTTAGGTGGCCATCACTTAGGGCTTGGTTTGAACGTGGTTTTTAATGCTGTGAAATATAACTTGAAAGGCAATATATGCGCCGTACCATCAAAGCACGGCGCACGGTTTGTGATTACATTACCAATCGATGCACGATTAGTTGACGACATCAATTAACCTGTATTGCGCATACCTGCAGCAATACCAGTCATTGTAATCATTAGGGCATTATCGATATCACCTTCAGAGTTTTCATCTGCTGCGCGTGAACGACGTAATAACTCCACTTGTAGTAAGTTAAGTGGATCAGTGTACGGGTTACGCAGTGCAATCGACTCTTTGATCCAAGGTTGGTCAGCAAGTAAGCTTTTTTGTGGGCTTAATGACTGCACCAGCTCAATTGCCTCAATCAATTCTTGGCGAAGCTTCACACCAAGTGGTTTATATTGCTCAGTTACCAATGCATCATCGTAATGAGCACTTAACCAACTATCGGCTTTACTAAATACCATTTCTAGCATCTCTAATCGAGCACGGAAGAAAGGCCATTTTAAGCTCATTTCGTGAAGTGTCTCGATGCCATATTTATCTAAAGCAGCTTTAAGACCTGTTAACGCACCTAACCAAGCAGGCAGCATTAAACGGTTTTGGCTCCAAGCAAAAATCCATGGAATTGCACGAAGGCTCTCTACCCCACCGTTCGGGTTACGCTTCGCTGGGCGAGAACCCAGTGGTAGTTTAGAGAGTTCTTGCTCTGGCGTTGCCATTCTAAAGTAAGGAACAAAGTTTTCATCATGACGCACAACTTGACGGTAATGCTCACACGAATCAGCACTGATAAGCTCCATCACTTCACGCCACTCGCTTTTCGGCTCTGGCGGTGGTAGCAGATTACTTTCAAGTACTGCACCGGCATAAATATTTAAGCTTTGTAGAGCAACAGCTGGTAAACCAAACTTAAAGCGGATCATTTCACCCTGCTCTGTTACACGCAGACCACCTTTTAATGAACCAGGAGGTTGTGAGCGAAGTGCTTGTGCAGCTGGCGCGCCACCGCGACCAACCGTACCACCACGGCCGTGGAATAAAATAAGCTCAATACCGCGATTCTCGGCTAATTGAACCAGCTTATCCATTGCTTCATATTGTGCCCAGCCTGCAGCCATCATACCTGCATCTTTTGCAGAATCTGAGTAGCCAATCATGACATTTTGTTGGTTTTGAATATGACCACGATACCAAGTGTTATCAAGTAAACATTCAATAACATCTTTACCATTATTTAAGTCATCTAGCGTTTCAAATAATGGCGCAACCGGTAAGTTAAACTTACAGCCGCTTTCTTTAAGCAATAACTGCACTGCCAGTACATCAGATGCAGTACGAGCCATCGAAATAATATACAGGCCGAATGTTTGTGCATCTTGCGCTGCAATTACATCAAATGTATCAAGCACTTCTTGTACTTCAGGGCTCGGTTGCCAATGTTTTGGAATAAGCGGACGACGAGAGTTTAGCTCAGCAAGTAAGAATGCTTGTTTGTCTTCTTCTTGCCATTGATGATAATCACCTAAGCCTAAATAACGTGTTAACTCAGAGAAAACATCACCATGACGCGACGAATCCTGACGAACATCTAATTTAGCAAGGCGTAGACCAAAGCTGTTAATACGACGCAGTACATCAAGCAGTAAACCATCGGCAACTACCTTCATATTGGTTTTAATCAGCGAGCGATAACACACTTCGATTGGGTGTTTAATTTGCGCTATATCTGTAATTAAATCTTCAGAATCAGTACGCTTTTTCTTAATTTTAGCGCCTAAATGCGTCACAGTTTCGGCAATTTGATTCTTGAGTTTTTTAAGTACCGCACGATATGGTTCAAAGTCTTGGCCTGCAAGTTCAATAAGCTCATCACTTGCATCTGACATTGATAGCTCATTGCTTAGCGTTTCGATATCACGCGAATACAAATCAAGCGCCATCCAGCGGCCATGATCAAGTACTTGCTGTGTCACTTCAGCAGTTACAAACGGGTTACCATCACGGTCTCCGCCCATCCAAGAAGTGAACTCAATTGGGCTGTAATCAATCGGCAACTCTAAATCGAGCTCAGTTTTTACATCTTCGCTAAATTCACGTAAGAAACGCGGTACGGCATGCCATAAGCTATTTTCGATAACAGCAAAGCCCCATTTTGCTTCGTCAATTGGCGTTGGCCGTGAACGGCGAATATCGTCAGTATGCCATGCTTGGCTAATTAGCTGAGCAATACGGTTTAATAGGTCAGCACGTTCGCTTGGCAAATTGTCTTTACGCTCTAAAGATGCAAGACAATCACTAAGTTCAACGTGTTTATTAATCATAGTACGACGCGTCACCTCTGTTGGGTGTGCGGTTAGTACAAGGTTTATGTGGAGTTTTGAGAGTGTTTGTGCCAAGTGATTTGGATCTACTTGACCTTGTTTTGCCGCTGTTGCTAACGCTTTTAATGTTTGAGTGAGAGGGTTTAATTGGCAAAAGCCAACATCATTAAAACGCGATACGGTATGAAATTGTTCAGCAACATTAGCAAGATTCAAAAAATGGTTAAATGAGCGTGCAACCGGTAATAGTTCTTCATCTGTGAGAGCGTGTAGTACATCGATAAGCGCTTGTCTGTCGGCTTCGTTACCACTACGTGACGATTTAGATAAAGCGCGAATTTCTTCTACCTTATCTAAAATGGCTTGTCCTTGTGCATCTTTAATGGTTTGACCCAGCATTTGTCCAAGCATACTAACATTACCGCGAAGTGCAGCATATTGTTCACTCATTCTCATACTCCTTTCTTTAGCTAAGTTGAAAGTACTTACTGCGCAGTATTTAACCAAGCACGAACGCAGCTAAATACTGATCCTTTCTATTAATATCATTGTCGGCGTTAATTTAATAGATCGAATTTTCTAACAAACTCGTAAAAAAGAATAACCAATCTATCAACATAAAAGTGTAATAAACACGCAGTTTGTTTTGATACAAGGTTAAGTGACACACATAATTGGTAAAATGGACTTACCAATTAAATTGTCAAAATACACGTAAATTAAGGCATTCTTAATATCAGTTTGGTCAAATTTTTACCGAGCCTTTTTATCTACTTTAGTTTAGGTAAATTAGATTCTAAATCGCTATCGCAATACTTATTGATGATAGATTGAGCTAAAAAAGTTTTTTAAATATTTTATAACAGGTCAAAAATGCAACTCTTTATTCTGTGCGGTGCAAGCAGTGAAATCGCTAAAGCCTATTTCACAACATTAAAAAAACAAATCAGTCGTGGTCATATCGTCACCATCAGCCGTAATAAATTTAATGCTAATTTTGATGAGACATCTAATAATGAAATCAGCCACCAGCATTTTACAACTGATTACTCAGAGCAAAGCTTAGGTGAAATTGCCAAAGAACTTGCCAGCAGCCAATATGACTTAGCTCAACTGATGATATTTAATGGCCTATTACATGATCCAGCTAATGCGCCTGAACGTAAACTTGAACAAATATCTGAGCAGCACTTTATCAATAGCATGCATACAAACGCCCTACTGCCAATTCGCTGTGTGACTTTATTCTCGACGCTTTTAAAGCCGCAAGTAGCAACAGTGATTTGTGCTATTAGTGCGCGGGTTGGCAGCATTAGTGATAATAATCTAGGCGGTTGGTATAGCTACCGTGCCTCGAAGGCAGCTTTAAATATGTTATTTAAATCTGCTGCGATCGAACTTAGCAGGCGCTATAAACAATGCCACTGCGTGTTATTTCACCCAGGTACCACTGATACTCCGCTATCAAAGCCGTTTCAGGCAAATGTACCCGAAGGAAAGTTATTTACCCCTGAGTTTGTAGCCGAGCAGCTGTATTCATTGATAAGTGATGCTGATTATTTACAACAATCATCCAGCCCAGCCTACTTTGACTGGCAAGGAAAACCCATAGACTGGTAACAGGAAAACCCATAGACTGGTAACAGGAAAATTATGCATTTAACAAAGCAAGCCATTGCAGATTTAGAAAGCCGCTACCGCGCCCATTTAATTAATAGTTTGTCGGGATTTAAAAGTGCTAACCTAGTCGGCACACAAGATAGTAACGGCCAAACTAATTTAGCCATTGTTAGTTCAGTATTTCATCTTGGCGCACATCCCCCTTTAGTGGGTATGATAATTCGCCCACATTCAGTGCCTCGCCACACCCTAGAGAACTTACTAGCGACTAAGCAATACACGATTAACCATGTCAACAAAGACATTTATAGCAAAGCGCACCAAACATCGGCACGCTACGATAAAGACGAGTCTGAATTTGATGCAACAGGGCTCACTACTCAATACCTAAATAACTTTACGGCGCCTTTTGTTAAAGAAAGTAAGCTTAAATATGCCCTTGAACTCAAAGAACACCACCACCTTGCCATCAATGGCACGGAACTTATCATAGGTGAAATAACTGATATCTACTTAGATGAGGCGTGTCTGCAAGAAGATGGCTTTGTCGATATTGAAGCCATTGGCACAGTGGCCGTTAGCGGGCTTGATAGTTACCATGTAACTGAACGCTTAGCCCGCTTAGCCTATGCTAAAAAATGAATCTTAGATTATGAATGGCTTAGGCGCATGGGTTAACACCTCAAAGCCAGATTCGGTGACAACTATGTCATCTTCTAGGCGCACACCACCATAGCCTGGTATATAAATGCCAGGCTCAATGGTGATCACATTTCCTACTTCAAGGTTGTAGTCTGTCAGTGTGTTGATAAATGGCACTTCATGTAAAAATAACCCCAAACCATGGCCAAGACCTTTACCTGCGTACTCGCCAAAGCCCGCATCAGCAATCACCTTGTTTGATATGCCATTTAAATCTAAACAATTAACGCCCGGTTTAACCATTTCAAGTGCTGCATTTTGTGCATCTAGAACAGTATTATAAATACGGGTTTGTTTTTCTGATGCTTCGCCAATAATGTAACTGCGAGTCATATCTGAGCGATAACCATTTACAACGGCACCAAAATCAAGCGTTACAAAATCACCTTGCTTTAACGCCTGATCTGAGGGATTACCATGTGGCAAGGCAGAGCGCTCTGCAAACAGCATAATGGTTGCAAACGACATACCCTCTGATCCTAGCTTTTGCATTCTAAATTCAAGCTCTAAGGCAAGATCACGTTCAGTTACACCCGGTTTAAAATAAGGTAGCGTTTGTGCTAATGCTTCATCAGCGATGGCTGCGGCAGCCTTGATTTGCGCCACTTCCCAGCTATCTTTAACGCGTCTTAGTTTTTCTATTAAGCCGTTTACTGCTGTTAAAGTATGGCCGCTAAGCTCATCTGCTACACCTTGCCAAATTGCTACTGTGACATAACTTGCATCAAATGCGACATGGCTGTTTGGGCTAAGGTGCCTGTTAATACAATGACCAAGAGTTTCGTTGTCTCTGTCTCGGCAAACAACTTCAAATCCTGTTGTTTCTGCAATTGCTCGTTGGTGGTATCTGTAATCAGTGATCAACACACAATCATTTTGAGTAATTAATGCATAAGCGGCATTACCACTAAAACCACTTAAGTAACGAATATTTTCATGACCTAGTACTAACATGGCGCTGTAACCTTGTTGTTCTAGCAAGGCTTTAAATTTAGCTTGTCTTTTTAAGTAATTAACTTGCATTGTCGCTCCTTATTTTTTGCGCATGCTAACAATAATCGCCACAAATACGAATATTATGCGATTAGTCGCAGTGAGTTTGCATCAGCTGTTTACTCAAGCCACAATGCACAAAAAACCAAGGAGTACACAATGACAACATATGGTATTGGCACACAAACGCCAGAGCAGGCGCTTGACTCTTTGTCAGATATGACAACAGATTTAACCCCTATTCAAAACGACGAATTTCATGCGCGTATCGCAAAAGCACAAGCGTATATGCAAGCAAACAATATTGACGCAATTTACTTAAATGCAGGTACTAACCTTGCCTATTTTACGGGTATGCGTTGGTACGCAAGTGAGCGTTTAGTTGGCGCGATTTTACCTGCTAAAGGTGATGTGCAATACATAGCACCATTTTTTGAAATCGGCAGCTTAAACGATTTTATGGTGATTGATGGCTCAATTCGAGGTTGGCAAGAGCACGAAAATCCTTACCAACTGTGTGTAGATGTACTTTCAGAAATGGGCATTAGCAAAAACGGCACCCTTGGTATTGATGAAAGCGCACAGTTTTTCATCTACGACGGCATTAATAAAGCTAATAGCAATTACAACATTGTTAACGCACAGTGCGTAACGGCTCACTGCCGCATGCACAAATCAGCCAGCGAACTTGCCCTAATGCAACGCGCTATGGACATGACCCTAGAAGTACACAAAGCAACGGCAAGTATGCTTTATGAAGGCATCACCACCACTGAGGTTGAAGCATTTATTAAAAAAGCCCACCAAAAGGTCGGCGCACCGGGTAACTATTTTTGTATTGTGTTATTTGGTGTTGCGTCGTCTTTCCCGCATGGTGTTAAAAACCCGCAAACCCTTAAAAAAGGTGACGTGGTACTGATTGATACTGGCTGTAAAGTGCATGATTACCTCTCAGACATTACCCGTACTTATGTATTTGGTGAAGCAACCGAACGTCAACGTATGTTTTGGCAGCACGAGAAAAATGCCCAACTTGCTGCTTTTGCTGCTGCAAAAAATGGTGAGCCATGTGGTAAAGTAGATGATGCTGCAAGACAGTACCTAGCCGAAAATGGCATGGGGCCAGAATATCAAACACCAGGCTGCCCACACAGAACAGGCCATGGCATTGGGTTAGATATTCATGAATGGCCATACTTAGTTGGTGGAAACCCTACCCCACTCGCAACAGGTATGTGTTTTAGTAATGAACCTATGATTGTCGTACCTGATGAGTTTGGTATTCGCTTAGAAGATCACTTTTATATGACAGACGAAGGCCCGCGCTGGTTTACCGAGCCGGCTCATAGCATTGATGACCCTTTTGGTTTAGCTAAATAAAATTTCAATCATTATCAAAAGGCCAGATTTCTGGCCTTTTTTGTATCTAAATTATTACAATCTTTAACAGTGTGTTTAGTTAAGAGGCAACCTATCAGCTCTTATCATGTTATGATTTTAAGAATTTAACTTAAATACCTAACATAATTACGGAGAATAAATGGGTTTACGTTTTAAGGTTCCAAATACCTTGATACTTCTGCTTAGCATGATGGTCGTTGCGCTTATTGCTACATGGTTAGTACCACAAGGTTTTTTCACTACCACATTAAGTGAATCTGGCCGCGAAATGGTCGTTGCAGGCACCTACCAAACGGTTGCTGAGCGGCATTACTTAACCCCATGGGATTTATTACAAGCCATACCTCGTGCTTTTGCTGCTGCTCAAGATGTTATTTTCTTTGTGTTAATTGTTGGTGGCGTATTAGCTATTGCACGTGCGACAGGCACTGTCGATGCACTTATTGGTAGGCTTTTAGAGCGCCACGGTAAAAAGCCGCAGCGGTTAATTTTTATGGTGGTGTTTTGCTTTGCCTTGGCATCAAGCAGCATCGGTACCGCCGGTGAATATATTCCTTTTGTTATTATTCTCGTCGCGCTTTGTAAAGCAATGCGCTTAGACGCAATGACCGCCGTGGGTATGATAGTCGCAGGTTATGGTATTGGTTATGGTGTTTCGGCATTTAACCCATTTACCGTATTAATCGCACAGCAAATTGCAGGTATTCCTGTTTACTCTGGCCTGTGGTTACGTTTAGCCATTTTTATTCCATTCGTGCTCATTGGTTTTCATCATGTTTGGCAATACACCAAAAAGGTAGCTAACGATCCGTCTAAATCGATGATGATTGGCGTGCCTTGTCCACTGGAAAATCAAACAGCAACAAGTTACCCTGCACTTGCCCTGCGCCATAAACTTATCTTAGGCAGCTTTATTATTACCCTTGCAATTGCAGTATGGGGCATCGCTACAAAGGGCTGGTACTTATACGAACTAGGCGGTGTTTTTATTGCTTGGGGTGTAGTTGTCGCCATTCTAGGCAAACTCTCTGCTGACGAAGCAGCAAACAAATTTATAGAAGGCGTATCTGATCTTGTTACCACCGCAGTGTTAATTGGTGTTGCACGGGGTATTGCCCTTATTTTAGAAGACGGTCAAATCCTGCATAGCCTTGTACATGGCATGTCGTTACCGCTTTCTTATGTATCAGCTGAAATATCTGCAATTGGCATGTTGGTTATTCAAACCCTACTCAATACCTTTATCCCTTCAGGTTCTGGGCAGGCTTATGTCACTATGCCACTAATGGCACCACTAGGTGATTTAGTCGGTGTACCAAGACAAGTTGCCGTGCTTGCTTATCAATTTGGAGATGGCTTTTCAAATATGATCATTCCTACCAATGCCGTACTTATGGGTATTTTAGGCATGGCAGGTGTACCTTACGGCCATTGGTTTAGATTCTGTTTACCACTGTTGATTAAACTAATGGTCGCAGCATCGGTTGTATTAGTTTTAGCAGTAATGTTTGGCTATGGCTTAGATGTGCAGCCCACACTTAATTAAGTTAGTAGAGTGAGCTAATTGGCTCCTACATTAAATGAATAATGCCCGCTAACACATATGTGTTAGCGTGGCTTTTTGCATTACTTGCCACGAAATATTGTCAGATGAAAAAGCTAATTATAAAAACTTCTGTACGAAAGCTTTTAACTCATCTTTTTCAGCTTCACTAGCAAATGAATTTGCCGGAATGATCAAGATTGTGGATTAACAATATACGTTATGGGTTCTTTAAATAGTTTGTGATGTACTTAGTGAAGATTCTTGAGCAGAAAACAAAGGTTTTACAGATTTAGCTTCTTCTTGATAACGATTTCTCGTATCCCATAAATCTACAGAGTGCTGGATATTAAGCCAAAACTCTGGGGTATTCCCTAACGATGCAGCAAGTTTAATTGCAAGGGGCGCTGTTAAGCTACCGCCATTAATCAAATTACTAACTGTATTTCTATGTACACCCATTGCTTCAGCTAAAATTTTTGATGTAATGCCCATAGGCTCCAAAAACTCTAGCTTGAGCATTTCACCTACACTCACAGGACGACGCTTTGTTATACGCATAACTCTTACCTCAATACTTATGAGGGTCTAAATAGGTGTTTTCTGCTACACCATCAACCCACTTAAAAATCAATCGATACTGTTTGTTCACTCGTATTGAACACCAATCTTTCAAGTTACCTTCAAGATGTTCAAACCGGTTACCTGGTGGTACTCTTAAGTCAGCTTCAGCCTTTGCTGCATCTAATATTTCTAGCTTACGATATAAAGCATTCTCGATAACCTTAGGGATTAATCGATGCCGCTTATCCTCTTCATAGAATGCTTCGAGCCACTCATCCTTAAAATCTACAGCCATATCCTTGCACTGTCCTATTGTGCATCAATATACAAATAGTAGCGCACAGTAGCAATGTGCACAACATATACGTTTAAAAATCACTCTGGGCACTTTTGTCGTGTATAAACTTATTCGTAGAAAACCATTTTTGGATATAAATGGGTTGGTGCTGAAGGACAGTTCTGTGCCAAAATCAGAAAATAAGCCATACCTTGATTATGTCCCAAAACAAGCTAGATTTTTAGTCTTAACGTTAACAACTTATTTAATTTGAGCTAATGTCTGTAGCATGTAATTAGATGTTTATTTATTCCGTCTAGGGGAAGTCATGGAAGAAAGCGTAATAATTGATGATGCAGCTATCAGTATATTTGAATATAGAGCAGATGAGTTGATTCTTTCAAATAGTCGAGATGAACTTATCGACTTTGTTTTAGCTATAGATAAGCCTCATTTTGTATTCGATGACGGGTTTATTGAAGTGAGATATTTCTACACATTAGCTAACTGTTATGCAACAGCTCATAAATATCATAATACTGATTGGTACTCTGATGATTTAACCAAAGCCATAATTAACTACCGAAAAGCCCTCCATATAATAAAATCTAACCCTTACCCAAATATTAATCATGTAAATCTACGCAGCCGTATCGTGACGAATTTAGCAAACTGGCTTAGCTCTCAGGGGCGTGGCCTGTGCTGTATTCCTCATTGGGACACTGCAATTGAACTTGATAACAACCCAGTTGCACTAATCAGTAAAGCCGAAAACGAGCTTTTTATTGCTCAACACCTCTATGATGAATCACATGTCTACTATCACTATTTTCAAGCTTATCAACTGATCTGTTTGGGTTTAAAGAATATTGATTTACTACATGATGAACAAAAAATTGCTTACGCAGAAGATGGTAAGTTCTTGGTTTTTAAAGCTTGGTTTGAATCGAATTTTAAGTTATCTGATTTTGATGGTTATAAAACTTTCAAAGAAGAAACTGAAACACGTAAACAACGCGATTATTTAAAATGGTGTGGTGATAATCATTTATTTCTTAATGACTTAAATGACGTGTGTACAAACGAAATTGTTTATCAAGACATACTCACAATGCCTAGCTTTTCTCAAATGATTAATAAGTCATTGGCTATGCATGAAGAGCTAATATACCACGGCAACTTTGATGAAATAAAAAATGACTATTGCTATGCTCGTTATTTAATTTTTACCGCTAAAGGCATACCTAATTATCAAGAGCATTTTTTCAATAAAACATATCCACACATTGATGACTCAGCTCATACAATAACCAATTTAAAAGTGAATCATTATAAAAGTGCTTTCAGAACCTTATATTCAATTTTTGATAAAATTGCTTATTTGCTAAATTCATTTTTTAACCTAAATGAAGTTGATGCAAAAATATACTTTCATAACATTTTTGGTGAATTGAAAAAGGGTAAACTGAAACCACATAAGAAGCTTGTTGATAGTCAAAACTGCTTTTTACACGCACTGTTCTATATTCTTAAAGACATTAGAGACTCTAACCAGAAAGATGCGAATTGCGATACAGCATCAAGATGGTTAGATCCTGACGCTAAATCTTTTTCAGAGGTCAGAAATGCAATGGAGCATCGTTCTCTAAAGATCGTTGATGAGTTTGGTCATTCCCTCACACAGAGTGATATTGAATTTCACAAACCTCTAGTAGAAGAGCTTAAAGATGAAGCTGAACTACTCCAATGTAAACTAGAAGAACTTTATATCGAGATCGCCAAAGCTAAGAGAATGGATGACACCGTATTAAAAGCTAAACTAGAAAAACAAAAAGAGCACCTAGAAAACAAGCTGGAAAGTGTTAGAAATATGCTTCATGAAAAACACAAGCGTTCTAGTTATTCCCTGCTCATTACTGATGCTGAGTTTGAGTCTCGCCTATTCACACTGATAAAACTTGTCAGAAACTCTATCATGTACCTCTCATTTGCAATCCATCTAGATCAGTGTAACAAATCTAATGACGGGGCTTTGATGATGCCAAGGAATGTCCCGTTAAAAGAAGACTGGTAAGAATATATTTACCATATATTCATTAAAATTTATATGAAGTATTTCTAATGTGAACAACCCTATATAGCACAAAATCTAACACATTTATGTCCATATCTTAGCCGCAGGTATCAGCGAACTATTCTCATAGTGACTTTTAAAAAAGGAGGTCACAATGAAACCACAACAAAACAACGGTGCAACTGGCGTTAAACGTCCTTTCAAACTTGAAGAAATATGGCGTATTCGCACCCGAATAGAAATTCAAAATAACCTAATGCAGCTAGCGTTACTTAATTTGGCTATAGATAGTAAATTAAGATCATGTGATTTGCTGTCCTTAAAAGTTCGAGATGTCGCTACCCAAGATCAAGTTTTTGAGAGGGTTCAATGGACACAGAAGAAAACAGGGATCGAAGTTCAATTTGAGATAACTCCGAGAACACAACAAAGTATTAGCCGTTGGGTGCAAGAAGTTAAATTGCAACCTAATGATTATTTGTTTCGGAGTTTACGATGCTCTAATCAACCAATCAGCTATTCATATTACAGGTCTATCATAAGGAGTTGGGCTGAACAGTTAGGTCTTGATTCTGACCTATATGGAACTCATTCAATGCGAAGAACCAAAGCGACTTTGGTTTATGCTCGAACCAAAATATACGGGCCGTTCAGTTACTACTTGGTCATACAAAAATTGATAACACCATCAGATACTTGGGAATAGAGATTGAAGACGCGATTAAGATATCAATAGAAACCGATTGTTGATTTAACACAGGTAGTGTTCTTGTGCTGCCTTCGTCCCCAGATGAGTTAACGTAAATGCTCTTATTTTTGGTTTATAAATCAAGTTTTATCCTTTTTTTCATTGAAATATAACACTACTTGTTTAGTATTAAATATGTACAGCGTGTCACTTGTAGAAACAACTTAAAATAGCAGTATGAGTTTGCTGCAAGCGAGGATAAAAAATTACTGGTTATTAAAATCAGTTTTTCAAGGAGAAAGTGATGTTTAAGTATCTTATGGTCTGTATGACCATACTTGTTTTTAGTCTACCCAGCTATGCTGCTGATAAACCCAATGTGCTTGTTATCTGGGGTGATGATGTTGGCATGTGGAATATTAGTGCCTACCATCGTGGTATGATGGGAGGAAGTACTCCTAACATAGATAGCATCGCCAATGATGGCATGATATTTATGGATCACTACGCACAAGCTTCTTGTACCGCAGGGCGTGCAGCATTTATCACAGGTCAGTACCCGATGCGTACAGGACTTAGTACGGTAGGTCTTCCTGGTGCTCCACAAGGCTTGCAGAAGAAAGATCCAACACTCGCAACTATGCTTAAATCCAAAGGTTATGTAACAGGTCAGTTCGGCAAAAACCATTTAGGTGATCTTGATGAACACTTACCTACTAATCATGGTTTCGATGAGTTCTTTGGTATTTTGTATCACCTCAACGCAGGTGAATATGTTGAGCAGCAAGATTATCCGCAAGACGCTAAAACACAAGAAAAATTCGGCTTAAAAATGCGTGGTGTGATCCACTCTAAGGCACTAGGTAATGGTAAGCAAGAAATTAAAGATTTAGGACAGTTTGGTAAAGAACGTCAGCGTAACCTAGATCAAGAGGTACTTGTAGAATCAAAACGTTTTATTCGTGATGCTGTAAAACAAGATAAGCCTTTCTTTGTTTGGCATAACACCACACGTATGCACTATCAAACTAACTTAAATAAAGATTATGATGGTAAGACTGGCTATGGCTTATACGCTGATGGTATGGCCGAAATGGATGATGATGTGGGCGAATTGCTTAACTTGCTTGATGAGTTAAAAATCACAGACAACACGATAGTGATGTTTTCGACTGATAATGGCGCAGCATCAAACTCTTGGCCTGATGGTGGTAACCAACCATTCCACGGTGAAAAAGGCGTTGGTGGCTGGGAAGGTGGTTTCAGAGTGCCATTAGTCGTTAAGTGGCCTGGTCACATTCCTAAAGGTGTAAGCACTGGTGAGTTCATGACAATGGAAGATTGGATGCCTACAATTATGTCATGGGTGGGTGATAAAGACCTCAAAGCTAATTTATTGAAAGGCACTAAAATTAATGGTCAAAAGTATAAAGTGCATTTAGACGGCTTTGATCAAAGTGATATCTTACTAAAAAACGGTAAAACAAAGCGTAAAGAGTTTTATTATTTCACCGAAACTACTTTCCATGGCATGCGTTATGGTGATTGGAAGCTTATTTTCACTGAGCAGAACCACTGGTTTAGATCAACACAAGATGCACTTACTTCTCCTTACATTATTAACTTAAAAATGGATCCATTTGAACGCTTTATTGATGCTCGGGGTTATGATGAATGGGCAGAAAACCGTAGTTGGATTTTAGGCCCCGCAGGTAATCAAATTTCAGAATTTGTGAAAACCTTTAAAGCTTTCCCACCAAGCCAAGAAAGTATGTCTGTACAGGTTGGAAGTGTCGCTGAAATGATTTCACAGCAAGCACTCAATCGTTAGTAATGATTTAAATCACAGATTACAAATAAGAAGAGCTTCAGACTAATGCTGTTCACTTAATGTGAGCGGCATTTTTTTTATGGATAACACCTAGGTCGTTTTTCGAGCTTCATGAAATACTCTTTCTTGTGATGTTTCATCGGATTCTTACTTATAGAACAGATTGTTCAATTGAACTAGCAGTTGATTTCTAAATTGATCGGTATTAAATTGTAATGCTCTGCTTTTTACACAAAAAATAAAATTTCCATTACTAGTTGTTTAGATTTAAATCTTTAATCGTCTAAGAAAATTAAAACTGTCAACGGTAGTTGTTGAAACAAAACCGTCTTCGCTCTAACTTATATTTGACCAAAGGCGTGTTATAAATATAACTCGCCTTTGCCCCAAAATCGTTTTGTTAGGTTATAGTTGCCAATACAAGGGGGACCCAAACACTTCTATGTAGTAGTCAATAATGGCTTTAGCATTAATTGATGGATAACGAGCATTCGGGTATATTGCAGCAATGGTTTGAGTTTCAGTAGTAATTGATGAATCAACATCAGTGAAAAGCTTAACTAGTTTACCCTCCGATAGACTATCTGCAATAAGCCAATCTGGGAACAATACTATTCCCATACCATTTAAAGCTGCGCTGAGCAGAGACTCGGCGTTGTTCGATCTTAAAGTAGGGGTGATCGGACAGTGAATCCACAAACCTTCGGGTTGCCTAAAATACCAACGATTTGGACCTGATGAGCCACTATAGACGAGACATTTATGTGTAACTAAGTCTTCTGGTTTTTTAGGCTCACCATATTTTTGAATGTATTTGGGTGATGCAGTAAGGTGATAACTCTGCTCTCCCACAATACGTGCTCGTAATGATGAATCGTTAAGCGTACCAATCCGAAATATAACATCTGAAGCATCTTTCATCGGATCAATGTAATCATCTGTAAAAGTTAACTCTATTTCTAACTCTGGATATTTTTCGCTTAGATTAGCAAGGGCTGGAGCTATATGCTTTTGACCAAAAAATACTGGCGCGTTTATCCGAGCAAGTCCTGAGGGTTCTCGTAACCTTTCACTTAACTCTTGTTGTGCATCATGAAAATTTAAAGCCATTGCACGCGCATGCTTTATGAATAGGTTACCGCTTTCAGTTGGTATTATCGCACGAGTGTTCCTATAAAATAATTGATGTCCAAGCGCATCTTCAAGATTGTGTATAACACGAGACACTTGAGAGGCAGAAATGCCTTCCTGTCTGGCCACACTCGAAAAATTTTTTAACTCATACACTTTGATGAAAATTAATAGGCTTTTAAGGTTTATAGATTCAAAACTATTCATTTGTGCATTTTGTGCAAAGGTATTTCAATAATAATGGCATTTTTATCATCAATCGAAAAGTGTATTCTCATCCATCTTAAAAAATGGTTAAGGTTTTATATGCAACTCTTTTTAATTTTGATTGTTATCGCAGGTGGTATGGGGCTTTCCATTGAAGCCGGATTACTTGGCCCTTTGGGAACACAAGTTGGCGATTTGTGGGCAACATTTAGTATTTTCGCCGTTGGGGCTGCATTAACATTTTTGTTGATGTTGTTTTTTAGCCCCCGTAATAGTGCATCTTTTTTCACTCAGCCATCATGGCAACTGTCAGGTGGGGTATTAGGTGTCGTTTATGTCGTTATTCTTACTGTTGCGACGCCTAAAATAGGTATTGCTATGACGATGATTGGTATTTTAGCTGGGCAAATCTCTAAAAGTTTAATTATCGATCACTTTGGCCTATTCGGTAACCCTCATAGAAGAATCGACAATAGACGAATTATTGCACTCATTTTCATCATTATCGCCTTAGCGATGGTTGCACAAGGTTAGCACTTCTTATGACATTTATAATGATTTTATTAGCGATAGTCGGTGGCGTTATGCTCAGTATTCAAGCAGCAATTAATGGTCAGCTTGGAAGTAAATTAGGAGTTTTTAAGACGGCATTTCTTACATTTTCAGTGGGTGCATTAATCACGGCTTTATTGATCTTTTACTTTGAGCCAAAGCATTCAACCACGTTGCTGGATGTACCTAAATGGCAATTATTGGGAGCTATGTGTGGTGTTCCATATATAGTCATTATGGTCTTAGCAGTGCAACGCATTGGGACAGCTGTTGCGACGGTTGCAGTTATTTTCGGACAGCTAACAATGAGTATGTTAATTGATAATTTTGGGTGGCTAGGCAATGAACCAATTCCGTTTTCAATCTATAGAGTAATTGCAATTGTTTGTCTTGGTATTGCCTTATATTTCATCTATTCAAGTAATAGGGCTACAAATACCCAAAGAGAGTAAAAGCGCAGGTCAAGAGCTCGAAAATATGAGCTTATACTTCTTTTTAAGCAAACATTTTTATGTCTAAAGGCGGGTTATAAATATAACTCGCGTTTGCCCCATTATGAGTTAACGTAATTGCTCTAAGGGTGGCTTTGAGCGAACACCGGATGTTTAAATTTTTTGAACCCCTGTGTTTAGCCTTTGAAATAAAGACTTTCCACCATATTCAGGAAAAAGCGCAAGTTGCGCACTTTTATATTTCTCAAAAAATCCATAACCCATATTTTTAATAATGCTGGCAACAGGTTATCAACTTTGTTAAAACTAAGTCATTCAGAAAAGTGCGCGATTGCAAATCAGAAATATGCGCGATTTGCGCACTATTAAATTGTTAGGTGAGCCAATTAAAATTGAGATAATCAATTAGTAATTATTGAATGATGTAGTGAGTGATATGACCCCATTTTTGAAAGAGTTGTTTAATGTCATTGGTATTAATACTGAGTATTTGACTGGCTACTTGACGTCAGATGAAATGCAATATCTCAGTACAGCGTTGAAATCTATCGAAGACTTTCAGGGTGAATTTTACTCTGGTGAGCATGGTGAAAACCTAGAAGTTTTACTCCACTTCTTGTTCTGTCATAAAGAGGATATCCAAGAGATTTGGCACGATCCTAATAAAAAAGAAATTCTGCTTAATTTATATATATCAGATGTAATCTCTGGCAATTATGATTGCTTTCATTTTGACCTTTCTAAATTTGAGCAGACATATAGCCCAAGTGGTAAAGAGTTGGATCTATATCGAATCGGTCGAGTGGGTGAAAGTGTTGAAAGCATCGGAAATTCATGGGCTACAGATTATGCTGGTCTAAGGAATTATGCTCAAGCGTCATCTATAAAAGTGGATGAACGCCCTATATTCGCTATCAAAATTAATGATTCAGAAGTGTTGTGTCATGGTCAATATCGAGAAAGTGAATTGATTTTAAAGAAAAATTTCAAATACGATCAAGCCAAGGTGCTAACTGCTGAAGAGCGCCGTGAGATTTTTGCGTAGTATGTATTTCGAGGTAAGGCTTCACCTAACAAACAATTTAAGAGTGATTCAGCACGCTTGGCATTTTTGTTGTGGGTTTAGTTCAGTGTTTACGGTGGTCAAATTGGGTGTAGTGGTTGCGTGCTTCACACCTTAATTGGGCGTTATGTTTAATGGAGAAAGCGGTGATTTTAGGACTAAATCATATCACTATTGCAGTTAGTGACTTGGAATCCTCTCTTGAGTTTTATAGAGATATTTTGGGGTTCACTGCTCATGCTAAATGGGACAAGGGAGCTTACTTATCTGTAGGTGAACTCTGGTTTTGTCTTTCACTCGATGAACCTTGCCTAAAAGCCGACTATACCCACGTCGCTTTTGATATTGCATCTGAAGAATTTGACGCCTTTGCGAAGCGCATCGTTTCATTGGGGGTAGATGTTTGGAAAGAGAACAAAAGTGAAGGGCAATCACTGTACATTTTAGACCCTGATGGCCACAAGCTAGAGATACATTCAGGTTCGCTGGAAAGCAGGTTAGAATCTCTAAGAACGAAACCATATAGTGGGCTTGTTTGGCTTTAAACATAACAAACTGCTCAAGATAGACTGTCAACGCTCGGCAATTTTGATTCTAGTTTGATACAGTGTTTACGGTGGTTTGTTCAAGTAGAGTAGCTATGCGTTGTCAGCCACTTAGCAAGGGCGTTATGAGTAATATATGAGCATCAATTTTCGACCGCTAACCAAATATGACGCCAACTATTCGAAGGTTATCGCTCTTTATAAGGAAGCATTTCCGGGAGCTCAACGTATACCGGCATGGTTTCTTCGCTACAAACTGAAAAAAGGGAAGGCAGGCTTTAACATTCTTTATGAAGCTGATACTTGGATTGGTCTTATCTATGCCACTGAGTATAAGGACATTGTATTTGTACAGTTTTTGGCAATATCAGAATCATTCCGTTCAGATGGTTATGGAAGTAAGGTAATGGATTCAATGAAATATATGCATTCCGGAAAAAGAATTGTACTAAATATTGAAGAGCTTGATGAGCAAGCAGAAAACTACCAACAGAGGATTAAGCGTAAAGCGTTTTATGAAAAGAATGGGTTCAGTTCTTCCGGGTATATAGTGAAAGAGCCTGCTGAACGACTTGAGATGCTGATACTTGGTGGGAATATCAGCAAAGAGGAGATAGAAGCAATGTACAAGAATCTTTTTGGTTACATTCTTGGTTTTTTTATTCGGCCTCAAGTAATAAAAATCTGATGCAACATCTTAGCCCCGGTCATAACAAGCGCAATCACACGGAGCAAATTTCCGCTACGCTCCAAGTTGCCCGGTGTTGCAGGCGTTACCACCGTCCGCTTTTGGCACAGAGCCGTCCTTCGGCTCTAACTCATTTCTGTCCAAAAATGAGTTAAAACCACAGGCTTCAACTCACTAATAATAAATATTAAGGGCTAACGACATGCCTTATTAGTTTTAGGCAGGCGTAAACTTTATGTTCTGTATAGCACTTTGATTACATGCCAACCAAAGCGCGTTTTCACTAAATGTGGCTCTAAGATTTCGCCGCTGAATGCTACTTTGTCAAACTGTGGCACCATTTGCCCGCGTCTGAATTCACCCAAATCGCCGCCTTTTTTACCCGACGGACAAGTTGAATATTTTTTAGCTAAAGTCTGAAACTTAGCCCCTTTTTTAAGCTGCTTGATGATGTCTTCAGCTTGTTCTTTATGTTTAACAAGAATGTGCAGTGCGTGCGCTGTATTTGCCATGGGAAATCTCGAAAATTAAAACGCGCGCATTTTATCACGGCAATCAACACTGAGCCACTGCGGCTATTTATGTTTACTCGTTGCCTGCAAAAACCCTTTAATCAAACAAAATTGCGCTAAATAATAACTACACATGATTGCGATATCTGCATGTATTATTTCAAAATAAAAGCGGTTTAGGCCAAGTATAGAGTCTGATATAACAAACACTGCGCCACCTAGCACTAATAAACCGTTCGATTTATCTGTCATCCAAGTTAGGCTTGCCATTACAGTGAGCACCAGCATATAGAAAAGCACGGGAATGAGCATGTCATTTAAGTTTGGATAGAATAAGCAAAAAATGACAATTGCTAAAAATAGATAAAGGAGTACAACTTCTATTCGCCAATTTTTAATTGGCAACATGGTAATAATATAAAAAGCGTGACTTACAAAGAATGCTGCTAAACCGCTAATAAACAGCTGCCCACTATCAATTGCAAGTAGCACATCACCTAGTGCGGAAAAACTAAGTGCAAACAATAAAGTAATAAAAGTGCGATTTTGTAACTGACTGCGTGCTTTTAATACCATCACAATCAATATACCGATTGGTAAGGTTTTAAAAAGCGCCAGTAAAGGCTGAGGCAGTGATGGTTGTAAGAGCAGTAAAGCAATGTAAACCGTACTTAAAATTAGAAAGAGAATGTTCATATTGTTATTATTGTTTTTGTTCCCAATAACGAGAATAGCAAGCTTTACTTTAAATGTTTATAAAAAATGCTGCTTTTGTTTTTCGGTCAGTAACTTACATTGTGTTTGTTGACCAAAAAACCGATAACGATTACGGCCAAGCCAATCATAAATACGATCGCGAAAGCCTTTTGGCAGTAGCTTGAAAACGTTAGCCAAAGAGAATGGAAAACCTAATTGAGTTGCGATAAATAACACAGCGTCGCTTTGTTTATATAGCTGTTTTTTATCAATGACTAACATTGAGGAAAGTGGATCATTAACTTTGTGAGCCTTTAATAAACGCTCACCTTTATCGCTTTGCATGGGGCATAACTTAAATGTTATTTGCTTATCAAAGCGAACAATAAAACGAACACAAAAATGGCACAGATTGCACTGACCATCAAACAGTATGACTGGGCAGTGAGTTTGCAAAATTAACCGCTTACTTGCACAACTTGTTTACCGGTAAAGCCACCAGCAAGTTGTTTATTTAATGCCGCTGAAACAGCCTCGGCGGTAAAGTCTACGGCATGGATTTGCGGCAATTTGATCTCGCCACGGGCTGCATTATCGAGTAATAAGTTACCCATAAAACTCAGCTTTTGTTGCGCACATAAGCTATTTGCAAGCCACGCTCCGCCTAACGATACAATGCCAATATTAGGTGCGCGTCTAAACATAAGTTCTTGTTCAAACTTAGGTAATTCATTTAAACAGGCAATACGGCCACAAAAACGCATTAATTCAACGTTACGAATGGTGGTATCACCACCAATACAATCAAGCACCGCATCAAAGCCTTGCGGGCCTAATTCACGGCGAATTTTATCTTCAAGTTTTGGGTCTTTGTAATCAAACACCACATCAGCACCTAATTGCTTAAGTAACTTATGATTGTGTTTGCTGGCAGTTGTAAATACGGTTGCGCCACGTAGCTTAGCAAATTGAATAGCAAATTGGCCAACGCCGCCTGCCCCTGCGTCAATAAAGAGTGAATCCCCTTCGCTCAGCTGCAACTTATCGAGGGCAATTAATGCCGTCATACCCGAACAAGGTAAGGTTGCAGCGTCTGCAGGTGATACGTTATCTGGCACAACCGAAACAGCATAGTTTGGTACCGTGGTGTATTCAGATAACACACCTTGGTCGCCAAGGCTGGCGTGCCATACAACGCGTGCACCAACACCAGGGAATACACCTTTATTTGCCTGAACAACCACCCCAACAGCATCATGACCTAATACATGCGGGTAATGCCATTTACAAAAACCTTGTTTTGCAAAGTTGGCATCAACATGATTTAAGCCCACATATTCAACTTTTATCAAAAGCTCATTGCCTTCAGGGCTCGGTACTGGCAAAGAAAGCTCAGCTAACGCAATTGCGTCGTTGGGCTCAACCACTGCTAGCGCGCGCATTGTTGACGGAAGATCTGTAGTTTGTTGAATATGCGACATTTAATACTCTGGGTTAAAGGTTGTTTAGTTCAAAGCTCCAACGACCATTAAACGCTTGATAAGCACTTACTTTGGCCTGCAATGAAGCAATTGTTGAATCAACAGCGTTCTCTTGCGCTATTAAAACATCCTGTCTCGCATCTAACAACTCTAAGTAAGGAATTTGTCCTTCTTGATACATTGCTTGAGCTTGACCAAATGCTTTATTCGCATAATTAAAACGCTGATCAGCATAACTTAACTGTTGCTGCTGTTTGACTAGTCTTTGCAAAGTAAGTTCACTATCGCTAATCGCTTTTAATACTTTACTTTGATAGTCACTGTAAGCGGCTTCACTTAAAAACTGCTGTGCATCACGCTGAGCTAATAATGCAGGATAGCTGAGCAATGACCATTCAACTTTTGGCGTTACTTGCCATTGTTGCACGGTATCTTCTAAACCATTGCTGGTTAAACTCACCACACCTGCAAACCCTGCCAGACTAATATCTGGCAAAAGTGCTTTTGAAGCTGCAACACTCAATGAATAAGCCTGACTAAACTGATATAAAGCACTGGTGATATCTGGTCTGAGAGCCATTGCTTCGCTGGCTTTACTAAACGACACGCTAAACTCGTGACTTAATAATTCAGGCTCTTCAACCAGTGTTATATCGCTTGCAAGTCGGCCGGTTAGCACCGCTAGGGTTGCTAAGTCGCGATATTGCAAGTAACTAAGCTCAGGAATAAGCGCTTGTTGCTGCTTTAACTGCGCGAGGGTGCGGTTAAGATCAAGCTCATTTGCAACCCCCTCTTCTACTCGCGCTTTGAGCACATCAATACTTTGCTCGAGTGCTTCGATTTGCATCTCAATGATAGCTTGCTTTTGCACATTACCTTGATAGCTTACATAGCCTTGCACCACAGCAGAAACCACTTCAACCTGTAATGCTCTTAGTTGCTCTGCTTGGTTTAGTGCACCCGCATTAGCTGCATCCACCAGCGCGGTAATGCGACCAAATAAATCAAGTTGCCAATTAACATTAACCCCCGCGTTTGATTGGCGGGTAATTGCGCCATCTAAGCTACTGCGCTCTGTGCCTACGCTTAGGCTGCCCTGCGGATAATAATCCGCACGGGCTGCACCTAAACGGGCAATGGCTGCATCAAGTTGAAGTTGGCTGGTTTTTAGGTCGTGATTCATTGCTAATGCATCAGTCACTAAATTGTTTAACTGCGGCGAATCTAAACGGCGCCACCAGTTGTTTTCGCTCGCACCTTCGTTTTGTGCACCTATTTGTGTATCGCTAACAAATTGTGTCAGGCTCACTTGCTGCTCTTGCATATCGACGCTTTGTGCGCAGCCAGCCAGTGCACCGGCTAACAGCATCGCACTGACTAGTTTGCCTTGTTTAAAGATTTCATGAAGAGGCTTATGCATCGTGTTGCTCCTTCTGCGATTTTTTAGTAACTAACATATAAAACACCGGAGTAAACAATAAGCCGAACACAGTTACACCAATCATGCCTGAGAACACCGCGTTACCCATGGCATGACGCATCTCAGCACCAGCACCTGTTGCTAAAACAAGGGGGACAACACCTGCCGTAAAGGCAATTGATGTCATTAATATTGGGCGAAGTCGTAAACGACACGCTTTGATGATAGCTTCAAGGTGAGACATCCCCCCTTTATGCTGATCTCTTGCAAACTCAACCATCAAGATGGCGTTTTTACTTGCTAGTGCAACCAGTACGATTAATGCGATTTGCGTGAAGATATTGTTGTCATCACCAACAAACCACACACCTAACAAGGCCGAGAAAATCGTCATAGGCACAATCAAAATAATAGCCAGTGGTAATCTTAAGCTCTCGTATTGCGCCGCAAGTACCATGAACACTAGCAATACAACAAGAGGGAAAACATATACCATGGTATTACCCGCTAATATTTGCTGATAAGTTACTTCCGTCCACTCAAACTCAATACCATTTGGTAATGTCTCAGCAAGGATTGCTTCAATCGCATGTTGTGCTTGATCAGAGCTATAACCTGGCGCTGGGCTACCATTTAGTTCAGCTGTAGGATAACCGTTATAATGCATCACACGATCTGGCCCTGTTGTTGGCGTGACCGTTAATACAGAGCCTAATGGCACCATCTCACCCATGCGGTTACGCACTTTAAGATTCAAAATTTGCTCAGGATCTTGGCGGTAATCAGCATCAGCTTGTGCATTAACCTGATAAGTACGACCAAACAAGTTAAAGTCATTTACGTACATCGAACCTAAGTACACTTGTAAGGCATTGAACACTTCATCAAGTGGAATACCTTGAATCAGCGCTTGCTCACGGTCAATGTCGATATCCATTTGTGGCACTTGAATTCTAAAGCTTGAGTAAAGGCCCATCAATGCTGGGTCTTGCTGCGCTTTAGCAATGGTTGCTTGTAAGCTATTAAATAGTGCTTCAAAGCCTTTATTAGCACGGTCTTCAATTTGTAGTTTAAAGCCACCCGTTGTACCTAAACCTTGAATTGGCGGTGGCGGGAATACCGCAACAAACGCTTCATCAATAGCAGCAAACTTTTGATTTAACTGCGCCGCAATTGCCATTGCCGACATACTCGGATCTTGACGCTCTTCAAAAGGGGCAAGCGGAGTAAACACAATGCCGCTATTTGGGCTATTAGTGAAACCGTTCACAGATAAACCAGGAAACGATACTGTGTTTGCAACACCCGGTACTTGTAATGCAATTTTTTCCATTTCTTGCACGACTTCTTGGGTTCTATCTAAGCTTGCCGCATCAGGTAACTGTGCAACAGCCACTAAGTATTGCTTGTCTTGCTGTGGAATAAAACCACCCGGAACAGCATCAAACAATTTAACTGTGCCACCCAAAAGTGCAACATATGCGACTAATACAATCACACTTATACGAATCAGTTTTTGCACCAGCTTTTCGTAGCCATTGGCACCTTTATCAAACAAGCGATTAAAAGGTTTAAATAACCAGTTGCCAAATACGCGGTTTAATAACTTAGTTAAACGGTCTGGTTTTGCATCATGTCCTTTCAATAATAACGCCGATAACGCAGGCGATAATGTTAACGAGTTAAACGCTGAGATAACCGTTGAAATAGTAATGGTTAACGCAAATTGCTTATAAAACTGACCAGATAACCCCGTAATGAACGCCGTTGGAATAAATACCGCACAAAGTACAAGTGCAATAGCGATAATTGGCCCTGTAACTTCTGTCATTGCAACACGGGTTGCTTCGAGTGGTGATAAGCCTTGCTCGATATTACGTTCAACGTTTTCAACCACAACGATGGCGTCATCAACAACAATACCAATGGCAAGAACCAAACCGAATAGCGATAAGGTATTAATCGATACACCTAACCATTGCATAACCGCAAACGTACCAATTAAAGAAACCGGTACCGCAATCAGTGGGATAACCGATGCACGCCATGTTTGTAAAAACACCACAACAACGATTACCACTAACGCAATTGCTTCAAGTAGCGTTTTAATAACAGCATCGATAGAGCCGCGTACGAAAATTGTTGGGTCATAAACTATGTCGTATTCAACACCTGCCGGAAAGTCTTTTGATAACACTTTCATGGTTTCACGCACTTGATCAGAAAGCTCAATAGCATTTGAACCCGGGCGTTGGAACACTGGCATTGCCAAGGCTGGTTGACCATCTAACATTGCTCTTAGTGCATAGGTGTCTTGGCCTAACTCAAGGCGTGCTACATCACTTAGGCGTGTAAGCTGACCTTGCTCACCTACTTTGATGATCACATTTTCAAATTCTTCTTGTGAGCTTAAGCGCCCTTTTACATTCATCAGAATTTGAAACTGATTACTTTTCGAGGTAGGTTGCGCACCTAAGCTACCCGCTGCAACTTGTTGGTTTTGCGCGCGTAATGCGTTAACAACATCCATTGCCGTTAAATCGCGTGCAGAGAGTGCATCTGGGTTTAGCCAAACGCGCATCGAGTACTGACCACCACCAAACATACGAACATCCCCCACACCCGGAAGACGTGCAATTTGGTCTTTGATATATAAGTCAGCATAGTTCGCTAAGTAAGTCGTATCGTGCGTTTTTTCAGGTGAATATAAATGAACCACCATGGTTAAATCTGGTGATGACTTTTCGGCTACAACACCTAAACGCTGAACTTCTTGTGGTAAGCGTGGTAGCGCACTGTTTACACGGTTTTGCACTTGGACTTGTGCACGGTCTAAATCAGTGCCTAACGCAAACGTTACCGTTAACGTCATGCGGCCATCACTGGTTGCTTGCGAAAACATATACAACATGTTTTCAGTACCATTGATTTCTTGCTCAAGTGGCGTCGCCACTGTTTCAGCAATCACCGTTGGGTTTGCACCTGGGTAACTTGCCGTCACAACAACCGTTGGCGGCACTACCTCTGGGTACTCACTCACTGGCAATTGAAATAACGAGATTGCCCCTGCAATGAGAAAGATAAGCGACAGCATCGCTGCAAAGATGGGTCGCTGAATAAAAAAGTGTGAAAATTTCATTTTGCCCTACTTCTTCGCGACTAGATCAGATTGATTATTTGAAAGAGTGAATGCAATTCCGTCGCTATTTATAGTGACTGTGTTTGGTGAAATAGGCATACCAGGACCAACACGCGCTGGGCCATTTACGGCTATCACATCGTTTTCGTTTAAGCCCGATGTAATCGCTCGTAGGCTGCCGTAACGCTCACCAACTGTCACTAATTTATATTCAAGAACATTGCCTTCACCGACAGTGAGTACAAAACGGTTCTTCAAATCTGTCCCAATTGCACGCTCTGGCACGATTACTTTTTCGCTTACTTCATTGGCTGCAAGCTTAATACGAGCAAATGAACCTGCACGCAGTTGTTGCTCATCGTTTTCGAACACGGCACGAACACGAAGAGTACCGGTAGTTTCATTAATTTGGTTATCAATGAAGTTGATTTTGCCATTAAAGTTAAAGCTGGTTTCACCCACTTTTTGCATCACAACCGCTTGTTCGCTTTGCGCAGTCACATCAGCGAATGACTGATTCCACGTGCGCTCATCAATATCAAAATAAGCATACATTTGCTGGTTTGACACAATGCTTGTTAACACGCTTTGACCGGCAAGTACGTTGTTACCTTTGGTGATATTAGCGCGCGATACAACGCCATCGATTGGCGAACGCACTTGGGTAAATGCTAAATCAAGCTCAGCGGCAGTAAGCTCAGCTTGTAGAGCTAGCAATTGCGCTTCGCGTTGTCTTAGCGTTGATTTACGAGATTCAGCTTGCTCAGTAGAAATCGCTTTACGTTCAGTTAAGCGCTCTGCTCGTTGTGCTTCACTTTTTGCTTGCTCAAGTGCCGCCTTTGCGCTCTCGATTTGCGCTTTTAAGCTATCAACCACGGCAGCAAAAGGACGAGCATCAAGGGTGAAAAGCAAATCGCCTTCTTTAACGCTGTCACCTTCTTTGAAGTTAATTTTATCGATCACACCCGAAACACGCGGCATAAGTGCAACTTCTTGGGGTGCTTCTAAACGCGTTGTATAGGTGTGCCAATTTTGTACTGGCTTAACAAGTACTTGTGCTACATCGATAGGTTGTAAATGCTGTTGCTGCGCTGCTTGGTTGGCTTCTGTGCCACACCCTGCAAGCGTTAAGCTCGCAATGGTCACTGCCACTGCAAGAATAGATTTGTTCATCACGACTCTCCTGTTAATAGATTGGAGACAATGTTAAGGAACTAATTAGAGGATAAAAACGATAGATTTTTAAATTCATTAATGCCAGAATGGCACCAATAAAGTTTAAGGAACTGCTATGGATACCACCAGCCGCTTATTAATGTTACTTGAAGTGATTGAACGAGGCTCATTTGCTAAAGCCGCAGAGTCTAGAAATATAGACCGTTCAGTCATATCAAAACAAATTAGCCGTCTTGAAGATGAATTAGGGGTACGTTTACTTAATCGAACTACGCGTTCCTTTTCGTTAACTGCCGCTGGCGCTGAAATGGTAAAAAAAGCAGCTGAACTTAGAGATTTGCTATCAGATACCGTAAGACTTGCAGAGAATTACCACCAAGAACCCCGAGGTACGTTAAAAATTACCTCTTCAAGTATTATTGGCAAACGATATATTCAGCCAGTCATTAATGACTTTCAAAAACGCTTTCCGCAAGTAGAAGTAGAGCTTCGCTTAGACGACAGACTAATTGATTTAGTGTCAGAAGGTTATGATTTAGCTTTTCGCGTTGGCGAGCCAAAAGACTCATCATTTATTGCCCGAAAAATTGCCCGCAACCGCATGTTACTGCTGGCCTCACCTGAGTTTATCGAAACTTACGGTATGCCAAAGCATGTTGAAGATTTAAAAGAGTTGCCTGCCGCTAGCTATTCAAGTCCAAGCAAACGTATTAGTGGTATTCGCTATCGTAATGTCGATGGCGATATTATTGAGCAAAACATTAAAAGTGTCTTTCGTGCAAACGATGCTGAAGTACTCTTAATGAAAGCTATTTCAGGCAATGCTTATGTTCTTGCCCCGGCATTTATTCTTGATGATGAAGTAAAACGTGGCGATTTAGTGCCCATTTTAACCGATATGGAATTACTCGATTACAGCGCCGTGTACGCGGTTTACCCACACAGAGACTTACCAGTAAGAACACGTTTATTTTTTGATGCGATGCGCGAGTACATAGGCAAAGATATTCCAATATGGGAAGCGAACATTCCTGATTTTGACACTATGTACAAGGGTTAAGTCTATATAGCGCTAGCTCGCTTTATTACACCGGGTTAATTGTTGGTTTAACTCATAAGCCGTTACGACTCTATTTCGGCCTTGCTGTTTAGCTTGATAAAGTGCATCGTCAGCTCGTTTTATAAAGCTTTTTAGGGTTTGGTTTGGTGTATAGCAAGCAACACCAATACTAATGGTCAGATTGATTGCTTCCTCATCAATGTTGTGGATAGTCGTTGATAACTGCTCGCGAAGCATATCTGCAAATTCATATGCACTCTTCGGGTCACTATCTGGTAAGAAAATAGCAAACTCCTCACCACCAATACGAAAAACATAGCCTCTGTTAATGCGCTGTCTAAAGAAGCTAGTGACTTCAATTAAAATGCGATCGCCCACTTCATGGCCATATTGATCATTTATATTCTTAAAGTAATCAAGGTCTAACATAAGGATAAACAAACCATGTTTATTTGTTTGTTCAATTTCAAAATAGTGTGTCATTGCTAAGCGATTACCAGCCCCCGTTAACGGGTCAAGCAAAGCTAAGTTTTCGAGCCGCTGTCCATACTCTGCACGACTGTTTTCAAAGGTATGAGACACCGCCCAAATACTGATGTAGGTGAAAGAAAAATTAAGCAAGAAATTAATAGTATTAAGGGGTTCTAAACTGGGTTTAGCTAATAGAATCGCGGCTTGAGTGACAGCGGCTATTAATGAAAGGTACAAACCAACTTGTTTACCTAACAGCAAGTAAAACAAAATAGGTAATGAACAGGTCCAAATAAACAACACACTTTTTATGTTACTTAAATACGTGCCGAGCGTGATTAAAACCGTTAAAAAAATACATAATGTAACGGATTGCCAGCGATGACCATTGTGATTTCGTGTATAAAAGAAAATATAAAAACAGAACAGGGCGAAGATAACTTCAAGTGCCCCTAATAAAATCATGTTTGTAACAAGTAAATTAAAAACGGCAAAGATACTAGCAAGCACACCCAAGCAAAATCCCATCCATTTCAGAACGTTATTTCGTAAAGCCTGAGTACCTCTCAGAGCGCCGATATCCATTAGATTTCCTGCCGTAATTATAGTAAGCAGATTTTAACGTGATTCACCATAATTAGGAACATTTTATTACCAAACAGTGCATAACAATGCACTTTTTTACCTACAATTGTTAAACATTTTAGCTCCAAAGCAATAAGGGAAATACACCCCAAAGTGCTAAAATGAGTGACCATTGCAAAGCAGCTACCATTGCTAAACTATTTAACAAATTCATTTTACTCAACTTTTCATGAGCAAATATACGCCATAACCCGTAAGTCATAGCAAACGGTAATATTGTCGTGGCTAATGCTAACAATGCACTGGCAAGTGTAAACTCACCAATATTTAAAAATGATTGAGTTAAAAATAAAGGCAGCGGTACAAAAAGAAATAGCGTCGCCGTAAAAGGCAATAATAGAGCTGTCGACAAGCGTAATTGTCCCTTAACCAAGCAAATAGCGCCATATACTAATATCCATAGTATGGCGATTACGCCGATGGCTAGGCTGAGCCACATCGGCAGTAACTTCCAAAGACTGGTTTGTTCATATGTTCGAAAACCATCACTGATCATATGTTGACCATTTTCAGAAATATACAGAGTGTGTGAAGGAAATCGCTTTGTTTCTTCACGAAACAAATTACCGCCTATAGCTAGCAAGGTTTTTTGCTGAGACTGAAATGGTGACAGTGTTAGCGTTTCGCCATTTGAGCTCACTGTTGCAAAATGAAGTAGGCGATCAAAATAGGCAAATCTTTTCATTCTGTTTGGGGAAAGCGTGTAAAACCCTTGCCAATCATCAAGCGCTACTTGCGGTTTTGATGGAGCTATTGCATCGGCCTTATTTACACCAAGGTTGCTAATCAGCATGCTATCAAATTGTTTGTAATTTGCAGTTTCTACATCGGCATTAAAAGCGATAAAAAATGCTTTTTTTTGCTCAGGAAAAAAACAAAAGTTGGTGCGGTAACCTAAAGTAGAGCCACTGTGGCATTTGCCAACCACATTATGCCGGTCGCGTGTAGTTACCCCTAGCGCATAGCCGATATCAGTTAAATTATTTAAGGCAGCTTCTGTTTTAAAAGGCTTTCCCATGCTTGTTAATAGTGTCGGTTCAATAAATATGCGGTCATTAATCTTGCCATCGCCCATTAAAAACTGCGCAAACAAAGCCATATCATAAGCAGTCGTTGTGAACTGCCCTGCCGGTCTTAAAAACATTGGTAACGTGGCTTGGCTAACGCCATTTTCAAAATGGCCCATAGCAAGCGCAGGATCGCTAAACTCTCCTACTTGAGAAACAAAATTAAATGTACTCATGTGCATACCCAGCGGCTCAAGCAAGTGTTTATCTAAGTAAGATTCATAGCGCTCTTTAACAACGGCTTCAATCACCATAGCTAAAATTGCATAACCAAGATTAGAATAGGATAAGCGGCTTCCGGGGCGACTTCTAATACGCAACTGGCTTTTAGTAAAGGTTTCTTTTAGAGCCGTATCAGGCTTTGCTTGTGTCGTTAATAATTGCCAAAGCCTGATGTCTTCAAGCCCTGACGTATGATCAAGTAAATGTCTAACCCGAACTGGTGTGTTCAAGGCCCAAGGATTTTGCAAGCCAATATCTGGTAATATTTCAGTAACCGGGGTATCCAAGGAGAGTTTGTTATCTGTTACAAGATGCAACACCCCTGTAGCAATAAGTGTTTTAACGATAGAGCCTGTTTGCACCTTATTAGCTGTCGTCATTGGTTTTAAATTCGTAAAGTCTGCATAGCCTTTTGCACCTTGCGCAATTTTATTTGCACTCACTGTTGACCAAACAACGCCTATTAGAGATTCGTTGTGCAAAGAGTGTTCAATTTGATTACTTAACTCTATTTCTGACCCAAACTTTTCGTTAGACAAGGTTACATGAGATACAAAAAATAATGCCGTTACAGCAATAACTAAAAATTTTACAAGGTGTTTCATGTTTTATTAAACCATTCCTTAGGCAGCAAGAAGTTGACCTGCGGCGTATTTACTAACCGCAAGCTAGAAAGTTATTTATTAAAATTACGACTATGAGCGAGGCGTGATTATTTAGTCATTCATTAAATCTGTAACATCATCGATTAGATCATCAAGCTCTTCACGAACATTTCGACGCTGTTTGTCTGTAAGAGTTGGTTTTAAGGCAAGCAGTAAGGTTACGTAGTCATCTAGATTTTTATCGTCAGCTTTGATTAATTCATCACTCATAAAAGCCAAACGATTATTAATGATCACCGCTAACTGTTGATCAAAATCCGCAGGCTTAGTTTTTTGCATAAACAAAGATTTTAAAGCATCTAAGCGCTTTTGTTTGTACTGCATCCAAAGTAAAAATGTACTAATGCGAGTGTTAGATGCCGATTCGATCAGTGCTTTTTGTTCAGCTGATAACTTTGTGCCAAACCACTCTTTATAGTTCTCAAGATTTTCATCTAGACGTTCTTGTTTGTGCTGCTCAGCAGATTTTTCTTGATGCTCTAAATATTCTTCATTGATTTTATCTTGCAGTGCCGCTACAAATTCAACTCGTTGTTCATAACTCAATGCGTTTGCTAAATCGATCAATTCTGGTTCTAGCTTATCAACTAGTGTTTGCCAATGTTGCTTTGCTTGGCTGAAATGCTGTTTTAATTGAGCGTGATTAACGTCAGTTTCTAACATTACTTTTAAACTTTCTAAGTCATGTTTATAAAGAGGTAGTTGAGTCTCTCGATGCCAATCACGGCTGGTTTTAACTATATGTTCAAACTTTTCAGCTTGCTCATTGTTTAAGTCAACATAATCATCAATCCAGAATCCTGACAGCCAGCCTAAATTGTTATAAGTAAAGCTAGGAGAACAACCAGCAACTCCTAAAAGTAAACTCAATGTGATTAAATACTTTGCTATTTTTTTCATCATGCTCAATTTATTAATCTAATTTTAATTAGTACCTTATTAAGTTAACACTGAGAATAAAAAATCAGCAAGACCCTCTAAATGAAATTAATTATCATTTAAGTGTTGACGCCCACATTAATCTAAGTAATAATCGTTATCAACAAGTTCAGGTAGGCTATTAATCTCACAACAATATCAATGTCTATAAGGCTTTGATGGTGTTTTTCTGGATTTGTTCAAGATTTAACACTTGATTGTTTGCGGCTTCCTCGACCCAAGCAGCGACATAAAACGTTACACTTTACTTGCTACATTGCTCATATCGGTGACGGTAGATATGACACTAAAAAGCCCATCATGGGCTTTTTTTATTTCTTTAATTTTTCTGTAAAATCTGTATGTTGTGTCTACTTTTTTAATTATGTACTTGCTATTGCCTTCAAATTGGGCATTTAATACTGTTGGGTCTAAACTAAAAATAATGTTTTGCCCTTTTGCGAGTTTGGCAATGCATTTATCAATATCTAAGTTTGTAGCTGTTGATAACTAACACACATTTGGAGGCAGACAATGATCAAGCCTAACTTGAAATCACTATTGCTTACTAGCGCATTAATCCTCTCACCTTTTGTACATGCTAGCCTAGAAGATGCTCAATTAGCGGCTAATGAAGGTCGCTTTGAAGAAGCATTAAAAGAATACAACTATTTAGCAGATCGGGGCTTTGCGCCGGCAATGTATGAACTTGCTAAAATGTACGAAGGTGGTTTTGGTGTACAGCGTAACTACCAAAAAGCAGCTGAGCTTTATCAACAAGCCGTAAAAAAAGTTCACGCTGATTCGATGTTTGCACTTGGAGTTCTTTACCAAGAAGGCAAAGGTGTAAAACTCGACAAAGAAAAAGCTATTTCGCTGTTTGAGATGGCAGCTAAGAAGAATCACCCCGCAGCTCAATATAACCTAGGTGTTATGTATGCAAATGGTGAAGGTGTATTACAAGATTACCGCACTGCACTTAGCTGGTATCAAAAGGCGGCAGCCAATAATTTTACACTTGCCCAGTTTAATATGGCTTTGATGTACTATGAAGGCCTTGGCGTTCCAAAAAACCTAGAGAAATCTTATATTTGGAATACCATTGCTGAATACAACGGCAACATGGATGCAAGCCATAGCCGCAAGCTTGATGAACGCAGTATGTTACCTGCAGAAATTGAAGCCGCAAAAGAAAAGGCTGATGCAATTTACGCCAAAATTCAGGCAGGTTTATATGCCCCTGATGGCCGCTTATAAGTGTAACTACTTGCTTAATTCAGTGATAACTAGTTAGCTAAAAATGAGCATTAAATGTTTTGTACTTGCGCCTAAGGGCGCAAGTACATCCATTTTAAAATCTTAATAAGCCACTTATTCTGCTTTAATAACAAGTGTGTGCGTGGGTTAAATTTACCCGAAACCAAAGTATTGCGCGCATGACTGAAAGTTTTAAACCCTTCAATACCGTGGTAATTACCCATTCCAGACTCACCAATTCCGCCAAACGGTAATTGATCAGCTGTCACCTGCATAAGTAAATCATTAATTGCTAATGTTCCACTGCGAATAGATTGACTGACTCTTTTGATTTGTTCTTTATTATGGCCAAAAATATACAGGGCTAAAGGTTGAGAGCGGTGATTGATGTAATCTATGACTTGCTGCTCTGTTTCGTAAGTCATAATTGGTAACAGAGGGCCAAAAATTTCATCCTTCATAACTTGCATATCGTCATTCACTTGTGTGATTAAATGCAAGCCCATACGATGTTTTAAGTCATCATGTTGATCATCATCAAGTGGGCTAAACAGTTGCGCCCCCTTTTGCTCTGCATCGTGTAGGTATGACTTTAAACGTTGATACTGAGCATCTGATATTATTGAAGTTAAGTTTTTGCCTTCAACACCTTGCTTATAAACTTTTTTATACAGTTCACATAGCTGCAAAACCAACTGGTGCTCAAGCTTTTTAGGTACAAATACATAGTCTGGGGCAACACATATTTGGCCTGCATTGTTGAGCTTTCCAAATAACAGTGTTTTTGCCGCCATCTTAATATTTACGTCATCGAGAATAACAACGGGTGATTTTCCGCCAAGCTCTAAAGTAACAGGTGTCAAATGCTTACTTGCTGCTTGCATGACTTTACGACCAACAGAAGTTGAACCTGTAAATAACAAATGAGCAAATGGGATATCACAAAAATTTGCGGCTACTTGGGCATCTCCTTCAACAACAACGCAGTGCTGTGCTAACTCATCAGTCATTATTGATTTGATTACCTGGTTAGTGTGGGGTGTAAACTCACTAACCTTTAACATTACCCGATTACCTGCTGCTAAGGCACTTATCACAGGTACTAAAGATAATTGAATAGGATAATTCCACGGTGCTATTACCCCTACGACACCTTTTGGCTGGTACTGAATATGTGCATTTGAAGGCCATAAGCTAATACCAACTGCACGCTTTTCGTTACGTGACCATTTAGGTAAACGTTTAATTATGTCGCTAATTGTTTTAACCGTTGGTAATAAATCACCAAGCACAGTATCAAAGGAAGTACGATAACCAAAATCTTTACTCGTTGCAGCGACCAATGCTTGTTCATTTTCAATAAGCCGTGTTTTAATCTGTTTCAACAGCTTAATACGACTGGCGATAGGTAAATAAGGCTGGGCTAAAAATGCCTCATCAAGTTGTTTAAATTGTATTTGCAAAGGTACATCTGTGTCAGTCAAAACGTCATCTCTTTCAAAGCGATTTTATCAACTATAACCAGCAATGCATGTATGGGCAACATTAGTCGTATCAAAAAAAACAGCGCTCACTAGGAGCGCTGTCGGTGGTTGGAAAATGGTTGAGAAGAAATCTAGTTATTAAAAACCAAATACTGCTCCTGCAATTGTCATCGTGACAAGAGTGATCATAACAATCGCAATAATATTCAGTGCAAAACCAGAACGAATCATATCGCGCATTTGAATTTGCCCAGAGCCAAAAACAATCGCATTAGGCGGTGTCGCAACTGGCATCATAAACGCACAACTACACGCAATCGCTGCCGGAATAACCCACACAAGCGGCGTACCAAATACAGATTCAGCTACCGGGCCTAATAGTGGTAAGAAACCTGCTGCTGTTGCTGTGTTACTAGTGATCTCAGTTAAGAAGGTAATTAAGGTAGCCACTGCTAGTACACTTAAAACCAATGGAATTGCACTTGCCCCTTCAATCATATGGGCAATGTATTCCGCAAGGCCTGATGATTTGATTTGTGCAGCCAGTGTTAAACCACCACCGAATAAAAGTAACACTCCCCATGGCACTCTAGCTGCGCTTTCCCAGTCAAGAATACGCTCACCATCACCTTTGTTTGCTGGTAACACAAATAATAATAAGGCTGCTGCGATAGCAATACCGGTGTCAGAAATTTTTAAGCCAGAAAGATCAGCCAGTAACGGTCGGAAGATCCAACAAACAGCTGCCAAAACAAATACTATTGCTACACCTTTTTCTGCACGCTGCATAGCACCGAGCTCTTGCAACTGTGATAAAAATAGCGATTTAGTATCTTTACTCGCTGCTTTTGCACATTGTGTATCTACTTTATAAGCAAATTTAGTTAACCAAACCCAGCATAAAATAAGCATAACAGTCGCAAGTGGTACACCTACTTTCATCCATTCGGCAAAGCCAATATCAATCTT
This sequence comes from Pseudoalteromonas thalassia, assembly GCF_049257215.1. Taxonomy (NCBI): domain Bacteria; kingdom Pseudomonadati; phylum Pseudomonadota; class Gammaproteobacteria; order Alteromonadales; family Pseudoalteromonadaceae; genus Pseudoalteromonas; species Pseudoalteromonas thalassia. The sequence goes on from NZ_JBMMUE010000002.1 coordinate 370,783, forward strand.
GTAGCTATCTGATAAGTATGCTGCCATAAGTGCATTTGGTGGCGTACCAATTAGCGTTGCAATACCACCGATACTTGCGCCATAAGCGATTGATAATAACAATGCTTTACCAAATTGGTCATTGTCAGGGTTAGACTGTTTAACCAACATAGTAATCGACATAGCAATAGGTAGCATCATTACTGCTGTTGCAGTATTTGACATCCACATTGATAAGAATGCTGTTACTAACATCATGGCTAAAATTTGCAGGCTAGGTTTAGTTCCGGCACGAAGCATAGTGTTAAGTGCAATACGCTTATGTAAACCCCAACGCTCCATCGCGATTGAGATCAAAAAGCCGCCCAAGAATAAAAAGATCAAAGGGTGTGCATACGGTGACGCGACCCCTTTGATTGCTGCAATATCAGCAAGAGGTGATATTACAAGTGGCAATAATGAAGTCGCAGGAATTGGCACAACTTCACTGACCCACCAGGAAGCCATCCAAAATGCAAGGCCTGCGGTACGAAGTGCAGCTACACTCATACCTGCAGGAGGCTCAATAATACAGGTTAATAACATCACTAATGGGCCCAGAAGTAACATTACTGTGCTCATTAATGGGCGTGGCTGTGAGCCATCTTTTGTTTGATTTACTAATGACATACCGACTCCTTAGAACTTGTATTTAAGGCCAATTGCAACGCTGTTGTCTGATTCAAGTTCTAAATCTAAATCAGTATAGAATAAGTATGCTGTGGTTTGTTTATCAAAATTATAGTCAACACCCGCTGTCCATTGTTTACCTTCTTCAGCATGGCGAATTTTTGAGTCATCTTTAACGTATTGCAGTTTAGGTACCCATTTATCAATTGCATAGCTTGCACTGAGTGCATAGCCATTGCCTTCTTTCGTGCCATCTGTTGACTCGCTGCGCTGGAACAAACCCGCAAGCTGGAGGTTTTCAAGTTTCCATGCTGCAACCACACGGCTTGCCGTCAATTTGTTAAGTGCATCGACATGGCTAATAGCAACATAGTAGTCTTTTGATTTTAATGCACGGTCACCATAAATAACCGTTGCCGCAAAACCATCTTCATCATTACTACTGTCATCTTTTGGTGCATAAGTCAGCGCAAGTGATGCGCCACCGTATGTTTTTGAGCTATAGGTAATGGTATCGCCGATACGGTCTTGACCTGGGATCAGCTGAGCGATATCTGCTTGTGTTTCGTTAAAGCCGTCTAGTTTACCTTCAGAGTATTTAAAACGAGTGTCGTTACGGCCTACAACGACTTCACCAAAATCTCCAGCAAGCCCTAAATAAGTATTACGCGCTGAAAATGGTTCGTTTGTATCATCGTGCTCAAAACCTTTTACTTGTACTTCATATTTAAATACCGCTTTAAGCGATTCTGTTAGTTTGTGGCTGCCTTTAATACCAATTCGCGAAAAAGGTGCCTCAATTTGTGTACCTTCGTCAGCATAGCGCATAACGCCGGTATCTGTGTTTGCTATTTGAACTTCTGCTTTACCGTATACAGCGTACTCTGCTGCCATTGCTGAGCCTGTTGTGCTCGCTAAAATTACAGCCGCTGCTACGCGTGTTTTTGTATGAGTGAATATTGTTGTCATTATGCGCCCCTTATTAGGTTCAAATTGTTGTTCCTAACAAGTAAGGCAAGTTGGTTGCCAACTTAGTTAATTTTATAAAAACTAATAAATAACAATACGTTATATTTATTTATCTATATAAGACTGGCTTTTATGGGTGGATATCCACACATTTTTAAAAACATGCTGTCACCAGTTCCACCCATTGTGAAGAGTTTAATCTGAGAGGGTTGTTTAGTCTTTGAACATTTCGCGATTAATACCGTATTTGGTCATCTTGTCGTAGAGAGTTTTACGCGCAATTTGTAAGGTGACCATGGTATCTTTGATGCTGCCGTTGTTACGCTCAAGGGCTTCTTCGATGAGTGATTGTTCATAAAAGCTAATTTTTTCGGCTAGGCTTAAGTCCTGAGCAAGTTCGTTCTCATTGTTTGAATCGCTGTATGAGGCAAAGGCTAGATCAGAGCCCAGCAATACAGCACGCTCGGCTTGATTTCTAAGCTCTCGCACATTGCCAGGCCAATCATAAGCAAGGAGTCGTTGTTTTGCCTCACTACTCAACGGTGCCGGTGGTTTATGAAAACGTGTAGCCGCTATTGAGCTAAAATGTTTAAAAAGTAATGGAATATCGGCTTTTCTGTCGCGCAATGCCGGAATACTCACTTTTACTAAATTTAGGCGGTAATAGAGATCGGCTCTAAACTCCCCTGCTTCGACCAGTGTCATTAAGTCTACTTTTGTGGCCGCAACTATGCGCACGTCTAAATCAATGGCGTGGTTATCACCTACAGGCGTTACTTTTCGCTCTTCAAGCACCCTCAATAACTTTACTTGTAAGCTTGCGGGTGTTGACTCTATTTCATCTAAAAACACAGTGCCGCCTTTAGCAAATTCAAACTTACCCTGGCGAGATTGCGTTGCACCAGTGTACGCGCCACTGGCTGCACCAAAAAGTTCACTCTCAATGAGTTGCTCAGGGATAGCGCCGCAGTTTATGGCAACAAAATTAGCCCCAGAACGATTACTTTGATCATGCAAGTAACGGGCAACTAACTCTTTACCTGTGCCTGTTTCACCTTCTATTAAAACATCGGCGGGAGTGTCGATTACCGCATTGAGTAAATGCATCATTTGTTGCATTTGCTCTGTTTCACCTAAAATACGCACACCGGGCGCAGAGGTTTTCTCTACTGCTATTTTTAACGCGCGGTTTTCCATCACTAGCGCACGCTTTTCTGAAGCGCGAGCGATACAATCTAACAACTGCTCTGTTAGTGGCTTTTCAAATAAATCATAAGCGCCAAGCTGCATAGCTTTCACGGCAACAGATACATCAGCAAAGCCGGTAAGAAAAATAACCGGTAACTCGCTATCGAATGCTTTAACTTGTTCTAAAAATGCCAAGCCATCCATTTTTGGCATGTTTATGTCGCTTAATACAATTCCCTCAAAACGACGACTCAATTTTGAAAGCGCCGCGGTTGGTTCACTAAAACACTGAACTTGGTAACCTTCAATCTCAAGGAGTTGCTTTAATGAATCGCGGATCACCGCTTCGTCATCAATAACGATTACCTGATTACAGGTCGCTGCAACTACACTCATGATGGTTCCTTATTTGTTTGCAAGGTTATTATAAATTGTGCGCCGCCTTCAGGGCGGTTGTGCGCAGATAATCGACCGTTAAATGAGTCGATAATTTGCCGTGAAATCGATAAGCCCAAACCCAAGCCATTGCTGGTTTTAGTACTGTAAAATGGCTCAAAGATGTTACCTAACGCGTGTTGATCAATACCCGGGCCCGTATCAAGAATAGAGAGTTTTACGCGGTCATCGAATAGTTCGAGCTCAAAACTTAATTCGCGTTTTTCAGATTCACTCATTGCTTGGCTGGCATTAGTGATCACATTTACCAATACTTGTTCAAACTTAACGCTGTCAACCCACACGGTTATGTGTGCGTCAATATCAGCAGCTTTAACTTCGATATCGTCTTGCTTTAGTTGTGCACTGGCAATCATTAAGGCATTTTTTAACATACTTGCGAGGCTTTGCTGCCTAAGTTGAGTTTGCGCCGGTTTACTAAAATGTTTAAGTTGCGCGACAATCTTATGGACACGCTCTATGAGTGACTGCACCAGTACCAGATTTTCGCTGGCTTGCTCAATATTTCCTTTGATAAGTAACCGTTTTGCACTCACTAAATAAGTATTCATAGCACTTAAAGGCTGATTGATTTCATGATTAATGCCTGCACTTAATTGACCTATCGTTGCAAGTTTGGCTGTTTGGATCAGCGCTTTTTGGGCTTTTTCGAGCGCTTGAGTTCGTTCAATCACTTCTTGCTCAAGGCTGTGTCTAGAAAACAAAAGCTTTTTATAACCAGCAAAACGCACCATTGCCATATGAATTAATACCACCGCAATGGCATAAAACACACAAAACCAGAGGAGCCTTGGGATTTGCGCAAGCTCTACATTCGTCACATCCACCAGCACATTAGCTTTAGCGTTTATAATATCTATTGTTTCTGTCGCACTGATAAAGCGCGCTTCTTTGCCATCAAGTTGAATACTTTGCTGAGCGGTTTTTTCACTTAATGGCTTGTTGGTGTACATAAGCAAACTAGGTTTATGTGATAAGTATCGGCGTGACTTAACCAAAGCGGCCATTTGTTCATCACTTAGTGTATTAAGTGACTTTAAACGCCAATCGGCGACATCCGACATCACAATCACGCTATCTTCTAGCGCGATATAAAAATGGGTGCTGTCTGATGCATTAAGAAGCTGGCGGTCTTGTTCAAACTTTTTAGCATTTACTTTTAAAGTGACAACGGCAATCACTTTGCCCTTCTCTATAACGGGCTCTGAAAAGTAAATCCCCCGCTCACTTGAGCGCATACCTAAAGCAAAGTAAGCAACTTTTTCACCTTGCTTGGCTAAATAAAAATATGGCCGAAATGCAAAATTACTGCCCAAAAAGGTGTAATCAACTTGCCAGTTACTACTTGCCACGACCGAGCCTGTTAAATCCATTAAATAAACATCAGATGCACCGCTGGCTCGTTGAATATCTTCGAGGTAATAGTTAACAGCCTGTTCACCAGTACCTTTATTAACCAAAAAGGATTTAACCAAATCATTGGCGCTAACTAAGGTAGGAATAGTTTTAAAGCGGGCTAACTCGCTTGAAAAATAATGACTTAACTGAGTAGCTTGAACACGACTTTGTTGCTCTGCTTGTTGATAATCGTGAGCGCGTCCAAGGTAAAAAACTAACACAAGCAACAATAAAAGCATTGCACCTGCAAAAACTAACTTTTTACTTAATGACGACATTCAAACCTTTGAGATAAGCGCAACTAGAAATTGAACTGGTAGTGTAACGATAAATCTTCAGTTGTACCAGCAACTGCGCCATTGTCCATGCGTGGATCAAACACGTTATATTGTTTGCCTAACAGGTTTTCTGCCTTAAGCATTAGCTGGCTTTTGGCATTTAGCTGCCACTTTAAGCTACCGCCTAGCAAGGTATAGGCTGACTGTTTAAAATAGGCACCACTCACCGAGCTCACCTCAACTTTGTCTCGCCACAATACATTTAAACTTAGTTGCCAACTGTCAGATAAGTTATAACTAGTTACTAAGCTTGCAAACCGCTTGAAACTTGCATTAATTGGGTCTTCAAAGTATTGAGTATAGGTGCCTGTTACAGAGAACTCTTTATTTGATTGCCAAGTACCATCAAGTTCAATACCGCTGTTTTGGCTATTAAAGGAGTTTGCAAAGGTAAATAAGGCATCATTAGATTGTGTAGGTTCAATGTTTATAAAGTCGTTTAATTCATTATAAAAAAGCACTGCATTAGCTTGTAACTCAGATGTTTGAAAATGCCAAACCAGCTCAGTGGTTTTTACTGACTCAGAGCGAAGTGCCGGGTTGCCTACTGTGACATCATCATTTGAAAAAAGCTCGTTAGTAACAGGTGTTCTGAATGACTCGCCATATTGTAACTTAACGGTATGCTCTGGGTTTATGACATATACACCAGCAAGACGAGGCGAAAGTTTGCTGTCGATGTTGTTCACATCGTCATAACGTGCTCCAACATATAAAGTAAATGCTTTTGTGTAAGGGATTTTTAGTTGCCCATACGCACTATATGTTTCAAAGGTGTATTTGAGGGCCGCAAACTCAGGAAAATCCATCACAGTAACAATACCTTGCTGATAATAGCTAGGATCTATAATTATCAGACCTGATTGGTCGTCGTAATAACTGGTGCGAACTCCAGCTTCAACTTGTTTAGCCTCTGAGTACTCTACTCCTGCAGCAAGCTGCCATTGATTATTAAATTGATAACTCAACTCAGTTTCAAACTTACTATCTGTAGTTTGCCAAGCTGGGCCAACTAAAAAGTCAGGCATATCATCAAATGCAACGATTAAACCTGCGCTAGAAATATTATGCTCAGTGTATGAATAACTTGAGTCAAGCTTTAGCTTATCGTTATTAACCCAGTTATATTTAATGCCAACAAAGGTGTTATCACTGGTATGTTGGTTTTGCTTTGAGTAGCCTGCAAGGTTTAAAAACTCATCGAGTTCTGTTTTGTTGTAACGAGCACTTAGTTTGAGCTTTTTGTAATTGACACCCGCTTCGAGATAAATTGCTTCAAGTGGATCTTTAACCCCTTGCGGATAGCTTTCACCGTCTTTTTGATCATAAGAAAATGTCGCATATACAGCGGTACTGTCATTAACAGTGCGGTTAAACTGCCCTGTTGCCCCATAGCGACCATTATTGCCAACCACGAGTTGCATAGCATTTCGCTCTTTAGAGGTAACAATATTCATCACCCCTAAAAACGCATTACTACCATAAATCGCTGAGCCTGGACCGCGGATAAACTCTATTTTTTCGATGACTTCAATAGGAATATAAGGCATGTAAACAGAGGCTTTGCCAAATGATGACTCATTAACTCGCTCACCATTGATCATCACTAATACATTACCGCTATCAAGATAAACGCCCCGAGCATGGTCTTTAGGCACGGCGCCAACCCAATCTCCACGAGTTGATTGCATACCTGGTACGAAGTTCATTATCTCATACGCATTATCGATACCAAGTGCTTGAATTTGCTTGCGGTTAAACACCGTCATAGTAGAAGGAACTGACGACAAGGTCTCAGTAGTTTTAGTTGCCAGATCAACATGTACCTCAAGCAAGTCCTCAAAACTTAAAGAAAATAAGTCTTGTTCTTCAGTTGAATGAGCAACCGAAGAGATGGTTGAAGCAACTACAATTGAAAAAAGTGCTGAACATCTAAATAGCTTCACGCTGCGAGATACCTGTACTAATAGCCCATGCTGCAAAAGCAACACATTGTTTACACTATTAATACAAAAGATTGGCAAGCTTGCAATGTTTTTATAATTTTAGTTGAAGAGTTCTCGGAAGTAGATACAAAAAAACCCATTTTAAACTAAAAATGGGTTTTAATATGAAGCTTAATTAAGCTGTTTCAATATTACTTGTACGCTTTGCTTTGATGTACTTATATAAACCAATAAGTGACGCTGCTATCCAGAAAATTTCGATAACAAAACTAGCAAGGTTAAAGTTATAACAAAGACTAATCAGCAACAGAATTGCCCCTGTTAAGTTCATCATGTTATACACAAGGCCGGTTGGCGATGCTTTATTCAGTTGTAATAAAAAGAAAGCACCAACCACTAAGAATGTGCCTGTCATGCCAATAATATCAAATAAAAGTGCTATCACGTGCGTGAATCCATTTTGTTCATGTGTTTATACCCATACAACTGGCCCAATCCATGGGGAGGGTTGTTTTCATTCATTGAAACAGCAAACCGGTCAATAGTATCAGAGCATGAGGAAGAAACGAGGATAAATGTCCGTATTTTAAAACCTATTTATGCGTCACCTTACCACCGATGATTTTCAGAGCAGGTGCGCCGCGGATCATGGTCTCGCGGGCGAATTGACGTTGGCAGTCAGGGCAAATACCTGTTTCATTGGTAAAGTCTTGGCTAATACGCTCAACAAAGCATTTAACCAAGGCCCCTTTTCCACCTTTGCGGTATTTAAATAATTGGCTTTTACATTGTGAGCAAAAAATATCGACTGTTTTAGTTGGGCCTTTTTTATTTGGTTTAGCCATTAACTACCCGATTTTACTTCTAAAACGCTGATCCTACCATGCTAAGACCACAGTCCCAAAACAAGACCAATAAGCGAAAACTGTAATATAGAGTAACTTGCATTCACCAAAAAAAGCTTTAATGGACGCTGCTCAAAAATATAACCAATCCCCAAGGCACAGCTAACCCAACATAAACCAATAATAAAGCCAGTACCTACTGCCACTCCTACACTGACGTGCGAGCCAATGAATAAGGATAAACTAAAGGCGATTATGCAGCATAAAATAAAACTACCACCAAAGACTTTAATTGGATTGATACTTTGTAAATCAAGCTCTGTTAAACCACAGCTTTCCATCCAAATTCGCTTAAATAGCCAAGGTGAGTACCACAGCGCGCCTAAAAGAAATGAGGCAAGGCCAGCAAAAAAAATAGCAAAAAAATTAAGTTCTGAAAAATGCATATTGCAAACTCATACAACGAACAGTACTAATTTGACTGTAGTTAAGGATCTGCGATGCAGCAAACCAAAAAGACTTAGATTTATACCTGTCTATATCAAAATAATACTTTAGGATGTCAGTTAACACGCGTTCCCACCAAGGAAACAGCTTATTTATTGTTGAACTGGTTTTTTTTGTAATTTGCGCTGCAAAGTTCGCCTGTGCATATTGAGTTGTCGTGCTGTTTCGGAAATATTGCCATTATTACTATGGAGTACATGTTGAATATGCTCCCATTCTAATCGCTCTGGCGACATAACTTGGTTCGCCTTTGTATCCTCTAGTGATGGGTTTGCTTCAGCGTCACCCAATATTGTTTTTAATAATGAATTAAAATCAACAGGTTTTGGTAGGTAGTCGTCAGCACCTAAACGAATTGCTTCAACAGCACTAGCAATACTTGCAAAACCGGTTAATAGCACAATGCGAGCAGTAGGAAACTGTGTTCTTATCGGTTTAATTAAGGTTAAGCCATTGTCGTCACCGAGTTTTAGATCAACCAAATAGTGGCTCGCATCAACATCGTTTAGTTTTTGCATTGCTTGCTCTTTATTATGGGCAAGCTCACATGCAAAGCCATGTTTTGTAAAACGCCTTGCCAGTGTAGTGGCAAGGTTTACATCATCTTCGATTATTAACAGTTTCATACGATCTTAAGACTTACGGTGGCAATTGCACCCTGCTGTTGGTGATTACATAGCGTTAATGAACCATCTAAACGCTCTAAAGTTACATTTGATAGCAGTACTGCCATGCCCATACCGCTTTTGCTTGGCATTAACTGCCCTCCTAATGCGGACATTTGTTGCTCACTAAAACCTTGCCCAAAATCTCTTAAAGAAAGCGACAGTTGTTGGTTATCTATTTGCCAGTGAGCTTCTATAGTATTTTGTTGGTTTTTTATATTCGCTAAAACTGCATTTTGTAACAAGTTCAAAATTGCTGGTAATAACATAGCATCACTCAAAATGGAGCACTGTGGTGCATCATTGAGCCACTGTAAGCTTTGCTCAGGAAAATGCAATGTCATGGCATCTTCAATTGTATGCTGTAATGTTTGAGCGCTGATCACCTTTTGTGTTTCACCGGTTCTTAAGGCATTTGATAGTGCTCTAAAGTGTTCAAGCTGCTGTTTACACTGTGCCAATGGCTTAGCCATTTCTTGCACAATGGGATCATCAGCTTGTTGTTCTTGCAACTCTTCAAATAAAAGCTGCAAATTTGCAAGAGGTGTTGCTAATTGATGCGTAACTTGCGCGGCTGCGCCGTCGAGTGTTAATAGCTGCTCATGCCTAAGTTGCTGTTCACGGGCCTTTGCGATAGTAGCTTCTCTGGCCCTTAACGTGCTATTTAATGTGCCAATAACAAATGCGATAACAATGGCGCTGATAACAAAATTAATCCACATGCCAATAAAATGATGAGTCATTTGCATTTGGTGCATGGTGTGTTCAGGCATCTTTATCAATAAAAAGCTATAAGCTGCAATTGCCAGCACTGCGGTATAGGCAAGTCCTTTGGCATTAACAGATACCGCAGCTATCATAATTGGTAACAACAATAACGACACAAACGCGTTAGTTGCCCCACCACTCAATGACAAAAGTATCGTCAAAAACAATAAATCAGCAGTTAACTGCATTAATACAGCAGAAGGTTTCGCTTTTGTTACTTTTCGATAAGCAAATATGCTCAACAGCTGAAAAATAGCTTCAATTAGAATAACGGATAGTAAAGGCAGTAAGGCAATTTGATGTTCAAATAAGAAGTACACAACCATTACAGCAATAAATTGCACTGCAATTGCGGCACTTCTTAACACCAGTAAGCGGCTAAGAGCCGGATCAGTTTGCATAGCAGAGGTGTTAATGATTATTCATCATCCATAGAAATTGTAAAAACAGCACATGGCGTGCCTTGATGAAACACCATTTGCCATTGTTTACCGTTAAAACGCCACAATGACATACGAATTGAATAGTTAAATTCTGAGCGAGCAGAACGTCTAAAGGCCGCCTGATAGCTCAATTGCGCTATGTTCTCGCTAAGCATACGGCCTTTAAAATGTTGGTTGTAAAACTGCGGTACCACCTCAGTCGGCAAACGGGTTAATACTTGGAACTTATTAAAAGACGTGCCATCTGCTGCAATTTCGATGAAGTCATCATCTAGCAAAGCATCAAGTGCTTCTGCAGATTGTCTTACCTCAGGCTCTAACAACTGCCTTTCGGCATCAATCAAATGATTAAATAAAGTTTCTTTAATTTTGCCGCCCATAGTAACCCTTACTGTTTGAGCACTTTACCGCCCTTCATAACAAAGTTAACTTGTCTAAGTTCACTAATGTTATCAAGCACATTCATATTAACGCTGATAATATCTGCTTGTTTACCAACACTCAAGTCACCTAGGTTATCACTTTGGCCTAATAGTTTAGCAGCTTCAACAGTTGCGGACTTAATTGCCTCTTTAGGTGTCATACCGTATTTAACCAGTAATTCAAATTCTTTGGCATTATCACCATGCTTAGACACCCCTGAATCAGTACCAAAAGCAATTTTCACGTTATTTTTAAGCGCTAACTTAAACGATGCTTCCATCTTGGGCGCTACAACTTCGACTTTATCAGCAATTGCTTTTGGCATATTTGGGTTATTCTGCACTTCTTCTTTTACTGTAGCACCAGCAAGTAAAGTTGGGACTAAATAAGCATCTTGCTTTTTAAATAATTTAACGGTTTCTTTATCTAAAAATGAACCATGTTCTATTGAATCAACCCCTGCTCTGAGTGCCGCTTTTATACCTTCTGTGCCATGAGCATGGGCCGTTACCTTGCGACCTAAATGATGAGCCGTGTTAACAATGGCACTGAGCTCTTCATCAGTAAATTGTTGATTCACACCCGCTGCTGTATTACTTAACACACCACCTGTCGCGGTAATTTTAATCACATCGGCACCACTTTTGATAACATCGCGTACCGCACGAGTACAATCATCAGCACCATCACACACACCCAAGCCACCCCCTTTTGTTGCTTTGGTAATATCACGACGATAGCCATGCATGTCACCGTGACCACCGGTCGGTGTGATCATGTCTCCTGCAGCAAAAATACGCGGACCAACAATGTCGCCACGTTCAACAGCTCGTCTTAATGGGAAGATAACTTGATAGCTGCTACCAAGGTCGCGCACAGAAGTAAAACCGGCATCGACTGTGTGCTGTAAATATTTTAGAGAACGAAGTGCATAATCTGCTTCGTATTCAGTTGCCCATTGGTGTGGGTTACGCTTTGCATCACGCTCAAAGGTAACATGAACGTGCATATCAATCAGGCCTGGTAAAACCATCTGATTTTTTAAATCAATAACATCTGCATTACTAAGGTTTAACTGCTGTTGTGTTAAATAGCCTGCTTTAATGGCAGTAATTTTGTTATCGTCAATAACCAGTGTTTGCTGCTCTTTGACATCTTGCTCTGTGCCTACCAGCATTTTTCCAGCGTGAATAATGGTGGTTTGTGCATTAACCGTAAACGAAGATAATAAGGACAGTACCGATAATGTGCTTATTTTTAAGTTTATTTTTTTCATAATCGCCTCTTTTTTATACTAGGTTTAACTTAAATATCGAACAAATGCCATTATTTACGACGCAGTAAAGCGTTAAGCTAGTGTTGAGAGGTGATTTTTGGTATAACTTTGAAAAATTTTAACAAGTCTGACCACATAAAGAGAACACATTATGTCTTATGCCCAAATTACTGGCTGGGGTAAATGTATACCACCCGCTAGCATTAGCAACGATGAAATAAGTAACATTGTTGATACCAACGATGAATGGATCACTACACGTACAGGCATTAAATCTCGCCGTGTCAGCCATGTTTCTACTGCTGAACTTGCTACTGTTGCTGCAAAACATGCCCTAGCTTGTGCTGGCGTTGACGGCAAAGACATAGACTTAGTGTTATTAGCAACCTGTACACCATCAACGATGGTGGCAAATACCGCTTCATTAGTGCAAAAAAACATTGGCGCTGTTGGCGCTGCAGCAATGGATACTAACGCTGCATGTTCAGGCTTTTTATACGCTTTACAAGCTGCCACAGCACAAATTCGTGCCGGTATGATTAAAAAAGCCGTGGTTATTGCTGCTGAGCGCATGACTTGGTATGTCAACTGGTCACGTCGAGACAGTGCTGTACTGTTTGGTGATGGTGCGGGTGCCGTTGTGTTAGAAGCCTCAGATACGCCATCAGGCTTACTCGCGACTAAAACAGGCTGTGATAGTGAAGACCGCGATATCCTGCATATTGAGAACTTTGGTAGCGATTTAAATAAATATGAGCCAATTGGTCCGTCAAACTTATTATTCGAAGGTCGCGAAATCTTCAAACGTGCAGTTAAAGGCATGAGTGAAGCCTGTGATGACGTGCTAAACCAAGCGCAATTGCAACTTGATGATATTGATGTATTAGTTCCTCACCAAGCTAATTTACGTATCATACAAGCCATTCAGCAACGCTTAAAAGTAGCTGACGACAAAGTCATGGTGAACATTGCCGATTACGGTAATACGTCTGCTGCGACTATTGCGATTGCAATTTGTGAAGCTGTTGAGCAAGGCCTTATCAAGCCTAACTCAAACATTATGTCAGCAGCCTTTGGTGCTGGTTTAACTTGGGCTGCAAGTTATATTAAATGGGGCGATCGTGTGACACCAATTGCGGTATCTGATGCTGCTCTACCTGAGTGTGATAAAACAGGTCTTGAACTTGTTGCACCAGCTGTTGCGGCATGTAAAGCGGCAGAGTAATACCCTACACTCATCAATAGAAAAGCGCGGCTTAGTCCGCGTTTTTTTATGAGCATAAAAGGATTAGACCATGGAATTATTAGGCATACATCACGCTGCAATCATCTGTAGCAACTATGAAAAGTCAAAGCACTTCTATAGTGAAGTTTTAAAACTGCCGATTATTCACGAACTATACCGCGCTGAACGTGACTCGTATAAATTAGATTTAGCGCTTCCTGATGGCAGCCAATTAGAGTTGTTTTCGTTTCCTGGCGCGCCACAAAGACCAAGCTACCCAGAAGTTCAAGGACTTCGCCATTTAGCGTTTAAAGTTGCCGATATTGCAAAATCAAAACACTATTTAGAAACACAGGGTATTAGCGTAGAAGAAATAAGAGTGGATGAAATCACCGGGAAGCAATTTACATTTTTTGCCGATCCCGATGATTTACCGTTAGAGCTATATCAACTCTAAATTATTGAAAACGATCTTGTAAATAATTAAACACGGCACGAATGCCCAATGCTTCACCGCCTGCAGGACGACCCGGCAATGAGCGTACGTTCCAAGCCATCACATCGAAGTGAACCCAAGGCGTGCTTGGTTCAATAAACTCTTTTAAGTAAAGCGCGGCAGTGATTGCACCACCAAATGGCGTTGAAGCACAATTGGCGATATCTGCTACATCACTTTTTAATAATGCTTTGTATTGATCAAATAAAGGAAGTTGCCAAACAGGGTCGTGACAGCTTTCGCCTGCATCTATTAATTTGTTCGCAACATCACGATTATTGGCGAAAAAGCCCGGTAATTCAGTACCTAATGCTACTCGACAAGCGCCTGTTAGGGTTGCAAAGTCTACGATTAGATCTGGATTATCGTTTTGAGCTTCAGCAAGTGCATCACACAGAACTAAACGGCCTTCGGCATCGGTGTTATCAATTTCAACAGTGATCCCTTTACGTGTTTTGATCACATCACCTGGTCTAAATGCATTTCTAGAAACCGCATTTTCAACCGCAGGTACCAATACACGTAAGCGAATTGGTAAGTTGGCAGCCATAATTAACTGTGCAAGGCCAATAACATGCGCGGCACCGCCCATGTCTTTTTTCATGTTACGCATGCCTGAACTTGGTTTTAAATCTAAACCGCCAGAATCAAAGCAAACACCCTTACCAACCAAGGTAATCTGCGGAGCATCTTTTGCACCCCAACGTAAATCAAGTAAACGCGGTTTGTTTTCCGAAGCACGACCAACCATGTGAATCGTTGGGTAATTTTGCTCTAATAATTCATCACCCACCCATTCGCTGAACTCACCATCAAAGGTGTCAGCTAAATCAGCCATCACTTGTGATAAATGTTGTGGCATCATATCTGCAGCAGGTGTGTTCACTAAATCACGCACTAAGTTGATTGCGTTGGCATGCTCAGTTAAACGCTTAACTAGGCTTTCATCAGCAATAGCAAGTTGCGCTCGCGGTGAAGCTTTTTCTTTATATTCACTAAACTCGTACCCACCTAATACAAAACCAAGTGCAACTTGCTCAACGAAAGTGTCATCACCCTGGATTTGATAGCAACCTGCAGGAAGCTTCGTAGATAGGTCGCCTGCTAACCAAAAGTCATTAAGATCATTAACTAAGCAATAAACATGCTCCAATGAACCCGACTCACTATCAGCAATAAGGGCAATGCCTTTATTTTTAAAATCACAGTTTGATAACCAGTTTTGAAGTGATTGTGGTTGCTCAGTTAACCAATCGGTAAGATTTGCTTTTGCAATAAAAGAAAGGGGTATACCCGTTGAAGAATGGCGAATTAATGCACTCATTAAACGACTCGTTATAAAGAAAAGATAACTAAGCATACCAATATCTTGGTACAAAAGGTATAGGCAAAATCAGATTGCCAAACCCAAATCAGTGTTTGTTTTGCTTCTCTTTTTCTTCTTTTTCGACTTGCTGGTCTAGCTCTTTAAGTGACTTATTAATATTGAATGAACTTGGTAATACATCAACACCAACCCACTGCCCTAACTTAACTACAAGGGGAATGGTAATGGGTGCAAATGGCAATACAGCAAATACACCCAAACCTAAGCCTTTCAAGATATCTAAGAATTGTTCATTAGCAGTATGTAACTCTTCTTTACTAGCTAGGCCTTGAGTGTACCGCCTATATATATGAAGCATTTCTTTGGTTTCTTGCTTTTCTTGAGCAAGCGCGATTTTAAGTGCTACCATAGCGCGCTTAAAACGTAATGTTTGACGCTTTTTGGTAATTTTGGCTACTCTGAACGGAGCCCTATGAATAACTTTGTATAATCGCATTTAGGTATTTTCACACAGCATACGAAGTTCACAAAGCATAATTTACTTATATTAGTTTTTGACTTATCCTTAGCACTCTATTATTAATTATTTTTCATTAATTCAAATGGACCAAAAACAACTAAAGGACGAGCAAAAACCAACAAAGCCCGCTTCTGATGAATGTTGCGGTGGTGGTAGCTGTTGCCCATGCGTGTGGGATGAATACAAAGAAAAGCTTCAACAGTGGCAACTACTGAACGATAAACAACAAACAAAATAGACCGTTCCAATTCCTTTTTTGCCTACATTTCACTCAAAACTTTCTGTTTTTAAAATTTTTTTAGATATTTTATATAAATTTTTACAAAAAAATGAATCGTAAAGAATAAATTATCCCCTTAAAATTCATACACATAATCCAAATAAAGTGAATACCAGAATAACCAACACAACCAAAACAACATTAAATTAACAATTTGCAAATTATTTTCACAGTCTGTATAAGTTATTTACACCAATTTAGAGTTGGTGACCTAATCATAACTATTCTAACTGGGGAAGTCAGAATGAAATTCAAAAATAGCGCGCTGCAACAAGCAATTAAATTTGCTTTAGCAACAACAACTGCAGGTCTGTTTGTATCTGGATCTGTAATTGCGGCAGAAGAAGCAACTGAAGAAACAAAGGTTAATAAAAATGTAGAGAAGATTGCGGTAGTTGGTACCCGCTCTGCACCTCGCTCAATCGGTGACTCACCGGTACCAATCGATATCATCGGTGGTGAAGAGCTAGACAAAGGTGGTAACACCGATATGCTTGAGCTACTAAAAGGCTCTGTACCATCTTTTAACGTTCACCAAAACCCAATCAGTGATGCTGCATCACTTGTTCGTCCAGCAAACTTACGTGGTCTTCCTTCTGACAGTACACTTGTGCTTGTTAACGGTAAACGCCGTCACCGTGCATCTGTAATCGCTTTCTTAGGTGGTGGTATCAATGATGGTGCTCAGGGTGCCGATATCTCAGTTATTCCAAGCATTGCCTTAAAACAAGTTGAAGTACTTCGTGATGGTGCAGCAGCTCAATACGGTTCTGATGCTATCGCGGGTGTAATGAACTTTGTATTAAAAGATGCCTCTGAAGGTGGCTCTTTCGAAATTCGTCAAGGCGAATACTATGAAGGCGATGGCGATACAACGCAAATTTCAGGTAATGTTGGCTTACCATTTACCGATAGCGGCTTTGCTAACTTAAGCTTCCAATATAAAACAGCAGACGCGACAAGCCGTTCAGTTCAACGCCCAGATGCTGCTGCACTTAACGCAGCGGGTGTACCAGAAGTATCTTCTCTTGCGCAAGTTTGGGGTGCACCTGAGGTTGATGACGATATCTCTATCTTCGGTAACATCGGTTTAGATATAAGCAACACAGCGCAATTCTATATGTTTGGTAACTACTCTGAGCGTGATGTACGTGGTGGTTTCTACTATCGTAACCCACATACTCGTCCGGGTGTTTATTCAAATGATGGCGGTGAAACACTACTTGTTGGTGATTTAACTGGCGATATGAGCGGTAACTGTCCTACCGATATCATGATTGATGATAACGTTTTAGATAACCAAAGATACATCGATCTAGTTGCTAACAACCCAGATTGTTTTGCGTTTAACGAAATGCTTCCGGGCGGTTTTACACCTAACTTCGGTGGTAACATCACAGATACTGCACTAACAATTGGTACTAAAGGTGAAATCACATCTGGTTTCCTTGAGGGTGCATACTATGACTTAAGCGGTACAGTTGGTTACAACGAATCACGCTATTTCATTTATGACACAATCAATGCGTCATTAGGCCCAGACAGCCCGCGTGACTTTAGCCCTGGTAAGTACTCACAATTAGAGAAAAACTTTAACGCTGATTTATCAAAAGGTTTTGACTTTGGTTTAGCGTATGACGTTAACGTTGCTGGTGGTCTTGAATGGCACGAAGAAACGTTTACAGTTGTATCTGGCGACGTAGCTTCATTTACTGCGGGCCCACTAACAGAGCAAGGTTTTGGTATCGGTTCAAATGGTTTCCCTGGTTTCAAACCATCTGATGCAGGCGAATATACACGTCGTAACTATGCAGCGTACGTTGATGTTGAAGCACCATTCACTGACGACTTCCTAATGGGCTTAGCGCTACGTTATGAAGATTACGATACATTCGGTTCAACAACTAACTATAAGTTAACTGCTCAATACCACTTAACTGAAGACCTGAATATTCGTGGTTCAATCAGTACTGGTTTCCGTGCTCCTACAGTTGGTCAAGCTAACGTAAGTAACGTACAAACTAACTTAAGCAGCGGTGTTCTAGTTGACTCAGCACTATTACCACCAACAAACCCAATTGCTGTGCAATTAGGTGGTACAGAACTTCAACCTGAAGAATCGCAAAGCTACACTTTTGGTGCTGTATGGACAATTGGCGACTTATTCTTCACTATTGATTATTACAACATCCAAGTTGATGATCGTATCAGTCAATCAGACAAAATTGAGTTGAGCCAAGCAGACAAAGACACGCTAGAAGCGGCTGGTGTACCAAACGTACAAAACTTAGCGCAAGTAAGCTTCTTCACAAATGACTTTGATACAACAACACAAGGTGTTGACGCTGTTGCAAACTATTCAACTGAATTATTAGGTGGTAGTTCAACATTCAGCTTAGCGTATAACTGGAACGACACTGAAGTAACTAAGTCGAGCCCAATTACAGGTGAATTTAAAGTAAGCCGTTTAGAAAATGACTTACCAAATCACCGTGCAACGCTTAGCTGGGCACAACAGTGGGAGAACTTCTCTGCATTTACACGTGTTAACTACTATGGCGAATACCAAGGCGTTCACGTAGATTACGATGCAACAGCTAAAACAGCTGATGCAGCAGTAACAATTGATGCAGAAGTTACTTACTTCCTAACTGAAGAAATTAGCTTGTCTGTTGGTGCGACAAACTTATTCGACCAAGAAGCAGAAAAGCTTGATTTCTTCGACCGTACTGGCATCCCTAATAACAACTGGGGTGGTAAATACTACGAGACTTCACCATATGGTATTAACGGTGGCTTCTATTACGTGAAAGCTACATATACTTTCTAAATAGAGGTGCTTTCTAGGTTGAGAGATCAACCTAGAGAGTCTATACCCCAGACTTTTCTGGATATTTATAGTTAATCAAGGCGAAAGACATTTCGCCTTTTTCGTTTTATAGTAAATAAAAATAATAAACATCGCCCCATCATTATGCTGTTAGAAAAAGCGAATCAACTACTTGCTGAAAACAAACTAAAAGAAGCAGAGTTTCATTTTAAAACGATTCTTGATGCTGAACCCGAAAATGGCGAAGCATTATTTGGTTTAGGGCGAATCGCTCTGCGCCTAGAACGCTATGATGCGGCAGTATATCTATTACAGCGAGCTTGCGAGCGACTGCCGCACATGCTCGAGCCACTGCATGCCTTAGCGGATGCTTTTAATGGCGTTCACTCACCGCAAGATGCAGTGACTGTACTTGAATACGCAAAATCAATTGCCAGCCATAACCCTGAACCACATTATTACTTAGCCCAACACTATTTGACTTATGGCGAACTCGATAAAGCCTATAACATCTTAAAACATGCGCTAACTATGGGTAACTACCCTGTAAAAGCATATATTTTATTTGAGTTGGTACAGTTTGCTCGGTTTAACAACGAACAAAACTACATAAACGAACTCCACCACTTCTTAACGTTAACCGATAACGTCCGCTTAAAAATGGTCTGTTACTACGCCCTCGGCAAGAGTTACGATGTACTTGGTGATACACAACAGGCGTTTGATTATTACAAGCTTGCAAATAAGTTTCAGTCTAAATTGACGCAATTTAAAACCGCTGAGCTAGTTCCATTTTATCAACGTGTTATTGAACAAAGTCACGCCCAATTAATTGCCTCACGCGATAAAACTTTTAAAGGGACAGTTACACCAATATTCATAATTGGTATGCCACGCAGCGGCTCTACACTTATAGAGCAAATGCTAACAAGTCATAGTGACTTTGCCAGCCTCGGAGAAGATGCCAGTATCAGTAATCAGGTTGTTGCTTATATTGAACAAAAAACTCAGCGCCCCTACCCTGATTGCTTAGCTGAATTAGATCAAGGGCTCATCAACACAGCCCGAAATATTTATATTGAACGCTTAAAGCAAGCACCAGTGGTGCGCCCCTTTATGATCAATAAGCTACCTTCAAACTATCAATCACTTGGGCTAATTTATTTATTGTTTCCAAACGCTAAATTCATCAATATGCAACGGGATTACAATGCCATTGCTTGGTCGGTGTTTAGCAACTACTTCGCAGAAAATGAGCCCTACTTTTGTTCTCTACCCGAGTTTAAACAATACTATGATTTATATCAGCAGTTAATGGCACATTGGCACAACGTAATGCCAGAAGCTATTTTTGATTTAAGCTATGAGGAACTAGTGAGTGAAAGCGAACAAACATTAACAGCATTGTGTAAATTCTTAAACATTGAGTATAACAAGCAATTTTTAAATTTTTATAAATCGAAAAAACCAGTGGCAACGCTCAGTAAAACGGCTGTAAGACAGCCGCTTAACGACAAAGCAATTGATAAATATAAACGCTACGAGAGCGCTATGCACACACTTATGAATGAGCCTCAAACCAGTTCAGCAGATCAACAAACTGATCAAAACGCGCCTGTGGGTGAGTAAGCATATTAATGTGATCATAATCGACCTTATGGCCAAACTTACGGCCATAAATGGTCATGGTTTGCTTGCCAGTGCCCGACTCTTCCATAAACTTTGCAATATCAATTGGCTGACATAGTGCTTTATCTTTGATACCCGCAACGTGCATGATAGGTGGTAGCGCTTTATCGGCTAATGCTTTGGCGTAATCAAAGCCATCATCGGTGTCGACCCAAGGTTTACGTTTAGCCCATTGCATGCTTTGGTAATGCGATTTACGGGTTTCATCATCACTGCCCCATTTCAGTTTTTTAGCCGGCACAAAACCATGCTTACGGGCAACTAATGGCGCCAAGCCATACCAAATCAAATTACCTTGAATATACTTGCTTGGATGATGGTTATACAAAGACCGTTTAGACCCAAAATAGCCGCAGGCTTTCACATCATCAATCAACTCGGGAAAACGGGCAAACACACTGTTCATCAACACCCCGCCCCATGAGTGAGCAACCCAATAACGAGCAGGCTCGCCTTCAAGCTGTTTAATTTTATCTAGAAATGCAGGAATATCTTCTAAAATGGCCTCGGTCTGACCATACTTTGCATGCTTTGAAATCGCAGGTTTACTCTCACCACGACCGCGCAAATCAGCTACATAGCAAACATAACCATGCTCAGCTAAAAATGGCGCCAAGCCTTTATTGCTGTGGGTGTAAAAAATTTTGCCATTTTCAACGGCACCATGCATAAAAAACACTGCAGGGCCTTTCGCATCAGTCTTACTGATACGGCGTAAATGTAGAGTTTGACTTTCGGCGAGTTTAATAAACACCGATTCTTGTTTAATCGTCACGTTTGACCTTTTTATTCTTATAGACTCATCGTACCAGTATTAAGTTACGCCAGTCTATTCAGCAAAGCAAGTGTGAATGGCGAGTGCCATTCAAAATGAGAATCTCAGGCACGATGAGATTTTGATTAAATAGTAACACCAATGCAGAGCCATTATTCATTGATGTTAGAAGTTCGACTTGCAGGAGCCTTTGGCTAAATGAGCGCTAATAAAAAGGCTATGAAAATGAACTGAAAAAGTTTGATTGATGATTTTAATGCTACGTAATTAAAATATTCGGGAGAGGCGGCCTTTTGTCATGAGCTTTCTAAAGGCCATCACTTAGTGTGAGCAGACGTTGAGTATAACGCATATTTAGACAATTGTGAGTTAGAGCCGTTGGGCGGCTCTGTACTATTAACAGATGCAGGTTAAAAATGCCCTTCTATGTCTGCTTTTGAAGGTAAGCCGTTCGCTGGGCACTTACCCACTCTAACAAACAACTCGAATTACTACATTTAATTCATAAGATTAAATTTTAAATATTATTAAATTTGACTTTCACCTATCTTCCGCTCAAAAAATAGACTAATGTAAACATCCCCCAACTAACTTAGTGGGGACTACTTGTACCTCTTCCGATTTGGCGCTTCGGCATGCACAAATTGCCCTCTAAGTAATTTCTACATTAGAGGTGTTATCATGAATAAAAAGTCACTCAAGGCAGAACTACCTTTCTCTCAGCAGTCCCCTGAATACAATAACGAGCAAAATCAAGTTAAAGAACCTCAACTTAACTCTTTCATGGAGCTAGATGTTGTTCCAACTGCGATTATTTATTGTGAAGCTAATTTCACGAAAAGTGATGGTAAAACAGCGAATGGGCTTATAAGACAATCATCTAAGTTTAGAATACTCTCCGTCATTGATAGCGAAATGGCTGGTTTAGACTCTGGGTATGTTTTAGATAATAAAAGAAATAGCATCCCGATTTACTCAAGCTTAAATGAAGCATTTGAAATGGCAAATGAACCTGTCAACTTTTTCATTTACGGTTTAGCGCATTCAAATGGTTTACTATCCACTATAGACCGTCAAGTTATGTTAGAAGCCATTACATGTGGTATGAATATAGTCAATGGATTGCATCAATACTTAAACGACGACCCTGAATTCATAGCTGCAAGCAAAAAATATGGTGTTTCACTTTATGACATCAGAAGGCCCGTAAATAGAAGCAAGCTACAAGTTTTTAGAAATATTCTTAAGGAAGTTCCCTGCCCGAGAGTTACTGTAATGGGAACGGACTGTGCAATAGGAAAACGCACCACAGCAGTAACATTAAGTAATGCGCTGACAAGATATGGCTTAAAAGTCGTCTTCATTGCAACAGGTCAAACCGGTATAATTCAAGGTAGCCCCTATGGTTTAGTTATGGATTCTATACCTGCTCAATTTTGCCCTGGAGAACTTGAAGCTGTCATCCATCGTGCTTATAAAATTGAACAGCCCGATATCATCATAATTGAAGGTCAAGGCGCTTTAAGTCATCCTGCATTTTCAACCAGTGCAATGATCTTAAGAGGAAGTGCACCTCATGCTGTCATATTGCAACACGCCCCGCATAGGAAAGAGCGGGTCGATTTTAAGGGTATGCCAATGCCTAAGCTTTCATCTGAAATAGAGTTGATTGAAAGCTTTGCGAAAACAAAGGTTATCGGCATATGTATTAACCATGAAGAAATGGATGAAATGGATCTCGAAGAATATACATATCGTTACTCTAAAGATTTCTCGGTCCCCGTAACTGATGCATTAAGCTGCTCAAGTATGTTTTTAATTGAAATGATATTAATAGAATTTCCTCATCTCAGAATAAAAATACCTACGCTACAATGAGTAATCCTCGGCTGCAAATTGACGGTAACAAAATAGCAGAAAATGCAGCGCTGTTAATAAAAATGCTGAAACCTTTAGCAATCGATGTTGTAGCTGTAACTAAAGTATTTATGGGTCATCCTGTTATTGCCCGGCTCTTAATAGATGCAGGTGCAACTATCCTAGCCGATTCAAGAATTGAAAATATTGAAAGAATGCGACGAGCCGGCATTTCAGTGCCCATAATGTTGATAAGACCTCCGATGTTGAGTCAATTAGAACGGGTTTTGGTGAACTGTAATATAAGCCTGAATACAGAGATTTCTACTATACAAGCGCTTTCTGCATCCGCAAAAAAGCTCGGAGTATTCCACCAAGTCATAATCATGGTAGAACTTGGCGATCTAAGAGAAGGTGTTATGCCACATCATCTTATTGAGATAATCAAAGAAACACGCTCATTATCAAACATCAGTTTACAAGGCATTGGTGCTAATTTGGCATGTAGATATGGTATCGCACCCGACAATCATAATATGACATATTTGGCCAAATTAGCGTCTGATATAGAAACGCACTTTAAAATTAAGCTAGACATTATTTCAGGTGGAAATTCAGCAAATTTATTGTGGGCGTTTAGTTCAGACAATGTCGAACGTGTAAATCAATTGCGTTTGGGTGAGTCTATTTATTTTGGAGTAGAAGCGCTCAATAAACGCCGTATTAGCGGCGCACATACTGATACAGTAAAACTCATTGCTGAAGTGATTGAATCTAATCAAAAACCATCCATTCCTTGGGGCAAGCGTCATAAAAATGCTTTTGGAGAACAAGATGACATTATTGATAGAGGTGATGTTGCCCAAGCAATAATTGCCTTAGGTAGGCAGGATGTTGACCCTCATGGGTTAATCTCTCCAGAGGGACTAACAATCATATCGGCTAGCAGTGATCATATTGTAATTGAAAGCGATGACACGCCTTTGGAAATAGGACAGGAAATTGAATTTAAAATTGACTATGTAGGGTTATTGTCCGCAATGACCTCACCGTTCGTGAAAAAGTATTTTACTTAGCAAAACTAAAGCTATTCAACTTGGAGCACTTTTACAATGAAGCAATTATCAACTAATCACAACCCTTGGGGTGGTGGAAATAAATCACCACCAAATCTAAATAAACTCTTTAAGGCGTTTTTCAATTCTAAAAACAACACACCAGATAATAAACCAGTTACTTTTGTGCTTATTTTATCTCTATTTATCGTTTTATTAAGTATATGGAGTTCAGTTTACACCGTGCCTAGTGATTCCGTCGCTGTTATCCAACGATTCGGAAAATTCTCACACATTGAACAGCCAGGTCTGCACTTTAAACTACCTTTAAATATTGATATATCAACCATCGTCGCAGTTAAACGGCAACTCAAACAAGAGTTCGGGTTTTCAACCAGTAATAATGATCAGCGCAATCAACCTTCACGACACTCTCTAGGTTTAAAAGAAACACAGATGGTAACTGGTGATTTAAACGCAGCACTTGTTGAATGGGTGGTTCAATATCGTATTGATGCACCGACTAAATTTCTGTTCGAAGTTAGAGAGCCCTCTGAGACACTAAGATATGTCTCCGAATCGGTTATGCGAGAAGTCGTCGGTGATAGAACCGTTGACGAAGTCATCACGATAGGCAGGCAAGAGATAGAGTCTGAGGCATTAAGCAAAATGCAGGCTCTTTCTACAAAATATGCAATGGGTATTAGAATTGACCAAGTCCAACTGAAAAATATAAATCCACCACAACCTGTCCAAGCCTCTTTTAACGAAGTAAATCAAGCTCAGCAAGAAAAAGAAAAGTTTATCAATGAAGCGCGTCGTGATTATAACAAAGTGATCCCACTAGCTTTGGGTGAAAAAGACCAAAGCATAAGAGAAGCTGATGGTTATAGATTAAAGCGCATAAATGAGGCCAAGGGCGATGCTGCACGCTTTCAGGCGCTCTACATTGAATATCTAAAGGCGCCAGAAGTCACTGTGAAAAGGATATATCTAGAGACAATGGAACAAGTACTCCCAAATATTCACTCAAAAATTATTCTTAATCAAACTGAACATAATGTATTGCCACTACTGCACTTTGGTAATTCAAAACTAGGAGAGCTAAAGTGAATAACCTACTCAGATTTTCAACAATTTTTATAGCCGTGATTGTGTTTATCTTTGCAAGAAATAGCCTTTACACTGTCAGTGAGGTCGAACAAGTAATTATCACTCAGTTTGGTAAGCCTATTGGTGAACCAATAACCAAGGCTGGCCTAAAAATAAAAATCCCATTTGTTCAACAGATAAATGTTATGGATAAACGTGTTTTAGAATGGGATGGCAGGCCATCAGATATGCCTACAAAAGATAAACTTTATATTTCAGTAGATTTGTTTGCAAGATGGCGAATTGTTGATCCCTTACAGTATTTTCTTAGATTGAAAGATGAGCACAGTGCCCAGTCTAGGTTAGATGATATTTTAGGAAGTGAAACTCGAAATGCCGTTGCAAAACATGAACTCATTGAAATTATAAGAACCAATAAAGAGCGAATCGCATTAAGGGAAGGATTATTAAGTACCTTTGAAGAAGAGCTAAAAATTGGCACTTTGGTACCAATAAAGAAAGGGCGAAAATTTGTAGAGCAAGAGATATTTGATTCTGCTTCACAGAAAGTGTCAGTATTTGGGATCGAACTGTTAGATATCCGATTCAAAAGAATTAACTACAATGCTAGCGTTCGTCCAAAAATCTATGAGCGCATGATAAGTGAAAGAAGGCAAATAGCAGAGCGATTCTTATCAGAGGGTAATGGCGAAGCTGCCAGAATTCGGGGAGATAGGGTCAGAGACCTAAATAAAATTCAGTCAGAAGCTTATCAGCAAGTAGAAGAGATCAGAGGAAAAGCTGATGCCTTAGCTGCACAAATTTATGCACAAGCCTACAATCAAGCACCTGAAGCTATCGCCTTTTATGCATTTACCCGCACAATGGCGTCTTACCCATCCATTATTTCTGAAGATACAACACTTGTTCTTTCATCAAATAATGAGCTTTTTAAATTTCTAGATAAAACGAACTTAAGTAACTCTGTTAGTACGCCTCAAAATGCAAACCACTAAAGGTAAGCAAACTCAAGGTGAAGAACTACCAAAAGTACACATTGATTGGTTCGTAAAACCTGTTACTCGATTTATAAAAATTGAGACTGCATCAGGTGGCGCCCTTTTGATTGCAACACTCATAGCAGTAATTTTTGCGAATTCTAGTTTTAGCGAGCCGTTTTTTCAATTTTGGGCAACTCCTGTTGGTTTCAGCTTTGGTGAAATTGAGCTTAAGTGTTCTATACATAAATGGATAAACGATGGTGCCATGACCATTTTTTTCTTTTTAGTCGCACTAGAACTAAAAAGAGAACTTATTTTAGGTGAGTTGAGAAGTCCCAAATTGGCTATGCTCTCTATTTCTGCTGCCATTGGTGGCATGATTGTTCCTGTATTGATCTTTGTGGTACTACAATTTGATACCCCTCCCTTAAATGGTTGGGGGGTGGTTATGTCGACCGATACAGCTTTTGTTTTAGGGTGTTTAGCATTACTTGGTAAAAGCATTCCAAAGGTATTAAGGGTATTTATGCTGTCCCTTGCAGTGGTCGATGATATTGGTGCGATTTTAGTTGTCGCAATTGGTTATAGCAGCACAATTGACTGGATATACATTGGTTTTGCTGTTGTTGGTTTGATAACTGTGAAAGCAATGGCTCATGTGGGCATTAGAAGCTTTATGATATATTTGGCAATTGGTGGGGTGATATGGTTAGCTATAGATTCGTCAGGCTTTCACCCTACAATTGCAGGCGTAATCCTCGGGCTTATGACTCCAACAGTAAAATGGGTTGATAATGAACGTTTACACAACATAATAACATGTATTACTTCATACCCTTTATCACCAACCAGTGAAGGTAGTGTTCCATACAAACAAGCTTTAAAAACGGCTGAAGCAGCAGCAAGAGAAGCACTATCCCCTGTTGAACGGCTAGAGAATATTCTGCACCCATGGGTTGGTTTTGTAATTATGCCGCTTTTTGCATTATCAAATGCTGGAATTATTATCAAAGAAGCTAATACTTTTGATTTTCTAGCAATAACTATATTTATAAGCTTAGTGCTAGGTAAACCTCTTGGAATAATTTTATTTAGTTGGTTTGCTGTCAAAACACGTATTGCAGTCTTACCAGAAAGCTTGAATTGGCACATGCTATTTGGTGGAAGTTTACTAGCAGGGATTAGTTTTACTATGGCATTGTTTATAGCCGATTTAGCATTACAAGCAACCTATGTAACAACTGCAAAACTCGCCATAATTATAGCGTCAATCACATCAGCCTTTATTGGCTGCTTGTTTTTAAAGTTTAGGACACGCTTGTGACTAGTAAAACAAGCGTTGTTATTATAACAGTTAAGTTGTCTAGGACAAAATTCTCAGTTCTCTATAACTGATGAAATTAGTGCTTCTAAGATGAACCTCAAATTAGTAAGGTTTTAGCCTTTTACAAGAAAGCTTCAAATCTGAGCGCAGAGATTTACCACATTACATTTATTTCATTAAGAATTTTTATGAAACTAGATTAAGCGATTTTTTAAGATTTAAATGGCTACTTTTTACTTAAAGTAGACTTTTTTAGCATTCACGTTAACTCACAATGGGGAAGTAACAAGTTAGCTTTTACATCTGTCCGCTTTTTAGAATCTGACAAATAGTACCGCACGATCAAAACCTTATGTTACATAACACCCTTATTGCTCAATTACTTGTACTATTTTCTTCTCTGCTTCTTTCATAGTTTAAACTAACGTTTTACTTTAAAAGCTTTATTTAACGCAGCGGCCGCTGTTTCTTATTTATAACATTAATCAGCTGTCGTTAATCCCTATTAGTCTTTACACTCAAAGCCTTTGGAGTCAACTTTGGCAATGTTGTCTTTATTGCCACACGCTTTAATTGCCATTTCAGTGTGATTGCGCTCATTGTATTGTTTAGCAATTGCGCCAAGGCTTAGCAAAATTACTACAGCTATCACTATTTTTTTAAATTTAGACATAAACATTCCTTTGAAAACAGACTACTTAAAACACAACGTTTTTGCTCTTTTGATGGGGCATAGAGGTTCACATTACCCATTGCTTGAGACATAACAGGTAAAAGGACAAAGAAAGATACTATTAGTCATTTTTTATAAGCTTCCTTGTTGTTTTTAATATTCAATTAAAATACACAGAAGCTCGATTCCTTCGATTGTCTTTAACAAGATAAAGTGCTTCATCTGCATTTTTAATTATTTTTTCTAAGTATTTCAAGTTAAAAATGATTTTTGCATACCATGTTTTTAATGAGACTAAGCAAAAATATCCACCGCAAACTAACTCAGAACAAAGATTTATTTGGTACAATCAGCCTTTGATATGGCTAACAGATAGGTTTTCCTTAATGCATCCGCGAAATCGCCACTTAAATGGCTACGACTTTACTTTGCTATGCAAAGATACTCCTGCCCTAACACCTTATATAACGCAAACGCCAGCGGGCACTGATACCATTGATTTCACCAATGCATTAGCGGTTAAAACCCTCAACCAAGCGTTATTAAAAAGCCATTATAAAATCGATTTTTGGGATTTGCCCGACAACTACCTTTGCCCGCCAGTTCCTGGCAGAGTGGATTACATTCATCACTTGGCCGATTTATTAGCAAGCGATAACCAAGATCATATTCCTACGGGTAAGCAAGTAAAAGTGCTTGATGTAGGCACGGGTGCAAATGTGATTTACCCGCTTACGGGTAATCACGAATATGGCTGGCACTTCACGGGCTCAGATATTGATGCTTTGTCTGTTAAAATTGCCAAACAAATCGTGCAATTCAACCGCCTTAAAATTAATGTTAAGCAGCAAAAAAACGCCGATAAAATGTTTACGGGCGTGATATCGAATAAAGATGTCTTTCACCTAACTTTATGCAACCCACCGTTTCATGCCAGCGAGCAACAGGCCAAAGCAGGTACTGAGCGCAAATGGAAAAACCTAAACAAAGCACCACAAAAATCGCTTAATTTTGGTGGCCGCCAAAACGAGCTTTGGTGTGAAGGCGGTGAGCGCGAATTTATTAGTAAAATGTGCATTGAGAGCCAAGAGTTTGCAGAGCAATGTATTTGGTTTACATCACTTGTTTCTAAGTCTGACACTTTACCGCATATAAAAAAGCTACTTAGCACACTTGATGTGAAAGAGGTAAAAGTTATAAAAATGGCACAAGGCCAAAAAATAAGCCGCTTTATTGCTTGGAGCTATTTTGACCAAGCCGACCGCGAAGCCATTCTTAACGAACTAGTATAAGGATAATAAAATGATCGACTTTCGTTCAGACACAGTTACAAAACCAACAGCAGCCATGCGCGCGGTAATGAATGACGCCCCAGTAGGCGACGACGTTTATGGCGACGACCCAAGCGTTAATCAGCTTGAACAATTTGCTGTTGAGCGCCATGGCTTCGAAAGCGCCCTTTATTGCAGCTCAGGCACGCAAGCAAACTTACTGGCATTAATGGCACATTGTGAGCGTGGCGACGAATACATTTGTGGTCAACAAGCGCATAACTACAAATTTGAGGGTGGCGGTGCCGCTGTATTAGGTTCTATTCAACCGCAACCAATTGAAAATAATAGTGATGGCAGCATAGATTTAAACAAAGTTGTGGCTGCGATTAAAGTTGATGATTTTCACTTTGCTAAAACCAAACTACTTAGCTTAGAAAACACCATTGGCGGCAAAGTTCTCCCGCTTAGTTATCTTAAACAAGCTAGAGAATGTGTTGATAAACACAACCTTGCTCTGCACTTAGACGGTGCCCGAGTGTATAACGCTGCGGTTAAGTTAGGTGTTGATATCACTGAAATCACCCAGTATTTTGATTCAGTGTCTATTTGCTTATCAAAAGGACTCGGTGCGCCGGTTGGCTCACTATTATTAGGTAGCAAAGCATTGATAGATAAAGCGCGCCGCTGGCGAAAAGTACTTGGCGGTGGTATGCGCCAAGCGGGTATGCTTGCAGCTGCAGGCCAGTATGCACTTGAGCATCACGTAACAAGGCTTGCTGAGGATCACGATAACGCAGCGTATTTGGCAGAGCAGTTAAACACGTTAACTGGTTTTGATACATCGCCTTTTCAAATTGATACCAACATTGTTTACGCAAATGTTGCCGAACATATCGATTTAAAAGCAGTGGCGCATGCTCTAAAAGAGCAAAACATGCTGTTTTCACCGGGTAAACCACTGCGCTTAGTGACCCATTTAGGCGTCACTAAGCAAGATATTGATAGCTTTATCTCGGCATTAGCGGCCGAGATTTAACGCTTCTTTATAATGTTTGCGGCACACCGATACATATCGGTCGTTGCCGCCAATTTCTACCTGATTACCGTCTGCAATCGCTTTGCCATGCTCATCGGTACGCAATACATGATTAGCTTTACGTCCGCAATGACACACCGTTTTTAACTCAATAAGTTTGTCAGCCCAGGCAAGTAAATATTGTGAGCCACTAAATAACTCACCTCTAAAGTCGTTACGTAAGCCATAACACAGCACCGGAATACCAAGCTCATCAACCACATCTGTTAATTGCATTACTTGCTCTTTTGATAAGAACTGGCACTCATCAACTAAAATACAATGGCGCTTTTGCTCTGCGTTTAATGATTTGATCAATTCAAATACATCGATATCAGCATCAAAAATATGGGCATCAGCTTGTAAACCAATTCGTGAAGACACCTTGCCAACACCTGCTCTATCATCAATAGCCGCAGTTAAAATAACCGGTTCCATACCACGCTCGCGGTAGTTAAATGCAGATTGTAAAAGTGTGGTAGATTTGCCTGCATTCATTGCAGAATAATAAAAGTACAGCTGTGCCATGATGTTGCCCAAATTTTAAAGTCGCAATATGCTACCCTAATCGCGCGGCAACATCATCTATTACCTTACTCTTATTACTTGAAACCTTGTCCCAGTAAAATTGCTGTTTTATAACAAGCCTTCGTGTTTAAGTAACCACTCTTTTCTTTCAAGGCCACCTGCATAGCCTGTGAGTTTACCGTTTGCGCCAATAATCCGATGGCACGGTACAATAATGCTAATCGGGTTTTTACCATTTGCAGCGCCCACTGCACGCACCGCTTTTGGGTTATTAATGGCAAGTGCAATATCTTGGTAACTCTTGCTTTGACCAAACTCAACATCTATCAGCGCACGCCATACTTGCCTTTGAAAGTGGGTACCTTGGGTATCTAGTGGAACAGTAAAACGCCTACGCTCACTGTTAAAATATTCATTAAGCTCACTTATACATATTAAAATGGGTGTAAGGGTGTGCTCATCAACAGCCTCAGTTTGCATCGAAACCACCGGGTAAAAGCCAACGTAACTGACGCCTTTTGACGTACTTTGAATGGTAATATCGCCAATCGGGCTTGGCATAATAACTTGTTGCATACTCATAATTGTTGCCATAGTTGAAAAGTTAAATAAGAGCGAAATGGCGCACAGTGCTCGCTATTAAATTCGCTTATTTCAGCGAGGGCTTTTTTAACCCCTAAGTCGCCCGCCAATAGAATATCGGGGTGGCTTTGACCGCGTAGTTTGGCGTAATTAACTGTCCATGGGCCAATGCCTTTGAGCTCTAACCAATTATCAAGCTCTTGATTATCTGGGTTTTGCTGACAATAGGCACTTAAACGCCGTAGCGCATCTTTGCGTGATTGTGGCATTTTAAAAAAATCGAGCTCAGAATTGGCAACCCATTCAGGGCTTGGAAAATAGTGGTTATTACTTTGCTGATTAAACTCATTTACAAGCTGTGTTACTAGGTTATGAGCCGCTGTAACACTTACCTGCTGACCAAGTACCGCACGAATACCTGCTTCATACTCAGACCAAATTCCCGGCAAACGAAGCCCAACACAAAGCGGCATTGCGCCTTTTAGCTCTGCATTTAAATGCTGTTCAATAGTGTGCGTGTCGGCATCTAAATCAAGCACACGACGAATGTTATGGATCACTTGCTGTAAATAGCGGGTGTTATCGATATCAATAACCACTTTAAAATGGTTTTTATGCTCAACAAAATGCGCGGTAAATTGCCCTTGGCAATATTTATCTTTAAAAGTGCGACCATAGCTCGTTGCGCTTAGCCATTCTAGACCACTAATTAAGCGGCGCTGTAAAAAGTCATGGAGTGCTTGCCAGTTATAAGGCGGCCTAAATGCTAGTGTTAAAGTTAATGTTGATGCTGGTTTTTTATCTGACTTGCGTAACTTTGACGGGGCGATATTTAACTGCTTTAAAAAAGCATCATTAAAACGACGAATACTATTAAAGCCTGCAGCAAATGCGATATCAGCTACCGACAAATCAGTTTGTTGTAATAGCTGCTTGGCAAAATTGCATTGGTTAAATAATCGATATTGGGTGATCGACAGTCCAAAATGTTGGTTAAACAAACGGCGTAAATAGCGGCTCGACACCCCTAGCCTGTCTGCTAAAACCTCGCAATCGTAGGCCTCGCCTTTATCAATTAGTTGTTTTGCACGTAATGCGGTGGTTTTAGTACCTAACCAAGCTGGGCTATTCGGAGCACTGTCTGGGCGACAGCGAATGCAGGGTCGAAAACCATCTTGCGCAGCCAAGTGCGCGTATTGGTAATACTCAACGTTTTTTTCTTGTGCCGTCGGTGCAGGGCAAATTGGTCTGCAATAAATGCCAGTGCTTTTTACAGCAACAAAGAACACCCCATCAAAGCGTGGGTCGCGGCTTTGCCTTGCAGTTTGCCATTGTTGGCTAGTCATAATTATTCTCGTTACACGCTAATACCGTTAGCTTAACTGAATATTATTTTTTGACTAGCCAGTTTCGGACCTTAACTATTTTTTAATTGCGGCTAAATATCGGCGCTCAACTTCCGGCCAATTGATCACTTCGTAAAATGCCGCAATATATTCAGGACGACGATTTTGATACTTCAAGTAATATGCATGCTCCCACACATCAAGCCCTAAAATAGGCGTGTGATTTTGCATCAGTGGGCTATCTTGATTAAGGCTACTTTCAACAACCAACTGGTTATTATCATCAACACATAACCACGCCCAGCCACTGCCAAAACGGCTTACCGCTGCATTAGTAAATTGCTCTTTAAACTCATCAAAGCTACCAAATGTATCAACAATGGCTGCATTTAACTCTGCACTTGGCATACCGCCGCCATTAGGTGACATAACTTGCCAAAATAATGAGTGATTATGATGGCCACCCACATGCTCTTGCACTGCTTTTTGTAATGACTCAGGCATTGATGAAATAGTGCGTAATAATGTTTCAGTATCTTGCTCAGAGTAATGACTGCCCTCTAGTGCAGCATTTGCTTTATTGATATAGGTTTGATGATGCAAGGTGTGATGAATTTTCATGGTTTTCGCATCAATGTGCGGTTCAAGTGCATCATAGTCATATGCTAAATCGGGTAATGTAAAAGGCATACTGATTCCTTATCGTTAGTGTAATAACTGCGTTTTATGGGGATAGTCAGCTAATAGCTGATTGATTCGGTTAATAAGTACCGGAAATGCCGATGCCATGCTGGCAAACTTAACCAGTTCATAATAGGTTTTATGGTGATGGTGCAGCACCAAGGTGCGAACCTGTTGCTCTGGGTGATTCAAAAGCACGCTTAATCGTTGATGAGCATGACAAAGCCACGTACAGGCTTTATCGGGTTTTTGCATTACTTTAAAGGTGTCAGCTAGATTCAAAGTAGCAACAACAAATGCTGCAATACAATGTTCTAACGAACGTGTTACAGACTGATTGATTGGGATATTAGAAAATTGCGCAAGAAGTGTTTCGGCGCAGCTGCTTGCAACCGTGTAATGATCACGTGCAGTAATAAGCTCGCCAGATTCAAATGCTAAGTTGCCTTGATAAATTGCACTTTGCCAAGGGGCAAGCGCATCATCAATGGCGTTTGCAGTTAAAGGTGTGTGGCGTGTTGTTTGAGTCATAAAAATCACCTGCACTTATACCAATCTTTGTATGTGTATTTAAACTACACACAGAAAAGTCTAAATGCAAATGATTTTTATTTATATTGGTATTTGTTAATTTTGAGCTATATCAAAATTACTTATTGATGCGCAAAGTCGATAAGCTCTTGGCCTGTCAGGCGGTAAATAATCCATTCGTTTTGTGGTTTAGCACCAATGCTGTCGTAAAAATCAATGGCTGGTTTATTCCAATCAAGTACCACCCACTCAAAACGACCACAGTCTTTCTCAAGTGCTTGCTTAGCTAGATATTGCATAATTTGCTTACCAGCGCCTTTACCACGGCTATCAGCACTGACGTAAAGATCTTCTAAATACAAACCATTTTTGCCAAGCCATGTAGAGTAATTATAAAAATACACTGCAAAACCAATTGGCGTGTCGCCCTCTAAACAAATAACACTATGAGCCGTAGCACCTTCACTGAATAACGTTTTTAAAATAGCTTGCTCGTCTGTTTTAACTGCGTCGGGTTCTTTTTCGTAAATAGCAAGTTCGGTAATAAAATGTAGGATTGTTGCAGCATCACTCGCGACTGCCGGACGAATTGTAATTGCGTTACTCACTCTGTATTCCTTTTTTACATCATTATTGTAACGCCCAGTTTATAAGGGCTTTAGCATGGTGTAAACGCCCTTTACAGAAATACACGGCATTAAAAAGGGGCTACTAAAAGTTAGCCCCATTTTGCTTTATTTACTCATCGACTTATAAAGTACCGGCAGTACAAATAAAGTTAAGAATGTTGCACTGACCAAGCCGCCAACAATAACCGTTGCAAGTGGCTTTTGTATTTCAGCCCCTATGCCTGTGCTTAGGAGCATTGGAATTAGTCCAAGCATTGAAGTAAGCGCGGTCATTAGTACGGGTCTGAGCCGTGATACAGCCCCTTCAAATACCGCTTTATCTTTGCTATCGCCGTGACTCACTCGGTGATTAATGCTTTCAACCATCACCACACCATTCAATACCGCAACACCAAACAGCGTAATGAACCCTACTGAACTGGGTACAGATAAGTATTGCCCAGAGACATACAATGCAATCACCCCACCAATTACAGCGAGAGGAACATTGACAAGAATAAGCACCACTTGCGATAAGTTACTAAAGGCAAAATAAAGCAATAACGCGATGAGTAATAAGGCCACTGGCACCACTATAATTAGCCGCTTTTGTGCCCGTTGTTGGTTTTCGAACTGGCCGCCAATCGCCACGCTGTAACCACTTGGTAACTGCACTTTATCAGCAATCGCAGTACGTATATCAGCAACCACAGAGCCCATATCACGCCCCTGTACATTCGCTTGAATGACTATGCGTCTTTGAACATCATCGCGACGAACTTGCGGAGCGCCAGACTCAATCTGTACATCGGCTACATCACCTACCCTAACAACGGCACCCGCGGGGGTACGCAGTCGAAGATCAGCAATCACATTTGGGTTTTGGCGATAACTTTGCGCTATACGCACATAAATATCATAGCGCTCATTGGCATTAATAATTTGCCCTGCTGATTGCCCACCAATACCGTGCTGGACTACATCCATTAAATCAGCTACCGATAAACCAAAACGCGATAACGCCAAACGGTTGGGTTTAACTATTAGCTGTGCTTCGCCGCCTATTTGCTCCATCGCGACATCTTTAGCGCCAGGTATTTGCTGAACTAGCTGCTCAATTTGTTGGCCTTTTTCACTTAAAACAGCCAAATCACTTCCGAACAACTTAATGGCCAATTGAGCCTTTACACCCGATAAAAGCTCATCTACTCGGGTTGCTATGGGCTGTGAAAAGTTAAACAAAAGCCCAGGGAATTGCTCAAGCTTGGCTTCCATTAACTGTTGCAATTCGACACGTGTTTTCGCGTTAACCCATTGCTCATGTGGCTTTAAACCTAAATAGATTTCTATGTTGTTAACCGGTTCAGGATCGCCCCCTACTTCTGCCCGACCGATTCGGCTCAGCGCATATTCCACCTCGTTAAATTCAAGCAACATGGCTTCAAGCTTTGGAGCCACTGAGATTGCTGTTTCGAGACTTGCAGATGGAGCAAGAGTCACACGTAGATTAATCGTACCTTCTTCAAGTTCTGGCACAAATTCAGTACCCAGCTTTGGTAGCATAACAGCCGCTACAATTAGTAATAAACCTGCAATAGCTAAAACGCTGCGTTTAGCCTGCAATGCTTTTTGTAAAGCCCGTTGATAAAGCATATCGATAGGTTTTAGTAAGATACTTTGCTTTACTGTCACGCCCTTAGCAAATAAATAAACACACAGTGCTGGCACCACAACTAAGGCAACAATTACAGCGCTAATAATCGCAAGCATGATACTCACAGCCATTGGCTGAAATAACTTAGCCTCAACACCTTCAAAGCTAAACAGTGGTAAAAATACCGTTAGAATAATCAAAGAGGCAAAAAAGATAGGCCGTGCGACTTCTTTTGCAGCAATTGCAACCAGCTCGGCGGGTAGCTTATGTTGATTGCGCTTCATCCCTAAGTGCCTAAATACATTTTCTACCATAACAACCGAGCCATCTACCAGCATGCCGATGGCAACAGCTATACCCCCTAATGACATTAAGTTAGCCGATAAGCCAAGCCATGCCATTACACTCAGTGCTAAACCAATCGAAATAGGGATCGACAATAACACCAAAAATGTTGCTCTTAAATCCAACAAAAATAGCGCTAATACTATGATAATAAATACAAAAGCTAAAAGCAGTGCATCAATAACTGTTTGTACCGCTTGGCTTATAAGCTCTGCTTGGTCGTAAATTGCTTTAAATTCAACCCCATTTGGCAGTGCTTGATTTATCATCTCGACACGCGCGTTAATGCCATCAATCGTTTGCTTGGTATTAGCGCCCATTCTTTTAAGCACGATACCTGTGACCACTTCACCACGATTGACTATTTCCCCTTGATCATTGCGTTTAGATAAGGTGACAGCGCCTTGGCGAATTTCACTGCCAAGCTCAACATTCGCAACGTCAGCCACTTTAACGACTGTACCATCAATGGTTTTGATAGGCGTTTGCGCAATTTCAGTAAGCCCTTTTTCGCCTGGGGTAAACCAACCTGTACCACGAATAACCAGCTGCTCTTGACCTCGGTTCATATACCAGCCACCCACATTGCTATTGTTAGCATCTAGTGCGTCACTAACATCTTGCTGTGTTAAGTCATAGGCTAGTAGCTTATTGGGGTTTAAGTTTACTTGATACTGCTTGACCTCACCGCCAAATGACAAAATATCAGTAACACCATCAATAGGTAATATAAGTAATTTAACCACCCAATCATTTAAGCTACGTAGTGCCATGCTATCTATGTTTGCATCTGGCTTTGCTTCAAGTAAATACTGATAAACTTGTCCAAGCCCTGATGTGTTAGGGCCCATTGTTGGCATACCTACACCGTCTGGGATCAACTCTTTAGCAGACTGCAAACGTTCAAAAACCAGCTGCCTAGCAAAGTAAATATCAACACCTTCTTTGAACACAACAGTGACGCCCGATAATCCCGTTTTAGAAATAGAACGAACTTGCTCTACATCGGGTAGTGCATACATAACCGCTTCTATCGGGTATGTGATCAGCTGCTCAACTTCTTCAGCCGCAAGCCCCGGCGCTTCGGTATTAACTGCCACTTGCACATTTGTCACGTCAGGAAAGGCATCTAAATTGAGTTTTGGGATCATAAATAAACTTACAGCAATCGCCGCAAGCAAGGCCAATAGCACCAGTAAACGATTTTTTATCACCGCTTCAATTAATAAATTAAACATGCGTCACCTCTAGTGGTTATGCGGATCAAATCCGCCTTTAGCTAGCTGTGATGCAATAAAAAATGCACCTTGGGTGACAACCTCAAGTCCGGCTTGAATACCAAATACTTCGCGATAATCACCAAAACTTCTGCCAAGGGTTACTTCTTGTGCGACAAAACCACCATCGTCATCAACAACAAATAATTGCCAGTCACCATCTGCGCTGCGAGTTAAAGCATTTTCTGGTACAGCAAGTACCGCTTGCTCTGTTTCAAACTGAAAATACACATCGGCAAACATGCCCGGATGCAAACTATGCTGAGTGTTTTTTACTTCGAGCCTAACGGTTCGTGAGCGTGTTTGTTCATCAATGGTATGTGCTTCTTGAATGACTGTTGCTTGATAGCGATTACCGTTTACTTCTAACAGCGCTGTCGAGCCATTATTAATAATACGGTCTTGGTTTGATGAAAGCTGAGCTGCAACCCAAAGCGCTGATTCATCAGCAATCAGCATCAACTCAATCCCCGAATCAACTCGCTGGCCTTGGGCGAAGTTATCGGTTAAAACAGCACCAGATGTTTGTGCAAATAAGGTATATTCGCCGAGTTTTTCTGGGCTTATAGTCAGTGTTTGAGCTATAGCTTGTTTTGATAAACCAAAGGCAACTAAGCGGCTATAAGCTACTTCATACTCGGCTTTGGCAGTTAAGATTTGCTTTTTGCTCACCGTGCCTGGTGTCATTTTAGTTAGCCGTTTTAACTCTGCTTCGGCCAATCTAAATTCAGTTTGCTGGCTGGCAACTTCGCCACTAAATAAAGTGACTAAAGAGTCACCTTTATTGACATGTTGCCCTAACAAGGCATGGCGCTTTACAACGATTGAATCAACGCGCGGTGACACCACATAACTGGCATAACCATTGGCTTTAATTTCGCCCGGTGCATATAAGGTTTGATTGTGTTTTTTCAGTACAAGGCGCTCAACCTTGATATTAGCTAGTTGCTGTTGCTGCTCAGTTAAATTGACTTCATTAGCATGCTCAGCTTGTTCATTTTCTTGATGTTCATGTGCTTCTTTCGCAGAATTATTTGTCACATACATAAAGCATACGCACAGTAATGCGT
The DNA here is from genome assembly GCF_049257215.1 of Pseudoalteromonas thalassia. Lineage (NCBI taxonomy): Bacteria > Pseudomonadati > Pseudomonadota > Gammaproteobacteria > Alteromonadales > Pseudoalteromonadaceae > Pseudoalteromonas > Pseudoalteromonas thalassia. The sequence continues at coordinate 409,768 of NZ_JBMMUE010000002.1, forward strand.
AACGCATAAAATTTCTTAAAAACATATATCGTCTCTTACTTAAAATGGGCTAAGCCCAAATAAAATCTAAAAAGGGTTTTGGATTAAGTAAGAGCTAAAATAGGTGGGCGATGTAACGGCGCTAAATCTGCTGATGTGAAGTTTAAATCGAGAGATTCAATTTTAGTAAAATAGGTATCAGCAGGCTCAGTCAATTGCAGCGAATCGACAAACACAGGGCTGTGACAAACATGACAATGGCCTTTTTCGGCTGAATCAGACAACTGTTTGCTAAGTTCGGTGTGCTCTAATTGGTGTAGCTGATGATCGCCATTGATAGCGCAATGGGCTTCAAGGTCAATTTCTTCAGATAGTAGTACCGAGGTGTGATTAAACGCAGCATTATGATCGGCCACATCAAAGCTATCCAGCAAGGGCTGGAGCAATAATACGCTAATCAAAATAATAAATGCAGCTTTCACATTGAGCCTAAAAATTAGAACTAAAAATTGGTACAACGGCGATAAATTAACAAATCGACCGGCATTTGAACAGTAAATTATAATCTGTACACGAACAAACTGTACACGAACAAATCATTACAAACATTTCAATACCACGGCACGCATGGTATAAAAATAAAGCAAATCAATAACTCGGTATTTTTATGGGACACGGACACCACCATCATCACGATACAAATAACCAAAGCACCCGCCAACTCATGCTGGCAGTTGCAATCAATGTGTTATTAACTGTCGCTCAGGTGATTGGCGGCCTTGTTTCTGGCAGTTTATCGTTAATTGCTGATGCACTGCATAATTTAAGTGATGCCTCGTCGTTATTCATTGCCCTAATTGCCCGAAAAATTGGTGCCAAACCTGCCAACGATCGTTATCAATACGGCTACAAACGCGCTGAAATTTTAGCAACCTTATTTAACAGCTTAAGTTTAATTGTGATTGGTGGTTACCTAATTGTTGAAGCCATCTCCAACTATTTAAACCCAGAGCCTATTGATGGTTGGATCATCATTTGGGTTGCAGGGTTTGCACTGGCTGTTGACCTAGTCACCGCCCTTTTAACTTACAAAGCAGGCGCAAAAGACAGCATGAATATTCGTGCTGCGTTTATACATAATGTGTCTGATGCATTAGCGTCTGTGGTGGTGATCATTGCGGGTACCTTAATTATTCTTTATCAATGGTATGTTGTTGATTTAATTGCCACCATGCTGATTTCGGTGTATGTCATTTACCATGGTATTTTGCTGCTAATAGCGAGCAGTAAAATTTTAATGCAGGCAGCCCCCGATAGTTTTGCGCTACCAGAAGCTATCACTGAACTTAAAGCCCAATTTGCAATCACTGATATTGATTACCTTAAAACATGGCAGATAGATGACCATCACATTCATTGTGAGCTTAAGTTTAGTGCCAAACAAAGCATTCAAAACGATGAAATACGTCACTTTTTACATGAAAACTTTGCTATTGAAAGCTGCACCATTGAACAAGTTTTAGTGTAAATGTTTCGCGTTATCATTTACAATTCAGTTTTGTTTTAACAGCAAACTGAAGGAACAAACCTTGTTGAAGTTGTGGTTACGTCGTACGCATTTATTACTTGCCTTAGTAAGCGGTTTATTTTTAATTTGTTTAAGCTTGACCGGCGCGTTGCTTATTTACGCAAAAGACATTCAATACCTTACTCAAAGCGATAAATGGACAGTAACGCCAGCACCTTCAGCACTTGATTTCGATGACCTCATCCAACACGTTTCAGCTACAACAAAACAACCCGTTACTCTGTTAATGCCAGAGCAGCGCAGTGATCTTGCCTGGCAATTACAGTTGGCCAATAACCGCTATGTCAGTGTTAATCCTTACAACGGTCAAGTGTTACATGAGTACGATTACTACAGTACAATTTATGGCTTTACCATGGCTCTGCACCGCTGGCTGCTTTATGAAGATGGCGATAAAAATCGCCCGCTAAGAAACTGGGTATCGGTGTGTGCGCTGATTCTTATTACTGAAATTCTGCTTGGCTTTTATATTTGGGTAAAGCCAAAAAATCGTATTAAGCGCTTGGCTATTAAGCGTAAAGCAAAGTTTAGAGTGCTGATGTATCAGCTACATACCGTTCTAGGAGTGTATTTTTTAATTCCACTCATTTTAATTGCATACACAGGTATGGCATTTAACTGGAAAGAACAAACCAAAGCCGTATTAGAATTTGTGATGCAAGGCACAGTTGAAGATAGGCCTAAACCACCAGCAGTTATTCCCCCTTCATCTGATACGCCTTTTCAAGTGCAAAAAGCGTTTGATAACGCACAAACTGTATTTCCTGAGGGTAAGTTATTTAGAATTTACTTACCGAAAAAAGCAACTGATAACATAGGTTTTAGAATAGAGAACCCGGGTGAAAGCCATGCCTATAGCTGGGTATGGGCAAACCCATATTCAGCAGATATTGTTGCAAGCTATGACGCCAGCCAAAGCTCATGGACCACGCAAACATGGAACTTTAAATATAAGTTTCATATTGGTGATTTTGCAGGGCCTATTGTGCAATTACTATGGTTACTATTTGCTTTATCACCGTTATTTTTCACGATTTCGGGTGTTTACTTTTGGTACAAACGGCATTACAAATGAACAACTTTTATCAATAAAAAATTGCTATTAACAATGAGCTCAAACATGCCTTTAGCACTGAAATGATATTGGCTAAAACTAGTTATGCAAAGAAGGATTACACAAGCGCTTTTTATCACTTAGAGCGGGCTCATATTCTTGGCCAAAGCTATATTATTCCGCATACTTTCTCACATTGGTGGATGTGTAAAATTGGTTTTAAAAACCATAATGCCAAGGAAATAATTGGTCAGTTTGCTCGCATGGCTGCGTCAATTGTGTTTTCGCGTATTTGGGTCCCACTCGGTAACACTGGCGGCACCAATGTTAGCCCTGTCAAACCAATGCCTATTCCTGATGACCTAAAACGTTACTTAAACTAGCATCAACTAGAACCGCACTTACTTGTACCCTTCTTATCGCGAGTAACTAAAAAGCCACAATTATTATTGCAAATAATTATCATTAGCCTTGCCTTTACACTTCTTTACATTTAGACTTCCGCACAATCACATAAAATAATTAATACTGATTTAACAAGGATAAACATGTTAAAAACTTCACTTACTCTGATTGCACTCGCACTAAGTAGCCAATCTTTTGCTGATGATGCCATTAATAAAAAACTCACCGCAGAAGAAATGGAACACGTTGTTGTATCAGGCAGCCGTGTATTTGAAAGCATTGATGAAGTACCCGCTTCAGTCACGATTATTAGCCAAAAGCAAATTGAAGAGCATTTAAAAGTTAATCCAGAACTACAAAGCTTATTGGCGCAAATGGTACCTGGCCTTGCACCAGATACGGGTAGCTCGAGTAACACAGGTCAGAGTTTACGTGGCCGTGCACCACTTGTGATGATTGATGGTGTGCCACAATCTACACCACTGAGAAACGGCTCTTTAGGGGTTAAAACACTCGACCCAAGTGCCATTGCGCGTATCGAAGTGATCAAAGGTGCGACTTCAGTTTATGGTAATGGTGCATCGGGCGGTATTATTAACTACATCACAAAACAAGCAACAAGTGATGGTAAGCCAGAGGGTGAAATCAGCCTTTCGTCACGTTTTAGTGCAGTAAAACTAGAAGAAAGCGCTGGTGCGCGAGTCTCTGCGGCAATTAATGGTCGTGCTGATAAAATTAGCTATTTATTTACCGCAAGTTACGAAGAAAATGGCGTTCAACGCGACGCAGAAGGCGATATTCTTGGCTTGCAATATGGTTTATCTGACGCAGTAACAGAAAACTACTTCACCAAGCTGGGTTATGATTTTGATGATGAGAAGCAGCTACAATTTAGCTATAACTACTTTAGCTCTCAGCAAAAAACCGATTTAGGTGATGTTGTAGGGGATCTTAATGATGGCGAAAAAACCTATGCCATTCATGTACCTAAAGAGCTGCAAAAGCAAGGTAAACCACAAGGCCCAGATGGTAACGAAAACATTACCTTAAAATACACAGACTACGCCCTGTTTAGTAATACTCAAATGACTCTCGACCTTTACATGCAAGATATCGAGAATGTGTTTTTCTTTTCTACAAGCTTAGCTAACCCAGACGAAGGCTACGAAGGCGGCCAATCAATTATTCGCTCTGAAAAGAAAGGTGCGCGCGCTACCTTCAATACCCTTGTTGATTTTGACAATGTTGAAGCCACTTTCATTTATGGCCTAGATGCACTTAATGATGTGACGTCTCAGCCGCTAGTAGATGGCCGTGTTTGGGTACCAGAAATGGATATGGAAAGCCTTGCTGGCTTTTTACAAACTAAGTGGGTAATCGATAATGATTTAGTTATTAAAGCGGGTGTACGCCAAGAAAGCATAGATCTTGCTGTTGAGGACTATGAAACCTTAAAACTGTGCCGCTCAGCAACACAATGCTCAGTACCACTTAGCGTAAAAGGTGACACCATTGATTACGATGCAACCACTTACAATGTAGGTGTGAAATACAATTTACTTGAGGCCTTCAGCCCGTTTGCTAATTACTCGCAAGGATCTGATATCTCAGATATTGGCCGCTTATTACGCTCTGCAACAGTAAACGATATTGGTCTAATTCAAACAGAAGCATCAATCATCGATAACTATGAAGTTGGTTTTACCTCACAGTTTGATGACTTGCGTTTTGAATTTGCAGCTTACCGTAGCACATCAGAATTTGGCACCACGAATAGCTTTAATGAAGCAACGGGTGTTTATGAGCCAGTACGTGCGCCGCAAGAGATTTGGGGTTACGAAACACTGGTTGATTATAAAATTAACCCAACCCTAAAACTGGTTGCAACTTACAGCTATGTTGAAGGTAAAAACACCGAAGACGATATTTACTTAGGTTCTCGCCAAATCAGCCCACCAAAAGGTACAGCTAACTTAAACTGGCAGCCTAATGATGAATTATCACTTACGGTGAGTTATTTATATGTGGGCTCACGCAAACGCTTTGAACCAAATGCAGACGGTGACTATGTTGGCGATCAAGGCCCAATTAGCAGTTACAATCTATTCAACCTAAGCGGCCGTTATAGCTTTAGTAAAAACTGGCAAGCGTTTATGGGGGTTGAAAACCTATTTAACAATGATTACTACCCTGCCCGCGCCCAGTCATACACCTACGGTGGCTATAACATTAAAGGTTTAGGTACCACTGTAACACTTGGTGCAACTTATCGCTTCTAAATTAATTTTTATTAGAACAACAAGCCCTTCTTAGTAAGGGCTTTTTTCATTTAAGAATAAAAACGATAAATTGTTCATTTATCAACCATTAACGCAAACTTAAACGAGAATCACACTCAATAGTAAACAACTGATTTACAAAGGAAAAAGTTTGCAATCTTGTTTTTATATACTACAATTACCGCAACTTGGAATTCGAGGACAGCATTATGAAAGGTAACCAAAAAGTCATCGATAGTTTTAACAAACTACTCGCAAACGAATTAGCCGCTATAGATCAATACTTTATTCATTCTCGTATGTATGACGATTGGGGCCTAAATAAGCTGTATGAGCGTCTTAACCACGAAATGGAAGAAGAAAAAGACCACGCAGATTGGTTAATTAAACGTATTCTATTCTTAGAAGGCGTACCAAACATGACTAAACGTCGTGATTTATTAATTGGTTCAGACGTTAAAAGCATGATGCAAAACGATTTAACACTTGAATTAGAAGTTGTTGATTGTGTTAAAGAAGCAATTTCTATCTGTGAACAAGAAAAAGACTATCAATCACGCGAAGTGCTTGAAAAGCTATTATTTGATACAGAAGAAGATCATGTGTACTGGTTAGAACAACAGCTTGGTCTAATCGACAAAATTGGTAGCCAAAACTACCACCAATCTCAAATGGGCGAATAGAGGCTAATTGTATGAAAGGCGATAAAAGCGTCATTGCTGCACTTAATAAAGTATTAGCGAATGAATTAGTGGGTATCAACCAATACTTTTTACACGCTCGTATGTTTAAAGATTTTGGTTTTTCAAAATTAGACAAAGCTGATTACAAAGTATCTATTCAAAAAATGAAAAATGCCGACCGTTTAATCGAACGTATTTTGTTTTTAGAAGGTTTACCAAATTTACAAGATTTAGGTCGACTACGTATTGGTGAAAACTCTGAAGAAATGATCGAAGCTAACATGAGCTTTGAACTTGATTCATTACCTGATCTTAAAGAAGCAATTAAACTTGCTGAAGAGAAAAAAGATTACATCAGCCGTGAAGCGCTCGATAACATCTTAAATGAGCAAGAAGAACAGATTGATTGGCTTGAAACACAGCAGCAGTTAATCAAAACCGCAGGGCTTGAAAATTACCTGCAATCTCAAATGTAATTTGCTAAAACTTCAAAAAGCAGCCTAGGCTGCTTTTTTTATAGCTAGTTTTTGCTATTAATCGTCTTCACGATCAATGATTGACACTTTATTACTTAAAATTAAAGAGTTAGGGATTAAATGCACAGCTCCTTCGCCTTTAATTGTGATATAGCGCAAATTAAGATCAATCACAGTGCCCTTTGAATTACTCACTTCTATGTAATTACCAAGCTTAATAGGTTTATAAAGCACAATCATGACACCAGCAACTAGGTTTGAAATTGCATCTTTCAACGCAAAACCCAGTGCAAAGCCCGTTAAGCCTAAGCCTGCAACCAACGCCGCAACATCAAAACCGAGTTTCGATAACGCAAGCACAATAGCAATGAATAATAAAATAGCGCGCTGCGAGTTAGAAATTAGCCGGAAAGTTTCAAGTGCAGTTGAATCAAACCGACGTTGAAACTGTTTAATTGCCCGGTCAATTATGAGGCTTGCAATATAAAAGGCAGCAAGCACTAAAAATGCTTGAATAAGTTGGCTAGTCATAAGGTTTTCAATTAAAAAATAAAGCCCATCATAGGCTTAAATTTGCATGAGGCAAACATTTATTGTTTTTCAAACACACATGAAACGTCAGGTTTATCCAATGTATAAGTGATATTGCCATTATCTTTAAAACGCAGATCTTCAGTTGTTGAGCCATTATCGTCTTCATTATCACAGCGAAAATAGCGCTTGGTTCTAACAATACCATTTACAAAGTACTTTAGCTTCGAGCTAACAACACAAAAGTTTGGGATTTTTTTTACCTGCGTACCGTTATGCAAATCACTAAAGTCAATTAGCGTGCCTAAACTAAAACCTTGTGTGGGTGTTTTGATTAATGAGAACGATGCATTTTGGCAAACTGCGTCACTGCCCTCTTTGGCTGCATACTCCCCTTGTTTATCTTTAATTAAAGACAAAAATTGGGTTTTATTACTAGGCTTAACATCTAGCAATGCACTTGCTAACGCTGAGTTTGAGAACAAAAAAGCAACTATCCAAAAGTAAGATCTCATTTAAATTCCATAAACTATAAACACTTAATTAGCATAGCATGCCATTTAAGCTTGGTGAATCTAAGAACCATATTGTTAATACGACTAAAATATGAATTTGGTTTTATTTAGTCATTTCTAGATAAGCAATTACTTTATTTATGTGCTATATCTTTGAATGATCATAATTTTGGAGGGAATCAAATGAAAATAATTAAACTATTAGCTTTAACTACTTTACTAACATTAGCCAGTACACATAGTTTTGCTGGTGATGACGAGTGGAAAACTATCGCTGAGAAAAAAGTTAGTTACAAGAGCGAAACTGATACCGTAAACCCTATCACCAGCAGCCGTTATAGTCACATTAAGGTTAAATGCACACATGGCACAGTGAACCTTAAAAGTATTAAAGTCATCATGAATAATGGTGAAGAAAAGGTATTTGAAAACCTGGGTGTTCTAACCAAAGGGATGTCATCACGTAGCTTAAGTTTACCAGACAAAAACGACGCTAAACTCGATAAAATAAAACTTGAATATGAATCTGTAGGCAGCACAGCACTTAGTATGGCTGGTGTGACCGAAAAAGCCGAGGTTGAAATCCTCGCGAAAAAAGCAAAGAAAGATGATTGAAGTTGCGAGTCAATGATGTTTAAGGCCATACACTTTCACAAGTAGCGGCCTCTTTATGCCGCTACTTTTTAAGTGCAGACGCGCGAAACAAGTTTCACGCCTTCGATTGCCCTTGCAGGTCGCCATTTATGGCGACAAAAACCGTGGAGATTTTCACGTAGGAACGGCTTCAGCCGTCAACCTTAGATGTTCGGCGTTAAAACGCCCTTGTAAACTTGTAACTCGATAACTTTACCCTTAATCGCGCTAAAGCACGACCTACAAACGCTCGAAACTCGCTAACTTTACTCTTGCAGCTCGTTACTCTCTCAACGCTTATAAAGCGCTTCAATTGTTGCTGAATCAAGCGAATAAGCATTGATCATATAACCTGCTAACGCACCTGATGCGTTCTCTGGTAATTCAAGCTTTTGTGATAACGCATGCAGTGTAAATTGATATCTGTGAGCGCCATGACCTTCTGGTGGGCAGGCACCGCCAAAGCCTTTAAAACCATAATCATTTGTTATTTGCATACTCCCTTTAGGCAAAGCATTCTTGTCAGCATTTCCAGCACCGCTCGCTAAGCTTGATACTGATTTAGGAATGTTTACAACTTGCCAATGCCACCAGCCACTGCCTGTAGGGGCATCAGGATCATAAACGGTCAATGCGAATGCTTCAGTCCCTTTCGGAGCATTTTGCCAAGCAAGTTGTGGTGATAGGTTATCGCCGTTACAACCAAATCCCTTGAACTCTTGCGAAGTACTCATAAACTCACCATGAGCAATGTCTTTACTTGTTAAGGTAAAAGACTCAGCGAATGTGGTGCCAGACAAACATAGCAGGAATAATGGCGTGGCAATTTTCAATGTTGATGATTTCATAATATTCTCCGATTAATAAGAATAATCATAATACCTAGCAAAGAGAGATCAAATTAGTACCAAAACTGTCAATTATTAGCCTACTTCGCTCATTATTGTTTTACGAAGAGCTGTTGGAGTCGTATTAAACAACAGTTTAAATTTATCTGTGAATCTAGATTGCGACGAAAAACCACATTGCTGCGCAATAGCTCCAATAGGCTCTGAGCTGCTTTGAATTAAATGTAGCCCATGGCTTAAACGCGCTTTGTCTTTAATTAACTGAAAACTACTTTCTTCTGCAGTTAACTTTCTTCTGAGTGTAGACTCGCTCATCGCTAAACTAGCTGCAATACTGTTTGCATCCCAATCTCGTGTTAAATCACTGATGATAATAGTATGCACTTTATGAGTCAGTGTTGGTGGCTCAATGATTGAACCTAAATCAATAAAGCCCTGCAAAAATAACACCTGTAGAAGCTCTTGCCTTCTAATTGGCCATAATTGTGGTGGTGTTACTGCAGCCCATTCAATAAATTGTTTTAAGGACATTTGAAACAAAGAATCTACTTGCCCATTAATGAACTTTTTCTTTGCTCCCGATTGATATTTCAAACACTCAAAGTCTGCGTAATCAAACTCAATCAATAACGCCATGTAACCAATATTTTGCGGAATGTTGCGCATGGCAACCTTAGGTGTATTTGCCATAAAGACAAAATCGCCTGCATTGCAGTTAACTTCTTCTGTATCAATTAGTCTTTTACTGCCAGACAACACAACGACAAGTAATGGTTTTGCGATAGGCACATTAACTATGTGCTGTTCATCATTAGCGCAATAAATCGAAAACGGTAAAGACTGATGTTGCTTTACTGCGCTTAAACCTATCTCTATCAATTCATTCATATTTTTCAGTGTTTTTTATTGGACTCGAAGGAACGGATTGGACCGTGATTCTTAGTTATTCGGCGTTAAAACGCTACCGGCTAACTTTACACTTTAATCACACTAAAGCACGACCTACAAAGGTGCTAAACAAGTTTCACGTCTACGGTAGGATACATTAGGTACTAGGGTTTAGGCTCTAGGACGCGATGTAAAATCGCTGCTACTTGTTCGGCGTTAGAACGCCTCCTACAAACTTTACTTTCACAACTTGCTAACTTTAACCCAATCAAACAAGCATACTGTTTAACATCATTCCTGGCATCAAAAATACCATTGCAAAAGAAAATGATCCGGTGAGTGCAATTGCAAGACAGCAAAATGCCGTTTGCATTAAAAATACGTTGGGTTTACCAGAGGCACTTTTTTGAAATGACACATAGGCAAGTAACAGGTTTTCTTTAATTTTTAGAAAGTAAGAGCGCACTACTCTGGTGATAGGTAAGCTGTACATTGCTAAAAAAGCAAATACAACTTCTATTCCACCAAAATGAAATAACAGTGCAATCTCAGGTGAGAACCAACCAACAATAGCTATCAAGCACCAAAATGCAGCTTTTTGATATTTATTTAGTTCTTGCCATTTGATCATCGTTTTCTTTGTATTTCCAGTTATATTTAAATTAAGTGAGCAGCTGATTTGTCTAATTTAGTTACATAAGCTTTGAGCTCTGCAAGCTGAAGTTTTTCGCCTTGGTGAGCATTCATCGCTTTGGCAAAATAGCTATTGGCTTGCTGCTGATCACCTGCATGCTCATGAATGATTCCAATTCGAAGATAAGTAAAAGCAAGATTATTTGGGCCTATTTCTGTTTGCAGAATTTTAGCGCTATCAAGCTCAAGAATTCTTGCAAGTGAATTTAACGCATAGAGCGCACTATCATGTGAGCCATTTATGTGCTGAGAATGAGCAAGTTCTAGCTCTTTTTTAAGAAACTCAGCTGTAATTTCATTTGCGTTTGTAGGTACTGCTAAAGAGACTAAAGCAGCTAAGGTTAAAACTTTAAACATATTAAACCTCCCTTTAAAATGTGTTTACAGATTAATCAAACCAGATTAACTGGTCAAACTTTATCCACAAGAAAGCAAATTATCAACGAGCTTAATCGCGACCAAAACCAATCAACTTTTTGCCATTTAGGCCATTTTTATGCCATCCGGTTTGCTCTTCACAGAAAATTTGCGCATCTAATTCTTTACTTGGCTCTTCGTTTAAACTGCCTGCAGGAACAAGCAAATAGCTGTTATCTTTTGCAGTGAATGGCAAAGCGGAACCACAGGTTTTACAAAACGCCCGTGATAACGCACGACCAGGGTAATTAAATCGCGTAATGTGCTGTTGACCTTTTACCCATTCAATAGCATCAGGGGAGGTAAACAAATTTGCGGCATGTGCTGTGCCTGATAATTTTCGACACTGCTCGCAATGACAAAAGAAAAAACGTTTAAAGTTGTCAGTTACTTTGTAGCTTACTTCACCACAACAACACCCACCGGTTAGAGTTTTTGCCATTATATGCTCCTTATTATTGTGTTATAAAACGGCGTTTGACAATGCGCTAAAAATTAATTTTAGGTAATAAAAAAGTTTATACTGACATTCAGTATAATCTATGTGATTGATACAGATTAGAAAACAATTTACGACGAAAAACTAAAAATCATTAATTTTCAATTAATTGAATTACATCTGATGCTAATTTGACTAAAATTTGAGTATCATTTTCAGAAAAATCTCTTGGCTGTGTATCAATAATACAAAGTGTCCCGAGTATAACACCAGTCTTAGCAATCAAAGGTGCTCCGGCATAAAAGCGGATATAAGGCTCCCCAGTAACAAGCGGATTATCTAAAAAACGCTCATCAAATAGAGCATTACTAACTATCAAGGGTTTAGTATCAAGGATTGCATGACCACAAAATGATATATCACGAGGGGTTTCGCAAACATCCAGCCCTACTTTAGATTTAAACCATTGACGGTGCGAATCTACAATACTAACTAATGCGATCGGAACACAAAACAGTTTAGCTATAAAATCTGTAATTCGATCTATATCAACATTTTCTTCTGAATCTAACAAGTTTAACGAATTCAGATATTCAAGCCTCAAAGTTTCATTTTCAGGTTGTATTGGAACCTTCATTTTCTCGCCATTAGACAGATTGTATTAATAAACTATAGTTTCCATTAACCGTTTTTGTTAGGACCTGATGTGAATTATTTTATTAAGTTCATTCTGTACTTTCTTTTATCAATTATTGGCATATCACTCTTTTATGTCGAAATTAACGAGTACAACCAACAAAAGGTCTTTAACAAAAGCCTTAATCAATACATTGTCAACCTTGAAGGGCTAGCTAAAGTAAATAACCTTATTTTTTCCCTGCAACGTGAACGCGGAATGTCAACTGGGTTAAAGGGTGAAAAGGATTATTTAGAGCGACTTAACACCTATATCAAGGCAACTAATTTTAGCATTGATGATGTGAAAGCGGCCGATCAGTCAGATTATTTTAAGGAGTTTGCGACGCAAGTTGAAAATGACATAAGGTCTATTAGAAATGAAAACCAACTAGCAAGTAAAAGCAAAGAAAGTATTTTTAAAAGCTACTCGGTTTTGATTAACCTGCTATTAAAAAAAGTACGAATTGTTGAAGCCGAGCAGCAGTTTTTTATTCGCCAAAGTAATGATAATAACCTTGAAGCGTTAGATTTATACACTTTACTAAGAGCAATTGAATTAGGTGGGCAGCTCAGAGCAAAAGTTGCAAGATACATAACATCTGAAGATGAACAAGTTAAATTAGTAGTCTTACGAGAAGCACTTAATCTTCATTCTCAACATAATTCATTGATTAAAAATTTATTTAATGACCAAGATGCTAATATCTACAATAATCAAAACAAGCTATTAATAGAAAATTTAATCAACTCACTATCTCAAGGCAAAGCAACTGGAAAAATCACCAAGTTTGAATGGTGGGATATCAGTACGGCTTATTTGAATGAGCTTATAGAACACAGTAATACCATCATCTCTGAAATGCGGTTGAGTGCACAAAAATTAAAGACGCAAGGTGAAGAAAAGACTTTGCTTGCACTTTGCTTTGCCGTTATTGGCGGGATATTATGTGTTGCTTCAATATGTATGATTATTCGGCTATTATCGCTAAGCAAGGACAAGCGTTTAAACTACAGTACTGCAACCACAATTCAACTTATTATTACCTTTGTGGGAATAACCTCTGTTTTGTTTGTTGAACACTATGCAAGTCAAAAACTTTTAAAATATCAATCAAACATTGAGATATTAAGAAACCTAAACCTTCAAGCGATAGATAATATCTATACATTTGACCAACTTTGGCAAAAGCAGAAAGCCAATCAAATGTTGAGCGCACTTTCCTCCATACAACATCAAAATCATTTAGATTTTAACGATATGGATCTAGATGAGCCTCGTGATCTTCAATTTCTTAATAGTATGAACCTGCAAAGTATCATCCAATCTGAGCGTGAAGCTATCAATGAAGGTCGAATTATTTCAAAAGCAATTGAGACACCTGCAAATGGTGTTATTTACCTCATCGCAGGTTTAAAAATCTCGCAAAGTGGATTAACTAATACACTCATAGTCTATGAGGTGAGTCTTAACCATTTGATAGCTAAAGCGCGAGAGAAAATAATCACATTAGAAAATATGCCCAGAGCTGGTTACTTTGTAGAAGACGACTTACTTTCATTTAAAAGCCTGATAAATAACAATTCTAATCAATATGATAAATCAGAGCTACTCAGTGCATATGTATGGGATCAAGAGCTAAATTTAGGGAGCTACTCATATGAAAGCTCAAAAAATAAAAATGCGTTTTTATCTACCATTCAAAGTAAATTTATCTGGCAAGTTAGTTCGTTGTTTTTCTTATTTCTACTAATCCTATATGTAAGTAATAAGTCACAACAAAAAAATAGAAAACAAGCAATACTCGCACAAGACAATATAAAAACAAGACAGCTATTTATGAGTGCTTCCGAACAGCTCGCTTCTATTGGCAGTTTTGAAGTAGACATAGAGACAAAATGGGTAAATACATCTGAGGGATTTAGAAACTTATTCAATCTTCCTTTAGATACTGAATTCGTAAAAATAAAAGCTATCCTAAAGCGTTTTGATCAAACTCAGCGAAACAAAATTATTAACCAATTAAAAAACCAAAATTTAATGCAAACCTCTGAGTTACAGTTAACGCTTGCAGAACGTCAAACAAGGCACTTCAACCTTGTTTCAAAAATACGCTTCAAAGAAAGCTCTCAAACATACACATTAGTTGGTGTTGTAAAAGAGACAACGACTCAAGTTTACGAGTCCGAAAAACAAAAAAGGATCCAGCTTGAATTAGACTCAGCTCGCAAAGAAGCTCTTAACAAAATGAGTGAAGCTGAAAAAGAAAGAAAAGAGACACAAAAACTACTGACAATTAAACGCTCTACAGAGAAGCTGCTACAAGAAGCAATAAATGCTTTTCCGGCTTCGATAATTATGCTTAATAGTGAGCAAGAAATTACGATGAAAAACCTTTACCCTGATCCGCTTATTACGAGCCAAGTTAATACAGCTACATTCATGGGGGTTGAAATATTAAAAGGAGATAACGTACTAAATATTATTAAAAATTTACCTTTAGTTGAAAAAGATGAATTACTAGATATGTTACATAGCTGTTCTGCAGCAGAAGAATATTGCTGCGAATTAAAATGCAAGTATCTCGTTGACTCTTTTGAGTATTGGTTTGAAATCTTATTAAAGAATATTGCCACTGATTCGGGAAAATACACCTTAATTTACCAAACGAATATAACCAGTAATATAAATTCAGCTAAAGAGTTACAAGCTGCTAAAGTGAATGCAGAATTAGCAAGTGAAGCTAAATCACGTTTCTTAGCAACCATGAGCCATGAAATTAGGACACCAATGAATGGCGTAATTGGAATGTTGGATATGTTGGGTGAGTCACATTTAGACCCTGAACAACAACATTTAGCACATGTAGCGAAAAGCTCAGCATTAATTTTACTTCGTATAATCAATGATATTTTAGACTTTTCTAAAATTGAAGCGGGTAAAATGCAATTAGAATACTTAGCATTTGATTGGCTAGACATAATTAAAGAGTTAGCTGAGCTGCTGGCCTACCAAGCTAATAATAAAAAATTAAAGCTAGCCTTTTACTTTTCTTCTGAATTAGCAATTAAACAGCTAGGTGACCCTGTAAGGCTAAGACAAATTTTACTTAACCTAGTAGGAAATGCGCTTAAATTTACTAAAACAACAGCGACTTTATCTGGGTTAATAGAAGTGTCTATAACGCCAAGTGAGCAGCCAGACTTCTATTTAATCGGTGTAAAAGACAATGGTAAAGGCATGTCGAATCAACAAGTAGATAAACTTTTTACACCTTTTGAACAAGCAGATAACAGCATTCAGCGCCAATATGGCGGCACAGGTTTAGGGTTATCTATCACCAACAAACTGGTTGGCATGATGCAGGGTGAAATTGATTGTCAAAGTCTCGAAGGTGTTGGTAGCCAGTTTGTTGTAAAGTTACCACTTAATGCACAGCAAGAAGTCGCAGATTTTCCGTTCAAGCTTACAGAAATAAAAATTGCCGTTGTCGGTGATGAAGATAAGTTTGAAACCGACTTAAATGCTCACCTCACTAGACTGCAAGCTAATTGCGAAGTGATTCCAAGAGAATTATTCAATGCGCAACTAGTCGATAGTCAAAGATATGACTATCTTATTATCACTGCAGAGTCTTTCCAACAGCTTACTACAGAAGGCAAAGACGTATTCATAGATGGTAGTCGTTGCCATTATATCTTACTTGATAATAACCAAGATAAATTACCTAAACCAAGCAATGTTAATATCTCTAGTCTGCCTTTATACCCATACTATGCCTCAAAGGTGAGTACACACATAGCACAGTTAGAAAATATCATCGCTAAAGAAAATGAAGACTCCCGAAGCTTAAACTCAGCAATGTCACTACCAAGTATTAAAGAGGCTGAGCGCTTGCAAGAGCTAATACTTGTTGTTGAAGACAATGTTTATAATCAAGACTTATTTAAACGCCAGTTAGCAACTCTGGGCTTTCAATCCGTCATTGCGGACAACGGCAAAATAGCACTGCAATTGCTAGAGCAATTTGATTTTGCGCTAATTATTTCTGATTGCCATATGCCAGTGATGGATGGTTATGAGTTCACAAAACAAAGGCGCATCATTGAAAAACAAAATAATCTGCCTGCATTACCAATTATCGCTGCAACTGCTAATGCTTTAGATGGCGAAGAGCAAATTTGCTTGGCGTGTGGCATGAATGACTATTTAGCGAAGCCAATATTACTACAAGAATTAAATAAAAAATTAAAACGTTGGTTAAATGGTAAATCGACACAACCAATTGAGAAGGAAGATCAAGCATCTCAAATTAGCAAGTTACAAACTGAGTCTAGAAACAAAGCTCCTTTTATACAATTAGACGTGCTAGAAAACTATGTAGGAACAGATAAAAGCCTCCAAAAATTGTTTCTAGAGAAATTTGTTAGCGACTCAGAGAAGCTAATTAACCAGTTGAATCTTGATGAGCCTAATAATATTAAAGATATTGCCCATCAGCTAAAAACTTCTGCTAAAACGGTAGGGAGCAACCAACTAGCTGACACACTTCAAGAATTAGAAGAGGTGAGTCAGAAAGCATCATTACAAGAAATCGAAATGTTAATTAACCAGTGTAAAATGCTGTTCAGGAGTGCACAAGATGAAATTACATCTATACTAATTAATACTGATTAAGACACCCAAGGGTAGAACGTATGTTGGAGCAACCTCCTTTGATTCTAGCCATCGACGATAGCCAACTTGTATTAACGCAATTAGAGTTTCTAATTTCTAATCAAACACCGTGTAAATTCATTGGTTTTGATTGCGGTTATAAGGCTTTATCAAGCCCCGAGATCCATCAAGCTTCTCTAATCTTATTAGACATGAATATGCCTTCTATTGATGGTGTAGAAATGCTAAGAAAGCTAAGCGAGTTAAACCTTCAGCAACCGTTAGCTCTATTAAGTGGTGAGAACAGCCTTTTTCTTAAAAATGCCGCTTCACTCGCCTCCCTGCACGGCTTGAATATTATATCATGCATTGAAAAACCATTATCAGTTAGTAAGTTGGCAGAGTTATATAAAGCACTATGTCAGTTTAATAAAGCTCCCCCTTCACAAAAGAAAGATATCACTTATCCAAGTGAAGAGATAATCAACGCACTTTATAAACACGAATATATCGCTTACTTCCAGCCTAAAGTATGTAGTAGAACTGAGAAGATTATTGGTGTTGAGACGCTTGCGAGATGGAATCACCCACAAAATGGTATTGTTTCACCATTCTACTTTATTGAGACACTAGAAAGTGCAAATCATACAGCTGAGCTCACCAAGCAACTCTTAAAACAAACTGTAGAATTTTGGTCTATCAACAGAACCTTATTATCGAACCTTCAATTTAGTATTAATATTAGTGCCAATGAACTCAGTGATGTTAGTCTTCCTGAAAAACTTGAGCGCATATGCACCGATGCTTCCATGCCCACTTCACAGATCACCCTAGAGCTAACGGAAAGTAATATTATTAACAATATACGTTCTTCGTTGGATGTTCTTTTACGGTTTAAACTAAAAGGCTTTAAATTATCAATTGATGATTTTGGAACAGGCTATTCTTCAATGAAGCAACTTAATGAGCTTCCCTTTGATGAACTCAAAATTGATCGCTGTTTTGTCAACGGAAGTGCCGAAGATCCAAGTAAAAAAGCAATAGTAGTAAGTACCTGTGAAATCGCCCATAAACTCGGTTTAGATATTGTAGCCGAAGGTGTTGAGAAGTTTGAAGATCTTCTATTGATAAAAAACCTTGGTGTTAAGTCAATTCAGGGGTTTTATTACTTTAAGCCAAGCACTCAAACTGAGTTTTTACAACTATTTCAGCAAAATAAAGAAGTTACTTACTCAAATTCTTTATAAAACGACTAGTAAATGAGCCACTATCAATGCAAATAAAAGTCGACCACGCGCAAAGAAGACCAAAAGTTATCATTTTATGTGACAAACCTACAGAGTTAGCTGGTGCAGTAGAAGTACTTTCTTCTCAAGTTGATGAATTTAGAACACTAACAAGCCATAAAGATGCTGAAGAGGTTATCGCTACCACAGAGCCAAAGCTCATTATTCTTGCCAGAGAGAGTGTCTCAAAAAGCATTGAAAGTTATAAATTACTTGCTGAGTCAGGATTATTAAATTATCCGCACGAAAATATTCTACTATGCGAAAATAAAGAGTCAGGGATCGCTTTTAAATGTTGTATTAAGGGTATTTTTTCTGATTACTTTGTTTATAAACCTATGTACGAAAATTATCGCTTTAAGATGATTTTACATAACGCACTAAAACGAACTCAAAGCCAAACTGAAGTCAATAAACTCAGAGATGAACACTTTGGTAAAATTGACGACGATTTAAAAAACTTAATTGATGAAGCTGCTAGTTATCGCAGTCA
This sequence comes from Pseudoalteromonas thalassia, assembly GCF_049257215.1. Lineage (NCBI taxonomy): Bacteria > Pseudomonadati > Pseudomonadota > Gammaproteobacteria > Alteromonadales > Pseudoalteromonadaceae > Pseudoalteromonas > Pseudoalteromonas thalassia. The sequence goes on from NZ_JBMMUE010000002.1 coordinate 428,307, forward strand.
AGCCACTGAGACTTTAAATAATGCCCGTGAAAAGCTGAATAATCATAAGGGTATAAATGTCTTACAAGACCAATTACTACAAGACCTACAAAAAGAGCACCTGTCACCGTTAATCGACTCTTTAGAGTCTCAGCTTGAAAAAGTAGCTGAGGAGCTTAAAAAGCGGTTACAAGAAAGACGCTTTTCTCTTGCTGAACTTGCTGCGTTATTAAATGAAAAAGATAATTCTGACACAGCTGAAACCGTTCAAGAAACAAAAAATAAAACTGCTGAAATGAAAGATAAACCTTCTCCTACTCCATCAGAACAGCATAGTACCCTCTCTGAGACGCCACAAAAAAAGAGCGATATAAAAATTATGGTGGTAGAAGACAACGAATTTTACAGGGAAATGGTATCGAGGATTTTGATTGGAGAGGGATATCAGGTCGTCAGTGTTGAAAGCGGGCTAGATGCAATAAAAAAACTGAAAAAACAGCGCTTTTCACTCGTGTTACTAGATTTATTCATGCCTAATTTAGATGGGTATAACACAACTAAAAACTTACGCAGTATCCCAAATTGCAAAAACCTGCCAATTGTTGCAATTAGTGCCAACAAAAATAAAGAGATCATTCGCAAGTGGGCAACCTTTGGCTTAACTGCCTACATTACCAAACCTTCCACAAAGTCTTCTTTGTTAAAGGCAGTTGATAAAGCATTACTGCAAACAATATAACCAGCCCGTTTTTAATCAAAAACGAGCTGGTTTAGTATTTTATGCAAAATTAGAAATCTAAGTTTGCTAAAATTTCATCATCAACGTTATTCGATAAGGTCACTTTAAGTTTAGGTGTACGAGCCATTTCACGTTTAATCGCAAAATTAGCTTCTTCGTTACGCGCCCAACTACGACGAGCAATACCGTTATTCACATCAAATAATAGCATAGATTTCAAACGGCGCTCGGCAGCTTCACTACCGTCTAGTAGCATACCAAAACCACCGTTGATCACTTCGCCCCAACCTACACCGCCACCGTTGTGAATAGATACCCAAGTAGCGCCGCGGAAACCATCACCAATTACATTGTGAATCGCCATGTCTGCTGTGAAGCGGCTACCATCATAAATGTTTGATGTTTCGCGGAAAGGTGAGTCCGTACCACTTACGTCATGGTGGTCACGCCCAAGTACAACTGGCCCTATCTCGCCACGATTAATGGCATCATTAAAGGCTTTAGCGATTTCAGCGCGGCCTTGTGCGTCTGCATAAAGAATACGAGCTTGCGAGCCAACAACGAGTTTGTTTTGCTTCGCATCTTTGATCCAAGTGATGTTGTCTTGCATTTGCTGTTGGATCTCTTCAGGCGACTCCGCCATGATTTTATTTAAAACATCTGCAGCAATGGCATCTGTTTTATCAAGATCTTCTGGTTTACCTGAGGTACATACCCAGCGGAACGGGCCAAAGCCGTAGTCAAAACACATTGGGCCAAGAATATCTTGTACGTACGATGGGTATTTAAAATCAATACCATTGTCGGCCATTACATCGCCACCAGCGCGTGATGCTTCTAACAAGAACGCATTACCGTAATCAAAGAAGTAAGTGCCTTTTGCAGTGTGCTTGTTAACAGCATCAGCGTGGCGTTTAAGTGTCGCTTGTACTTTTTCTTTAAATACTTCTGGCTCTTCACGAATTAAACGATTTGACTCTTCATAGCTGATATCAACCGGGTAGTAACCGCCTGACCATGGATTATGAAGTGAAGTTTGGTCTGAACCTAAGTGAATGAAAATATCTTCTGCTAAGAAGCTTTCCCATACATCAACCACGTTACCGATAAAGGCAATCGAAACCACTTCTTCATTTTGCTGAGCCGTACGTACACGCTCAACAAGCTCTGGCATGTTATCGATTAGCTCATCAACCCAACCTTGTTGGTGACGCTTAATAGCCGCCTTAGGGTTAACCTCAGCACATACGGTTATACAGTTAGCAATGTTACCCGCTTTAGGCTGCGCACCACTCATACCACCTAAACCAGCAGTTAAGAAGATCTTACCTTTTGGTGATTCGCCTTTTTCAAGCACTTTACGGAATGCATTCATGACCGTAATAGTTGTTCCGTGAACAATACCTTGAGGGCCAATATACATAAATGAACCCGCAGTCATTTGACCGTATTGAGTTACACCCAGTGCATTGAATTTTTCCCAGTCATCCGGTTTTGAATAGTTCGGGATCATCATACCGTTTGTCACAACCACGCGCGGTGCTTCAACTGATGATGGGAATAACCCCATAGGGTGACCAGAATACATGTGTAACGTTTGGTCTTCTTCCATTTCGCTTAAGTACTTCATGGTTAATAAGTACTGCGCCCAGTTTTGGAATACCGCACCGTTACCACCGTAAGTGATAAGCTCTTCTGGGTGTTGTGCTACTGCGGGATCAAGATTGTTGTCGATCATTAACATGATAGCGGCAGCTTGCTCACATTTAGCCGGGTAATCGCTAATAGAACGCGCTTTAAGTTCATAGTTAGGCTTAAAACGATACATGTAAATACGGCCAAATTGCTTAAGCTCAGCTGCAAACTCAGCGGCTAAGTCGGTGTGCCATTCTTTAGGGAAATAACGCAATGCGTTACGAATCGCTAATTGCTTTTCGTCAGCCGATAAAATGTCTTTACGTTTTGGAGCACGGTTTGCATCACTTGGATACGGTTTTGGCTCTGGCAATACGCTTGGGATACCTTGCTTAATTTGTTCTTGAAAAGTCATTATTTGCTCCCTAAATTTACTGTGAACGCTTGCGATTTAACAAGTGTAACCATGGCATCAATGTCTGGTTTAAGTAAGCGGTCTTCTTCTAGTTTGGCAACTTTACTGCGAATTAATGCAAAGTTTTCTTCAATAATGTCTGAACACTTGTTAGGACGTCTAAATTCGATTGCTTGTGCGGCATACATCAACTCAATAGCAAAGATTTTATCTAGGTTACCTAAAATCTGGTTTAACTTACGACCAGAGATACTCCCCATAGATACGTGATCTTCTTGGCCCATTGATGTCGGTACGCTGTCAGCTGATGGCGGGAAACACAATGACTTATTTTCTGTTACCAGTGCTGCGGTTACATATTGCGGGATCATCATACCTGAGTTTAAGCCACCCGATGTGGTTAATAAACGTGGTAAGCCGTGTAAACCTTCAAGCAATAAATAACAACGACGATCAGCAATGTTACCAAGCTCAGCCGCAGCTATAGATGCATAATCTAAAGCCATAGCTAATGGTTGACCGTGAAAACCACCACCCGAAATCGCTTCTTCCTCACTAATAACAATTGGGTTATCAGTCACTGAGTTCATTTCTATCTCTGCAAGCTCTTTTAAGTGGTAATACGCATTGCGTGACGCACCATGAACTTGAGGAATACAACGCAGTGAATAAGGGTCTTGTACACGATCACAATTGGTATGTGAGGCCATATTCTCAGAATTAGCAAAAAAGCTACGCATACGCGCGGCAACTTCAACGTTACCTTTAAAAGCACGAATAGCGTGTAATTCTTCACGGAACGGTGATTGGCTACCTTGCATACCTTCAATGCTCATAGCGCCTGCAATATCTGCAAGGTCTAATAAGTAACGCATTTTAGTAAGCGCTGTAATGGCGTGCGATAAAATAAACTGAGTACCGTTGATTAACGCAAGACCTTCTTTAGCGTGCAGATCAAGTGGCTCTAAGCCATGCTCTTTTAATACCTCTGCCGCGGGTTTGATTGTGTCGTTTACCCAGAACTCGCCTTCACCTAAAAGAGGTAAAAATAGATGTGATAATGGTGCTAAATCACCCGATGCGCCAACTGAGCCTTGCTCTGGTACAACCGGGATAATATCTAGTTCAATAAACTTAAGCATACGCTCAACAACAGTTAAACGAATACCTGAAAAACCTTGGCTTAATGCATGTACTTTGGTGATTAGCATTAACTTTGAAATAGGCTTAGCAATTGGCTCACCCACACCAACAGCGTGTGTGATCAATAAGTTCTTTTGTAATAGGTTTGTTTCTTGTGGAGAAATTTGTGTATCACACAGTGGACCAAAGCCCGTATTGATACCATAAATGGCTTTATCTGAGGCAGCCATTTTATCTACGTTTTGGCGGCTTTTATTAATTCTATCAATAGCTTCTTTGCAAAGCTCTGCCTGTAACGTACCGGCTGCAATCGCATTAACGTTATCTATCGTTAATTGGTCAACACCATACTTAAATGTCATTTATAACTCCTAAAAAACAGGATTAAGTTTTAATTAGTGGCAGTCTAGCTTGCTCTAGTTGTTTTACAAATGCATAATTATCGTTATTCATTCCAGATTTATCGAACTAAAAGAGCTACTATGCAAGTTCATGATGTAGACCTACGATTATTGCGTGTTTTTGTAGCAATTGTTGAGTGTGGCGGGCTTTCAGCCGCAGAGTCACGTTTGAATATTGGCCGCTCAACGATCAGTGCGCATTTATCAGATTTAGAAGTAAGGCTTGGTATTAAATTATGTAAACGTGGCCGCAGTGGTTTTGAAATTACAGATGCAGGTGCTATTACCTACCAAGCATCAATTGAACTGCTTCAGCAATGCGAAGCCTTTGCTAATACCGTCGCAAGCTCTAAAAACGAGCTATCGGGGCGTTTAAGTATTGCTATGATAGATACCATGGTAAGTGACCCTCGCTGCGCCATTCCCCGCGCAATTGCAAGGTTAAAAGGCAAAGGTAAAAACATTCAGTTTGATATTAACGTCTGTGAAGCCCGTGAGGTTGAAACCGCAGTAGCCAATGGCCGTTCATTAGTGGGTATTGGTGTTAGCCGTCATCATATTCGCGGATTAGATTACACTGCCCTACATAACGAAACTAACTTTTTGTATTGCGCAGTTGGTCACCCACTGTTTGAGTGTGAAGACAAACAAATCAATGAGCTTATTAAAGAAGCCGAAGTTATTACCAGTAACTACATGCGCGATAAAGAAAGTAGAAACGATGGCTTAAACTACCAAAACAGTGCGGTAGCCTACCATGATGAAGGTATCGCACATTTGATTTTATCGGGTGAGTTTATTGGTTATTTACCCGACCACTATGCTCAGTTCTGGGTTGATAAAGGCATTTTTAAAGCTATTCAACCAAACAAATATCACTACGATATTCCTGTTGTATTAATAACCTCTAAAACAAATGCCAATTCACCACTCGCAAGCGCCATGATCAAAGAAATCAAAGACTGCTATGGTGTTTAATTCACTTATTGCTAGTTTCGCTGTTCTTGAGCTCGATTATTAGTACAGTACTAAACGCGATCAGCGCAAGATTTGTAGTCACCGGATTGAATGCTTCTATCAATAGCGCAGGTTGTAAAAAAGCTACAAACAGTATTAAACCTATTAACGATAAAATATTGACTATATTGATTAAAATTGAACGATAGAAAATAAAAAACAACACCGCAAAGATGATTTCACCAACCCCAGCAGCTCGTGTTATGAGCATTGAAATTTCGGCATTAAAACCAAAACTGGCTGTCATCCGTTGTTCAAGTGGAGAGATATGGATAATTTTTGGGAAAAGGCCATGGTAAAGCCAAGTAAAGCTAATAATAAACCGTGAAATTTGCACTACCGTTAGATTTTTCATAATACCCTATTAAACGCGTTGTGTGTTCTTTAAAAGAACACACAACAAATAAGTATTATACTGTTGGTTTTCCAAAACGGTTCTCACCTGCATCACCTGCTAGGAAACCATTTTCTATAAGTGCCCAGATCCCACCGATTACAGGAACAAAGCCAATTAGTACCCACCAGCCTGATTTATTACGGTCATGCCAGCGTTTAATTTGAATAGCTAGCGAACACCATATAAGTGGCACATATAAGATAAGCATAATTATAGAGATAGCTGATTCGCTACCACCCGAAAGCAATGCGGCAATAAACATTAAAACGAATGAAGCAGCAATCATTCCTAGTACTGAAAACCAATAGGTTTTGCGAGGAATGCGGCCGTTAAAAGAAAATAGTATTTCTTTTACACTAAGGCTTGTTGTTTCTGTTGAAGTTGATACTACATTTGATTCTGGGGCTTGATATACGTTTTCTGACACTGTCATTTCCTTTGAATTGTGTTTTAGTAAACTACTATTATTTGTTAGCTCACTGATTTATAACATTAACTAAACTAGTATTAGCAAGAATAAGATAACATAAATTTAGTTAATTTGGGTACTAATAAATTTCTTAGCTCTTTTTTATGTAACCTTTTACCCTAAGTTAGTAGCTTACAGAACATAAAAAAAGCACCATGAAGGTGCTTTTAATTAACTCGGTTGTTGCCAATATTTGGCATATAAATTTGGATAGGTTTGTTTTAAATACTTGGCTTTATCTTTAAAGCGTTTACCTTTTGGTTGCTCAAGACCTGATGGAATAAAAGGTAACTCGTCGTCATTACGTTCTTCGTAAAGCATACCGGCAATTAAATCGTATTCATCTAAATACGGGTAAGGCTGTTCGTTTAAATGATAAACCGGCGTACACTCTGCAATTGAGTCTGGGTTTTCAAGCGCCTTTAAAAACGCCTGTTCACCACGTGAAATAAGCCAACATAAAAACTCAGAAAAACCATAATCGTCATTACAACCGGCCATTACATAAGCGGCACCAAATAAGTCCCAGGTATAGGCTTTGCGCATACGTAGGTTAAACTGCTTATCAAATTCCATCAGCTGCTGGTCAGATAAATCAGTCAGCTTTGCTTTTAATGCATTACAAACAGACTCAGGCTCAGCAGTTTTATCTTCGGCGGTCACGAGTTGCCAAAATTCACTTTCGCTTAAAACACTCATGATAAAATCTCTTTCACGCGCCCTACTTGACCATCATCAAGTTGAACTTTAATGCCATGCGGGTGATTCGGTGATTTAGTTAAAATACGTGACACCACGCCTTGAGTTAACTGACCTGTTCGTTGATCTTGTTTTAATACAATGTTGACTTCGCAGCCAATTGAAATTTGTGAACGCGTAGGCACTGCCATTGCAAAATCTCTTTCAATAATTTTTGCCGATTATAGCTATTTGCGGCTGGCTTACCAAATTAAACCTGTTTGATTGGGCTGTTTTTAAGCAGCTCCTTTGGCAATATCTCATTTAAGCGTTTAATGATAGCATCAGCCTTGCCTTTAATTTGAAAGTCGTAACCTTGGCCGTTGCCATCTAATATGACGGCTAAATAGTTATCAGCAACTTTCAGTTGGGTAATACGGCTTAATTCAAGTGTCTCTTCTTTATCACCATAATAAACCTGCTTAACTGTTAGGCTTGTGTCTGTTGTCGTAAGTGTTTTACTAAGGGCTGTTTTGGCTGCGAACTTTTCTGTTGAGCGATAGGCCTGCACCATAAAACCGATTGCAAATATAAACCCATTATAAGATACAAGAGTATGTGGGCCTGATTGCACACTATAGACACCGAACCCAACACATAGCACAGCCAGTGCTAAATTTAGAGTAACTAACTTTTTTGAGGTTAAATTCATCATTATTCCTTTAAAAATGAAATTGCTTTTGCATTAATAGCTAAATCTACAGCGCTCAATTCTTTGATAATTAGATTGGTAATTAACTGGGTTTGCTCAGCGGTTAACGGCAGTTCTTTACAATAACAACTTACTTTTAGTGATTGCGGTAGCTTTTTTAGATCAGCAGTATGAGTTAACCATGAAAATTCGTGTACCTGATCTTTTGCTAGTTCACACGCTTGTGTTAACGCAACTCGAATTGCTTTGTCTTGACGTTTTTCAGTTTTAGTCATGTTCTGCTTGTTGTTTTTTAAACTCTTCGTAACTGTCCTGCTGGCGCTTTACACACTCGTGATACTCTTTATCAGCCATATAATTGCATTCACTTAAACGTGCCGATTGAATTTCATGATAACGGGCATCTGAGCTACACGCTGATAAACACACAGCAACAGTCGCGATTACGGCCAATTTTAAAGCATTAAAAAACATTTAATTTCCTTTATGTAGTTATACATTGGTGCTGCATTTTCCTGTATATTGCGTGGGTTTAAATATTATTACCAAAGGGTTCTATATGATGTTGTCGCAGTTACAACAGCTGTTTCAGCGTATCGATAAAAGTAAAATTTTTCAATCATTTGTTATTGCTGTTATTGTTATTTCGGCATTAACAGTCGGGGCACACACCTATTCACTTCATCCAACGGCCGAGCTTGCCTTACATTGGATGGACTTAGGCATCACGGTTTTCTTTTTAGTTGAGCTAGTGATCCGTTTTATTGCAAGCCGGGGCTTTAAAGATTTTTTTAGCAAAGGTTGGAACATTTTCGATTTTATAATCGTAGTTGGTAGCCTTTACCCTGCAGCTGGTTCAACAATTTTTATCGCTCGATTACTACGTATTTTCCGCGTGTTGCGACTTGTATCAATGATCCCAGAGCTTAGACTGCTGGTTAACTCGCTTTTAAAAGCCATTCCACAAATGGGCTATATCGCCCTACTCATGTTTGTGATCTTCTATATTTATGCCGCTATGGGTAGCATGTTATTTGCTGATATTAACCCGGTATTATGGGGCGATGTATCTATTTCTATGCTCACCCTATTCAGAATTGCCACGTTTGAAGATTGGACTGATGTTATGTATGAAACTATGGCTGTGTATGAGCTCAGCTGGATTTTCTACCTAACGTTCATCTTCTTAACAGCCTTTGTATTTTTAAACATGATGGTTGGTGCAATTTTAGAAGTTATGTCTGAAGAGCATCGCAACGCCCGCGAAGAGCAAACATCTGATGCCGACATGCCAGCAACTAAAGGGCAAATTGCTCAGCTACAAGCTGAAATGGCCGAACTAAAACAATTACTGAAAGAAAAACAGTAAAATTTTTAGAGCTTACTTTTTAGATAATAGCTTTTAGATATTAGGCGCTAGGGGCAAGACCTTAGCGCCTTTTTTATCCTCGTTTTTCTACCTTCCATGGTGGGTTTAAGCGGTTCTCTCCTGCCCAATACAATTTAATTTTATTCCCTGATGGGTCTTTTAGAATTGCTTCCGTCCATAAATAGCGCTGGGCGGTTGGTGGCTGTTCAAAACTAATGCCTTTTTCAACAAGGCTTGCGTAAAGCTCATCGAGCTGCTCATGTTCAAAGTATATTACCGCGCTATTACTAAACTCTTCAGTTTCTAATGACAGCGAAAATGTGGCATCACCATCTGGGCATTGAAAGCGTGCGTAATGCGGGGTATCCACAATCTGAATCATTCCTAATGCTAAATAAAAAGCCACCGCTTCGTTCATATCCTTTACAGGCAACGTCACCTGATTGAGCTTCATTTGTCACTCCAATGTAATGCTTTATTCGTTGCTTCAGCATATCGCGTACAGCTAATTAAGCAAAAGATAGGTAACGAGTTAGCGAGTTACAAGTTTCAAGGAGGAAAGTTAGAAAGCTACAAGGTGAAAGTTTGTAGGAGGCGTTTTAACGCCGAACATCTAAATTCACGGCTAAAGCCATTCCTACACGAGTTCCATATGAAATATTGGAAAAGGCTTGCCCATATCATCTAAAGGGGAACGTGAGGCAACTTTAAAACCCATGTGCTGATAAAACTCAACTGCAAGTGGGTTTTGCTCATTTACATCCACTTTGTTGGCAGCTAATTGCTCAATTGCATAGTTCAGAAGTGCTTTACCAACCCCCTTACCTCTTGCGGCATCTAAAATGAACAGCATTTCTATTTTGCTATCGTGTACACCAACGAAGCCTAAAATTGTTTTATGTTCACTCTTAATGCACTTTAAAGTTACGTTGGGAAAAGCTTGCTCAATAATAATTGGCTTAAAAAAGGCTATATCGTCTTCTGTTATAAAATCATGAGTCGCTCGTACTGAGTTTTCCCACACATCAAGTAGCTCTGGATAATCATCAGAGTTCACACTTTCTATTTTCACTGCAATCCTTTTTTCTCATCAAGTACTTTATGTAGTTCGGTTAATGATAAAGACTTATAAAAGTACCAACCTTGGACTTGATGATCAGAATTATATTCTTTTATAAAGCTGTATTCTTCAACCGTCTCAACACCTTCAAAAATGACCAGACGATTTAGATTTGAAACCAGAGACATGATGGCTAATACCATATCCTTTTTGAATTCATCTGTGATCGATTGGGTAAGTATTTTATCAATTTTAATGATATCGAAGTTAATCTCTGTCAGCCAAACAAGGTTAGATACTCCGGTTCCAAAATCATCAAGTGCTATGACGAAGCCAAAATCTTTTGCCCTTGTCGCAAAATCAGATAACTCTTTTAAAGGCAAACCTATACGCTCCGTTATTTCAATTTTAACTTGCTGAGGTTTTATCTGATACCTAACACAAAGCTTATTCAAGCGGTCTAAATATTCTGGAGTCTGAATTTCATAAGCATTTACATTAATAGCAACTGTGAATTCTGGGTCACGATGCAAAATCGGGGAAAGCTCTATAAATGCACGTTTAACTGAGTCATATGCCAACTTTGAGTACAAACTTAACTGCTCTGCAATACTTAAAAATAGTTCAGGTGATACGTTTCCATGAACCGCGTCTTTCCACCTAACCAAGCTTTCAACACCGACAATTTTACAATTTTTTAATTCAATAATTGGTTGATACTCTAAATATAAATCGCCGCTTTGAATGGCCTTACGCAGCCTAAACTCGATTGAATGATTCTTATCTAAAAATGAAATAATAGAGTAAGCAATTAAAAAGCTGACTAACCCGATCAAACAAATAAGTAATGCAGATACATACACAGGTAAATAAAGTAATCCAGGACGATTATTCGTTGTTTCAACACAGTATTGAAACTTTTTACTACATATTTCTAATACCTGAGATTTCAACAAAGTATTGTTTTTTAATTGGTACTGCGACGAGTAATTATGAAAAGTATGCTCCTTATTTTTTGACACAATTTTATAAGAAAACCCCTTATCTAAGTGATCAAAACTCTTAAATGGCTCATTGATTGTAAAAGCAATAACGTTATCTTTTTTTGTAATGTCATACCTAGTCGAAACTGGAAAAATACCGCTAACTTTGGTAGCAAAGTGATAACCAGAAGGTGAATGATAAAAAATCCCTTCAAGCAAAAATGGAGCATCTAATAATCCCCAGTTAGCTGAACACAAAACCCTATCATCAAAAATCAAACCCAAATCATGGGTGTATTCATATTTTGAGAGAATTATACGAAGTTCGTTTATTGTCTTTGCATCACACTGACTCGGTGATATTGATGAAACATCTTGCATCGAAGCTACTAAATCACTCGATATGCTTTCTGCTTTTAATAATAAAGAATTGGCAAACTGTTTTTGGTAGTTAAATTGTAGGTAACTGATAATAAGGTGGAAGGAAAATATAAAGAAAACCATGATAAAAACTATGTAGATAGTTTGTTTGTTCTTGTTTGTCTTAAATATTTTTCCTAGCATGTTTAACTTATCTTTTGATTATAGTATTACAAAAACTAAACCTTAATTATCATTAGATCAACAAATTCCAATAAAAAAGGAACAGAAAATCTGTTCCTGATATAGAAAATGCATTTTGACCCAATTTTAACTACACCTTAAATTTACCGACTAGGTCGGTAAGTAGATGAGATAGCTGATTCAACCGCTCGCCATTTTCACGCGCTCCCTGTGCAATATCACTAACATCGTCAGCGGCGTTTTTAATTTCTACAACATTACGATTAATATCTTCAGCTACGTGCTGTTGTTCTTCGGCTGCGGTCGCTATTTGTGTGTTTAAATCACTTATATTAACGATTGAAGCAGTAATTTCGCTAAATTGCTGCTGTGCAGAATGCGCCAACTCAACTGTTTTATTTGTGCGGTTCAAGCTGGTTGTCATTTCTTTAGACACCTGATCAGACATCTTGCGCAACGTATCGAGTTGACTTGCTATTTCTTCTGTTGACTCTGATGTTCTTTGCGATAGCGCTCGGACCTCGTCTGCAACAACAGCAAATCCTCGACCATGGTCACCGGCACGTGCAGCCTCAATAGCTGCATTTAGCGCTAATAAATTAGTTTGTTCAGCAATGCCACGGATAACACTAAGAATCGACATGATGTTTTCACTTTCAGCATCGAGTTGGTTTATATCTTGAGTTGCTTTGGTGATCACTTCTGACAAAGATACAACGCTATCAACCGTCTCAGTAATAACACTTTGTCCAAGTTCAGAGGCTTGTTGAGTTTGCGAAGCAAGTTCGGCTGCATTTGCACAACTGGCAGAAACCTCATTTGCTGTTGCCGCCATTTCATTAATGGCTGTTGCCGCCATTTCAAGAGCTTGCTGTTGTTGAGATGTTGAACCTGATAATTGAGAAGCTTGTGACGAGGTGTGTGCAGAAGTCTCACTAACATTCTGTGCGCAGTCATTAATTTGCTTAACCAAGTCCGATATCAAGTTTAAAAATAAATTAAAGCTGTTTGCTAGTTTTGCTGTTTCATCGCGTGTTTTAATAACTAAACGCTTAGTTAAATCACCTCCACCTTGGGATATCTCCGTAAGGCCATCACTTACCTCAACAATAGGTGCAGAAATTAATTTTGAAATATAGCTAGCAACAAGAATGAATACAGCAATCAGAATTGCACTGATGACTAAAATGGTAATTGTCGTTGCGTTTGCTGCACTCATTACTTCAGATTTTTCAACTAGACCTATAAATTTCCAGCCTAGCTTTTGCGAAGTATAAATATTAGCCAAGTAATCTTTGCCATTAATGTCTATTTCAAACTGACCATGATTGTTATTGGCAAGCTGTTTGTATTTACCATTATCAATCTGGCTTAATTGTTTAAACCGATAATCAGCATTTTTAACATCAACCAGCACATTGCCGCTATCTTCAATCAGCATTAGATAGCCGGTTTCACCAAGTTTAATGTTAGCAATAATATCTGTAAGGCCCTGCAAAGAGACGTCCATGCCCTGTACGCCAATAAACTCGCCAGCTTGTTTAATGGCTTTTACTGTGGACACTATAACCATGTCATCTGCCGCCCAATAATAGGCATTGGTTCTTACTGTTTTACCATTTGCTGCTTTACCCGTTTTATACCAAGGCCTAACTCTTGGGTCATAATTTGCTGTCACTTCACCCTCTGGCCATTGAATATAACCACCTTGCTCGTTCCCCATGTAGATGTAAGCAAGGCCTGGATGGGTTTTGCCAAAATGATCAAATAAGTTAAAAGCGGTTTTTTCTGTGTTACTGCCATTTACGTGATCAAGTTTCACTGAATTAGGCGATTGCATGTGGGTTTTAACGCCTTGCTCGGCGTCTAAAATAGCGGAATGAGAAGCAAGATAATCGACGTTTTTCTCTATTTCGTCAAAAAACATACTAATGCCGTTATCGACTTGTCTCGCCTCTCGTTCACTTAGTTCAGCGAAATTATCTAATGCCTGCTGTCTTAATTGAGTAGTGACTAAAACGGCAATAATTATAAGAGGAAGCGCAATGGCCGACGCAAAAGATAACTTTAATTTTTTAGAAATGTTCATGGAGAGTTCTCAGCTAGGTACTTACGAAAATATAGTTAATCACTTAACTTTCAGCAAGCTATTTAACTTATATCTAGTACAACAAAACCACCATTGATAGATTAATAAAATAAGCAATAAGAATTGATATGTACCTAGACTTTATATTGACACAAACTTGTAATGTACTAACTTTAAATATTGTGATTAACACGATTTTAACAACAATGGACTTAGCGGTTTCCAACCAATTGGCAGCATTTGCAGGAAGCAAAATTGCTGCCTATTCTTCTCTTGATTTAATAAACAGCAGTGCAGTATAGATAGTATTAAAACAACTTAGCGTAGTAAGTCTTACTGAATCGATAAATCAGCTAGCGTCTAAATTGCCTATCCCTACCCCATATTTAAGCATATAGCTAAGTAAAGCCTGAGCATCTGGGTGTTTATCTGCTTTTAACCCTGTTACAACACCTTGTTGATCTTCATCCGATTTATGCTGGCCTAACTTCTCTTTTGCCTGAATTGAGTCAAGTTCAATTTTAATACCCACTATGCCACGTAGTAACTTTGCTTGGTAATCGGCTGGCAACAAACTAGTGTCGTTTAAAATACTCGGCTCGTATTGGCTAATTAGCTCATCGAGGCATGCTAAGGTGTTGTCATCATCGAGGTACTCTACTTTCCCCATGGCATGAACCGCAGCGTAGTTCCAAGTCGATACAGCAGGTTTTTCTGCATACCAAGTGGGTGAAATATAACTATGCGGGCCATTAAAAACCACTAATACACGCGTATCTTGCAAGCTTTTACCATGACGATTCGCTCGTGACACATGACCATATAAAGTGCCCAACTCGCCTTCATCAGGTTTATACACCAATGGCAAATGTGTGGCTTCAAATTCACTATCTATCATCAGCGCAAAGCTATAGGTTTTTATAAATTGTGAAACTCGCTCTGGCGTCATTTTCCACTTGTTGGGTGTGTGCATGCTTTTCTCATATTATTAAAATTGCTCAGATTGTTTGAATCTATCATTGTAATTGATAAAGAATTTTCTACTAGCCTTTACCCGCTACTTCAATCACAAATGATGCCGTGTCCTTTAACCAGTTCGAAAAATTAACAAATCAAAACACCTTTAAGTTAGAGTAAAGTAGCTAAATGATAATTGTTTGCATTAGCATTTAATGCATGATACCTTGCTACTTATCGGTACAGGGTGTTGCGGATTTTAATTAATTAGAGACGGAAAAGCTCTTCTGGTCTCTTGGTTACTTAATCAATGTTAAAGGATATACATATGGAAAATTTTAAACCACCGCAATATCAATGGATTAATGATTCTAACTATCAAACAAAAACCAAACAAACTGCTGCCCCACTTTTTGGTGTTTCACCAATGGAGGATTACGCACAATTAATACAATTGGGTATAAGCACCCTCAGCGAGCGTATTAAAGAAGTTAATTCTCCTACCAGTGGAGTACAACCTGCACAGTTACAAGAAGAATTTGCAGCCATTGATCTAAACACACCTTTAAGTGACATAAATCAAGTCCTCGAAGAGCTAGATCACCTTTATTTAAAACACGCGATATACTTCCATCATCAAGATTACCTTGCTCACTTAAATTGCCCAGTAATGCTTACATCCCTGCTGGCAGAGTTGTTTAGCTCTTCGATAAACACCGCTGTTGAAACATGGGATCAAAGTGCAGGCGCAACACTTATAGAACAAAAAGTGATTGATTGGACATGCCAAAGAATCGGTTACGATGAGAGCGCAGACGGCGTGTTTACCACTGGCGGAACCCAGTCAAATTTAATGGCATTATTACTTGCACGTGAGTTGGCAGGCAAATTAGAACCACAAAGCCATACAAATATTACTTCTGGCTTAAGCAGTAATGCACATCGTTATCGAATTCTTTGTTCTGAATATAGCCATTTTAGTATTCAAAAAGCAGCCGCATTATTGGGTCTTGGTCATGATGCTGTTATCAGTATTGCGTGTGATGAAAATCGCTGTATTGATACCCATAGCCTCGAAAACACATTAAATGAACTTCAAAGAGCAAGTTTATTACCAATTGCGGTAATCGCCACGGCTGGTACAACAGATTTTGGCGCAATCGACCCGATAGCAAGCATTGCTCATTTATGTAAAAAGCATAACTGTTATTTACACGTCGATGCGGCTTATGGTGGCGCTTTGTTAGTATCACAACGCCATAACGAACGTTTGTTAGGCATTGATTTAGCTGACTCTGTCAGTATTGATTTTCACAAAACATTTTTCCAGCCAGTATGCTGCTCTGCCCTATTGGTTAAAGACAAGCGGTTATTGAGCTTTCTAACTTATCACGCCGATTACCTCAATCCAAAGGCTCAAGCACAAGCCGGCGTTCCTGATTTAATAAATAAAAGCTTACAAACAACGCGCCGATTCGATGCGTTAAAGCTCTGGTTAAGCTTAAGAACAGAAGGGCCTGATGCGATTGGTGCCATGTTCGATACCTTGCTTGAAAAAACACAACAGGTATACCAACGCTTAACACGTCATAGCCTGTTACAAGCTGCACAAGTTCCATCACTCACTACACTCGTATTTCGATTTAACGATAGCGCCTTGAGCCAAACTCAGCTTGATGAATGCAACCGCACTATTCGC
Organism: Pseudoalteromonas thalassia; assembly: GCF_049257215.1. Classification (NCBI taxonomy): domain Bacteria; kingdom Pseudomonadati; phylum Pseudomonadota; class Gammaproteobacteria; order Alteromonadales; family Pseudoalteromonadaceae; genus Pseudoalteromonas; species Pseudoalteromonas thalassia. The sequence continues at coordinate 444,613 of NZ_JBMMUE010000002.1, forward strand.
AAGACCTTAGCTCAAAGTAGCCGTGCCATGATTGCAGCAACAAAAGTGAACAATATTCAGTATTTAAAATTCACTTTATTGAACCCTCACGCATCGATAGACAGCATAGACGACGTATTGAATGAAATTTGCAAAATTGGCGAACAATATGTGATCGACTGCAAAAGCAAACAACTGTGCACAGCTTAAGGAAAAGACAATGAAACCAGAAATTTATGATTTAATCGGAATAGGTGTAGGCCCATTTAATTTAAGCTTAGCAGCGCTTTCTTCGCCCCTTTCAGACTTGAAGACGCTATTTGTTGACAGTCGCCCTAAATTTGATTGGCATCCTGGTATGTTATTAGACTCTGCGAGTCTGCAAACCCCTTTTATGTCAGATTTAGTGACGATGGCAGACCCGACAAGTCAGTTCAGTTACTTAAATTTTGCCAAGCAGACTGGTAAATTGTATTCGTTTTATATTCGCGAGAACTTCTTTTTACCGCGACAAGAATATAATCAGTATTGCCAGTGGGTGTGCCGTCAGTTAAATAATCTCAAGTTTAATTTTCACGTAGAAAACCTCGAATACGAGCAACAGCTCGACTGTTACCGAGTATCTGGTAAAGATAAAGTGACTGGCAAGGTACAAGATTTTTATTGTAAACATTTAGTGCTTGGTACCGGTACTCAACCTTGGCTACCTGAATTTTGCCCAACCGATAAGCACATAACTCACTCTTCACAGTACCTTAATAACAAAGCAATGTTACAAAGCAAGTCTGACATTACTATTGTTGGCAGTGGTCAGAGTGCAGCAGAGATTTTCCATGATTTACTGCTAGATATTGATAAATTTGGCTATCAATTACGCTGGTTGACGCGTTCACCGCGGTTCTTTCCTTTAGAGTACACCAAACTTACTCTTGAAATGACATCGCCTGAGTATATTGATTATTTCCATAATTTACCAAGTGCGAAGCGACAACAACTTATCCACTCACAAAAGTCGCTTTATAAAGGAATTAATTCAGAGCTCATTAACGATATTTACGATTTGCTCTATCAAAAGAAACTGAATTGCGATTTCTTAGCCGAGCTTTTAACGAATACCTCATTAACGAACATTAAACAAGAAGGCCAAAAACTTGCCCTCTCATGCCTACATAACGAGCTAGAGCAAGATTTTAGCTTTAATACTAATGCACTTGTAATGGCGACAGGCTATCAATACCAGTTACCCACCTTCATTGAACCATTACGTCATAAATTAAACTTCGATGAGAACGGCGAGTTACAAGTAGAACGTAACTATAACATTGATGAGCAGGGTCGCATTTTTGCACAAAACTTAGGCCTCAACAGCCATGGATTAACCGTGCCAGATCTCGGAATGGTGTGTTATCGCAATGCCATCATTTTAAAACAAGTATTAGGTAAAGCGCCTTACAGCATTGAAGAGCGCATCGCTTTCCAACAATTTGGCATTCCTAAAACAAAGAGCTTTACGCCCTCACGTAGTAAAACAGCTTCAATGTCACAGGAGGCTATGTGAGCAGTTGTAACCACGCAGAGGTCAGTAAAAGCTTCGCTAGCCAGTGCCAAGCAATAATAAACACTGACGCCTTTGTTATTGATGACTTTCGTTTTTACATTTACCAAGCACAGAAGCACTTTTCCTTATTAAATAGCTGGCTTGCTCAAGATTATGCCCACTTTTGGGGAATGCAAAATATGAATGCAGAGCAACGCCAAAGTGAACTTGCTCCCGCACCTCATAAACTAGCACTTATAGCTTACCAAGATGCGACTCCTGCTTTTTTTATTGAATTGTATGACCCGCAGTTTGACGAAATCGGTAAACATTTTGAAAACCAGTCTGGTGATTGTGGGATGCACCTTTTACTTGCCCCCGTAATCACTCCGCAAAGTGGTTTTAGTCGGCGTGCTATTACAGCAACAGCAAAACTCATCTTATATAAATTAGGTTTTACTCGATTAGTTGTTGAGCCTGACATTAACAATCAAAAAATACATAAGCTAAATAAAAAAATAGGCATTCAAAGCAGTCATATCGTTCGCCTTACAAACAAAGATGCATGGCTAGGTTTTGCTGATCTAGCAAGCTTTGAAGCAGCTACAACACAAGGAGACTAATTATGGAAATCTTTAAAAATTCATTCCCTCAACATTTATCTGAATCTTTATGGCAAGGTGCTAATCAACATTTAGTCGCCAAAATACTGTGTGAGTTTAGCCATGAAAAACTAATAAAACCTATTGCAGCAAAAGAAGATAGAAAACAAACAGTGCAGCAATTTCAGTTATTATTAGAAAGCAACCAAGGGCTTTTAAGTTATGACTTTAGTGCTCGCCACTATCAACTAGATCACCTACATATTCACCCAGAATCAATCGTCTGCAAACTAGATGGCATTAACCAAGATTTAGATGCAGTAACGCTCATTATTGCCCTAAAAGATCGTTTAGGTATTACCGATAGCCTCTTACCAACTTATTTAGAGGAAATCACCAGCACCTTATACAGTAAAGCATTTAAATTGCTTCACCAAAATAAACCCGTTTCAGAGCTGGTACATTGCGATTATCAACAAATTGAAGCGGCCATGACCGAAGGCCACCCAGTATTTGTTGCTAACAATGGTCGTATTGGCTTTGATATGGATGACTGCCACGCGCTTACACCTGAAAGTGGTCAAGCAATGAAATTAGTCTGGTTAGCTGTTGCGCGGGTAAACACAAGCCTAGCAATGATAGAAGAGCTTAATTACGAGCGTTTTATTGAAAGTGAATTAGGCAACCAGCAAGTTGCAGCATTTAATAACATAATTGCTGAGCATGGTAAAAAAGCTGAAGACTATTACTTTATGCCCGTGCATCCTTGGCAGTGGCGCGAAAAAATTAGCCGAATTTTTGCTGCTGATCTTGCTCGTAAGCAACTTGTTTATCTTGGTCACAGTGAAGATGACTATCAGGTACAACAGTCGATTCGCACATTCTTCAACTTAGATAACAATAAGCGTTGCTATGTGAAAACCGCGTTGTCTATATTGAACATGGGCTTTATGCGCGGTTTATCTCCTTATTACATGAGCCGAACGCCCGAAATAAACACCTTTGTTGCTGAGCTTGTGAACAGCGACCCATACTTTACTAAAAAACGCTTTGTCGTTTTAAGAGAAACCGTCGCAATTGGTTATCACCATAAATATTACGAGCAAGCTTTAGAAAAAGACACGCCTTATAAAAAAATGCTCAGTGCACTTTGGCGAGAAAGCCCTTTCAATTTAACATTTCAGGGAGAACCGTTAGTTAAAGAAAACCAACAACTTTTGACATTAGCCGCCTTGCTACATCAAGACAGCCAACAAAAGAGCTTGCTTGTTGAACTCATTAATACCTCTCAACTCACAGCAACTGAGTGGGTAAGCAAATTGCTGGATCTTTATTTACAACCTCTATTACATGCGTTCTTTGCGTATGATTTAGTGTTTATGCCCCATGGTGAAAACCTCATCCTTGTTTTAGAAGAACACCAACCAGTTACTATTTTAATGAAAGATATTGGCGAAGAAGTCGCGATTCTAAACGGCAATTCCCCTTTACCTGGTCATGTCGCTGACTTAGCGGTGAGCCTAGAAGAGGACATGAAATTAAATTATATACTGCTAGATATTTTCGACTGTATCTTCCGCTTTATCGCACCTCAGCTTGATGCGCAAAATTGTTTAACTGAACATGATTTTTGGCAATTAGTCGCTGATAAAGTTTATCAGTATCAGCATGAAAACCCGCAATTTTCCGAAAAATACACACGTTACAACTTATTTAAGGCTCGCTTTACGCGTACCTGCTTAAACCGCATTCAATTGAATAATAATCAGCAGATGATTGACCTTGAAGATAGAGAGAAAAATCTCCGTTTTGCTGGGGATATCAAAAACCCACTGCATGATTTTGCCACTCGTCATGACCTTCAACATGACACAACAATGGCCTAAGCATAGGCCTCACTATTTATAGACGTAATAGGACTACGGATAAAAATGAAAAAAACTAACTACTTTAAACTCACGCCTGTCGCACTTTCTTGTTTAGCGATATTTAGCCACTCTTTACAGGCTGAGCAAAAAAAGCATCACGATATGGAAGTACTCACAGTCGTTGGTGAACAAAGCAATGCTCAAGGCTATAAAGTTGAGCAAATGAGTACCGCAACGGGTTTAGAATTATCATTTCTAGAAACACCACAATCAACCACGGTCGTGACAGAGCAAGCGATAAAAGATCAACAACTAAACTCAGTTATTGAAGTGATGAACAGCGTAACAGGGATTAATACCCGCCCTTCTGACAACGACCGCTACTCAATCAGTGCCCGCGGTATTGGCGTAAGCAGCATTTTGTATGACGGCGTGGCAACAACCTACGATACACGCTTTAACTATGGTGACAACTTAATGGATAGCGCAATTTATCAGCGCATAGAAGTTGTTCGTGGTGCAACAGGTTTGATGCTCGGGGCGGGTAGCCCATCGGCTGCGATTAATTTAGTTCGTAAGCGTCCGACAGAAGCGTTTCAAGCAAGCGTAAGCCTAAGTACAGGTTCATGGCAACAGTTACGCGGTATTGTTGATTTATCGGGAGGCTTAAATCAAGACGCAAGTGTTCGAGGTCGAGTCGTCGTAGCGTATCAAGATCGTGAAAGTTATCAGCATCGTTACGAGCAGCAACGACAAACCCTTTACGGTATTATCGAAGCAGATATAGGTCGTAATACATTGCTGACGTTAGGTGCTGACTATCAAGACACCAAACCTGAAGGCTCTATGTCTGGCGGATTACCGTTATTCGACAACCAAGGCAATAGAACTAACTACAGCCACCATACGTCAACAGCCCCACGCTGGGCGTCATCCAAAACCAAAGCATTGAATAGCTTTGCCACGATTGAACATAACTTTAGTGATGACTGGCAACTCAAAGCAAGTTACATCTATGGTGATAACGATTTAGAATATGATGTGTTATGGGCTACAGGTCACCCAGACCCAATAACCAACGAAGGGATGATACCTGGCTCACTGGCATTTATTGATGGTAATCGAACCCAACATACATTCGACTTAAAATTAACGGGCCGCTTTACCCTCTTTGATCGCTCACAACAAATTCTAATTGGTGCAAATCAACAGAAGCAAGAGTTTGCCAATCCATATTATGGCTCTTTAGATGAGGCTCCACCTTTAGGTGACTTTAGAGATAAAGATTTTACATATCCGACCCCTACATGGAGCGATGAAGTTCTGTATGGTTCATGGGGGGAAACAAAGCAACAAGCAATATACCTTGCCTCTGATATTGCGTTAACCGACGCACTTTCAATGGTAATAGGTGGGCGTATTGATAATTGGGAAACTGACCAAGACAATTTTGGCACCGTTCATGATTACGAAGTTGATAATGAATTTACCAGCTATGTCGGCGCCACCTATGCTATTGGGAAAAATGTATCACTGTATGCCAACTACACAGATATTTTTACACCACAAAGTAGAGTGCAAGCTGATGGCAGTTACCTCGATCCTGTTAAAGGAAAGAACTATGAAGCAGGTATAAAAGCCAGCTTATTTGAAGAAGCGTTAGACACCTCACTTTCGGTGTTTGAGATCCGTCAAGATAACGTTGGTGAAGCAACGGGAGAAACCTTACCAGGAACAACAGTTCCTATATACCGCGGTATTGATGGCACTAAAACACAAGGATTCGAATTTGAAGCCAATGGTTCAATCAATGAACAATGGAACGTCTATTTTGGTTATAGTCAATTTGAAACAGAAGACCCTAATGGTGAAAAAGTAACGACCACCAGCCCAAAACATCAAGTAAAGCTCTTTACTACCTATGAATTGGATAACTGGGTAAATGGCTTACAACTGGGTGCTGGTGTTAATTGGCAAAGTGAGATCCGCAGAGATGTCACTAAGCCAGATAGAAGCTCAGTGGAGGTTAGCCAGCAAAGTTATGGGCTTGTTCGATTAATGGCAAGATACAATGTAAACGATCAACTAACATTGCGCGCTAATTTAGACAACGCATTCGATAAACGTTATTACAGCCAATTAGGCTTTTATAACCAGTTTCAATATGGCGCACCACGAAACTTTAGCATCACTGCTCAATATAGTTTCTAAGTAACTCGACATTATTGCGAATTGCTATTATGCCGCCTCTGTATGAGGCGGCATAATATACACTTTAAAGACGCAATTTTATGAAGAAACTTCCACCCCAGCACAATAAAAGTACAAATATACATGGCGTTACACGATACCACTGAGCTAAACTCTTTACTGGAGCGACAAGCTCCATTTTATAGTCAGCATTTTAAAATTATTGAGCCACATCAACCTCTCCCCGAAAACTGCCAACCATTATCACAACGATTAAATAAACCACATTATACCAAAGCGCTTATGACTTTTTCTAAGAGCTATCAACAACAGCAAGAAGCAATCGATCTTAGCGCTTTACATTCTATGTGGAGCCAATGGTTTTTCGGCTTTTTACTTCCACCACTATTAGAATACGCATTAAAAAGCCAGACGAGTGTATTACATGCTGCAATGAACCTTAAAAACTGGCATTGGACTTATCATCAAACGGGGCGAGTAAAATGTTTCTATTTAGTGCTTAAAGAAGATCAAATTCAAAGACCGACTGAGTTAGCTATCACATTGCTAGAGCGGTTACTTGTTAAGCTGATAAATCCTATTATAAAACAACTAAGTACCCTGTCGCCGGTGTCAGAAAAGTTATTTTATAGTCATGTTGCGTACTGTTTTTATTGGTATTTATCAGAAATGTCGTTAGCTCAGGAATTTAAACTTAATTTACTAAACCAGTTATTTAGTAAAGACACATTATTACTCGCTAAAGGCGCTACTTTGCCACACCCCTTATGGCGTAAAATTAGACTTAAAAATAGTGACTACCCGCGTATTATGTGTTGTTTACGGCATAAATTACCTAACACACCAATGTGTACTATTTGCCCATTGAACAAAAATAAACACAAGGTCTGTAAAACTGCGATATGAAGGCTCTGTAAAAGAGCCTCTATAGAATAGAATGTTTGAGCAAGGCTTTAATGCTCAAGCATAGCCTTATTTAGCCATCAACAATTATGCGTAACATACGACGAAGAGGTTCAGCAGCACCCCATAACAATTGATCACCAACCGTAAACGCACTGATATATTCAGGGCCCATCGCTAATTTACGAATACGACCTACCGGAATAGACAAGGTGCCGGTTACTTTTACAGGTGTTAAGTCTGTTGCAGTAATGTCACGATCATTCGGGATCACTTTCACCCACTCGTTGTGAGAGGCAAGGATCTCTTCAATTTTCTCAACACTAATATCTTTGCGTAGCTTAATTGTCATTGCTTGCGAATGACAACGCATTGCACCAATGCGCACACATAAACCATCAACAGGGATAGGCTGCTGGCTGCTACCTAAAATTTTGTTCGCTTCTACCTGCGCTTTCCACTCTTCTTTACTCTGACCGCTTGGCATTGGTACATCAATCCAAGGGATAAGGCTACCGGCTAAAGGCACACCAAACTGATCTTGTGGTAAATCGCTTGAGGCAATTTTTTCGGTAACTAATTTATCAATTTCAAGAATCGCAGCATTAGGATCAGCAAGTTTGTCTGCCACTGTTTCGTGAATTGCACCCATTTGCGCAATTAACTCTTTCATGTTGCGTGCACCAGCACCTGAAGCGGCTTGATATGTCATTGGGCTAACCCACTCAATCAAGTCTTGTTCAAATAAACCGCCTAGCGCTAGCAGCATTAATGATACAGTACAGTTACCACCCACATAGGTTTTAACACCTTGCTCTAGGCCTTGATCAATCACGTCTTTATTGACTGGATCAAGAACAATAATGCTATCGTCACTCATACGCAGTGCCGATGCTGCGTCAATCCAATAACCTTGCCAACCTGATTCGCGTAATTGCGGGTAAACGGCTTTGGTATAGTCACCGCCTTGGCAAGTGACAATAATGTCCATCTTCGCAAGCTCAGCGATATCATTAGCATCTAAAAGCGGTTTAGCAGGACCCGCAAGATCAGGGCCTAATTGACCGGTTTGTGAGGTGGTGAAAAAAGTGGTGTCGATTTTAGAAAAATCATTTTCTTGTTGCATACGTTCTAATAACACAGAGCCAACCATGCCCCGCCACCCGACTAATCCTACTTTTTTCATTGTTTGTTCCACTGTTTGATTCATTCCAATTACCTAAACTGTTAAAAATTAAAGTCCATTGCGTGAGAGTTTAATTTTTACAGGGATAATCTAGCATTGCGGCCAAAGCAAAACCAGCGCAAACCGAGTAACATCAAAATTTTTCATCATCGTATTAGCGGACAAGCATCTGGTAGCACCATGTTTAGCGCACCAGCATGCACTTCAAAACGTTGTTGTTTTGAAGTGATTGGCTCGCCATCTAAGTTTATTGGCATTTCTGTTTGTGTTTGCCATTCAAGCCATGGCACTTGAAAACGTTTTACCCATTGCTGTGATGAATTAGGGTAGTTGCTTAGCTCTTCGATAACCGCTGGTACATCTGAAATTGCAAATGATGTAAACGCCACTAAATCAACCAAGCCATCGTTTATGTATGCATGTGGTGAAAGTTGCTGACCACCACCTGCTTGGCGGCCGTTACACACGGCAGCAGCAATAATATCGCCCGAAGTTCGTTCACCATCAGGGAGGGTAAGCTCGCCACTGTAAGGTACAAAACTCAGCGCTTGAACAAGCCCTGCCAAGGTATATGCGCCACCACCGAGTAAGTTTTTCAGTGCAGGTGGTGTGGTTGCAGTAATTTTTGCCCCAAAGCCCGCACTGGCTACGTTTACAAAATAACGCTTATCAACCTCAACTGTATCAATTGCATACGGCTGACCATGTGCTGCAAGTTCAAGTGCTGGCAAGTATCCGTCAGGAATGTTAGCGGCTGTGGCAAAATCATTTGCCGTGCCCATAGGTAAAATAGCAAGCTCTAAACGCTGTGATTTTTCCATTTTCATTAATGCATTAACGGCTTCATTAACAGTGCCATCGCCACCAGCCACAACAACACGTTTCACGCCTTCGTCAGCGGCCTCATTAATAAAGCGCTCAATGTCACCCCCTTCATAGGTAACACGCACAGCAAGAGACTGACTGGCTCGAAATTGACTAATTGCTTCACGAAGCTGCTCATCAGCCGCTTTTTTGCCATTTAAAATTAATCGTAAGTCCATTTTTAATCCCTGTTTTAACACTTAGAACTACCATAACACGCAATGGTTTATAGACACTACAGAAACAAAAAAGCCCTGCTATTGCAGGGCTAAATCAACGTTAGGATTTATTATTGTATCCTTCCTTGGGGAGTTTAATTAAAACTCGTAGCTGAAGCCTAAGCTAAACTTAGTGCCTTCTTCTTTCTTCCAAAGTGATAAACCTTCTTGCTCAATTTCTTTATCTTGGCCAAGGATGTTTTCAATTTTGAACTTCACTTTTGTGTTAAAGTTCGGGAAGTAAGAATAAACTAAATCAAGCGAATGGAATGGCTTCTCTTCTGCATCTTCATTACCGCGAGTACCCGGTACAATAATACGCGGACCAAACACGTTATATACAAGCGATGTCGAGTGGAAACCATCAGCAGAGTCATAACCCATCTGTAAGTTTGCTACCCACTCAGAGTGACCCACTAAACGGCGCTCATCGTTAGTAACAATGTTAGACACGGTATCGGCATCAAGTGCATCTTTTAATTGCTGCTCAAACAACGAATCAACGCCGTCAGAATCATCAATACCTAGTTTCACACTTGAGTCAGATAGCGTAACGTTACCCGACAAGAACACACTCGACCAATCGGCACTGATAAAACTAAAATCAGTCAAGAAATCAACTTCAATACCCGTTAACTCACCCGATTCAGCGTTTGCAGTTAATAGCTGTGGCGCAGCACCACCTACACCTGCAAGCTCTACCATTTCGATAGGGTTTGTAATGTCTTTGTAGAACAATGCAACTGATAAGTTATTGCCCGATGCCATATACCATTCAAAACGGAAATCAGCATTTTTAAGTTTTGAGCTTTGTAATGTCGGTGAACCACGAACTAGAAATTCAGTTAACGGATCAACGAAGAACGTTGAGCTTACATCACGCATATCTGGACGAATGGTTGTTTCGCTTAAATTTAAACGAAATTGCATTTCTTCATCCATAATATAAGTCACAGCTAAAGATGGATAGAAATCATCTTCTTTAATTGCTACTTCAGCTAGCTCTTCTGTTGTCGCATCAAATAAATTACTGTGAGCCTTAAATGGAACCGATACTTGGGCAAAATCTTCCCAGCGAACACCACCAGTAATACGCCAAGTATTATTGATGAAATAATCAGCCATAAAGTAATAAGCATCTAACTTATGCGCCGCACTGTATTTATCACCGTCTGTTGTTCTGTCATCAAAAATGCCAGAACCGGTTGAACTTGCGTAAAAAGCATCATTGTTGATGTTATCGTAAGCAAAAATTTCATCTAAACGTGAGCCATAGGTAAAATCATCAGCAATACCACGGTGCGTAATACCAAATGTCGTATTATTTGCAGTACGTGTTTTCTCTGAGAAATCGCCACCCACTTTTAGTTCAAGCTCATAGCCTTCACCATAAAATGGCATGCCCATGTTCCAACCCCAAGTATCAACTTCGTCATGAAGAACTTGGAATTCACGGGTTACGTTAGTAGCTGAAACATCTTGTAATTGCTCAGAAACAAACGAACCATCGTCGTAGTTACGTTGGAAAACAGCGTCTACACCACCTGGTGCATCACGATTTGCACGGCTTGTGCCGGCATACCAATCAACAAACAAGTTGTTAAAGTCGATAAAGTTGTGTGTGCCTTTTAATTGGCTAGAGAACATTTCACGCTCTTCGTACACAACATCAACGCGACGAAGGTCACGAACACCTTCTTCAGTTTCGTTGGCATCATAGAAATTACGATTACGAACACGGTCACGCATGTCATGCAGTGCAATGTTTGTCATCTCAATTTTATGGTTTGAATTAAACTCATAACCAATATTGAATGTACCACTCCAACGCACATTTTGTTCCGTTGATGTGCCATCGTAATACTGAGCAAAACACTTGTCTTCACAACCTAAGCTGCCAAGGTTAGTACCACTTTTTTCTTGTGCTACTTCCCACTCATTTTCGTACGAAACAGCGGCAAGTACACCAAACGTACCCATTTCACTTTCAAAGCGGTCGCCTAGCGACACTGAAAAGCTCATTTCAGGATCAACGTCTTTTTCTGTTGCCGAAATATTCCAATCAAGTGACGACATCAATGCTTGGCGCTCAGCCAATGTTGTATTGATATCACCTTCTAGGCCAGTGCCATAAAAGGCATTAATTATTTCAGTAGGTAACGCACGAGTACCATCATCACGGCCCATCCAGTCATCATCGCCACCTTCATAAAAGTAGCCTGTATCACTGTTATTGGTGTTGTAAGAAGTACCAATGTCGACTTTAAACAAAAAATCAGTCGGGATTGATTTTGTTCTAATATTTACGTTACCACCACCAAAATGCGCAGGCATATCGGGTGAAAACGATTTTTGAACGCTTAAACTTTCAATAATATCCGATGGGAATAAGTCAAGCGGTACAACTGAGCGAGTTGGATCTGGACTTGGCACATACATACTATTGAGCTGAGTACTCGAATATCGCTCACCTAAACCACGAACATAAATGAACTTGCCATCAACCAGTGTCAAACCTGTTACACGACGAAGTGCCGATGCAGCATCGCCATCACCAGTACGAGAGATTTGCTCTGCACCCATGATATCAGCAACAAACGCTTGATTTTGACGCTCTTGAAGAACCGCGCCAGCACTCCCTTTTAAACGCTGTCCTACAGCAACCACTTCTTCAATTTCTTGTGCTTCATCCGCTGCGTAGGCAGTATTCATCGATAAGCCAACTAATGCTGCAAGCACTGCATGATTTATCTTTGAACGCACAAGTTTAGAGGGGGTAAAAGATTTCATTATTATACTCCGAAAACAAAACTAGAAGCTGGCCGGGGTATTCCCCCGACCATGGATTAGAAGGGCTTAGTTAAGACCTACTTTTACCCAACCTGCTGTCCAGTCTGTTTGCGCGTCCATTGCACCGATGTAATCTACTTTATCGAAGAAGCTATTTAGGCTTGAAGAATCGAAACCACTACCAAGTAGTGCTGATTCTGCACTTGGTTGATAACCGTTGTCGCTAAGACCTAACATAGCTGCGTCCATGATAGAGTTACCTTCTTGGCCTTCGAACCAAGATTGAACATTACCCGTACCAATTGCTTGGCTTGAGAAGTTATTATCTGCTGTACATGCAACTACTGAGTGGCTGATAGTAAGTGAACCATCTTCAGCGCGAGGAGCTGAATCCGCACCCACTCGTAAGCAGTTTTTATAACCTTCACCACCTGTTACTACCACGTTTTTCAGCATACCCGCAGTACCTGCACGTAAACGGATACCGTTTACACCATCTGCACCGATGATAGTTACGTTAGAGATAGTAGGTGTAGTTAAAGGTGATGCATTTGAGTCAAACTCTGAGTTATCAGCTTCAATTGCATTATCACCTTCTGAAGAAGATTGCTTGATCAATACGTATTGTGCATTACCAGTCCAACCGAATGACCAATCTAGCGAGTCATCACCGATGTTTGTCAGTACTAAGTGGCTGATGCTTGCAGTACCACCGAAGAACTCAACACCGTCATCCAGGTTTTCGTGAACGTGGATATAATCAAGTTCAGTTTGGCTACCAACACCTGCAAGTGAAATACCGTTAAGCTCATCACCGTTACCAAGTGTTTTACCTGCTTGTTTTACAACAACATACTTAAGTGTACCTGAGTTATCTTCTGGTTGGTTACCACCGAATTGACCAGCATCACCTTCTGCAGCAACACCACAGTTTGCAAGTTCATCAGCTGTTGTTTCACCCACTTGGTCACCACAAGAGTTAGCTGGTGCGTTACCAAGAAGTACCACACCACCCCATTGACCAATGCCCGTTTCAGCACCTGTCATATCTTGGATTGATGTCATCACGATTGGTTGAGTTGCGGTACCTACCGCTTCAATCTTAGAATCACGACGAACAACTAAGAAGTCGTCACCGCTTTCACCGATTAGCGTTGTACCAAATTGAACATAAAGAGTAGCACTATCAGTGCGGTCACCACCCACTGCTGTACGACCTTTAAGGATCCAGTGAGCATCGTTAGTTAGAGTTACGTCAGATGTGAAAACTACATCTTGTGCTAACTGATAAACGGGCTTATCGGTAATTTGTGGGAAGCTTGCTGAAACATCAGTCGCTAGACCTTGTTCCATTGCGTTTGTGATATCTGTAGGGAAGCTAGGGTTAACAGCAACTGTCCAACCTTCCATCCAGTTATTGTCACCGTCAAATGCACCAATGTAGCTTGTTTTAGTGAAGAATGGGTCAAGCTCTGACGCATCAACACCTGCACCTAATAGCGGCGAGCTAGATTTAGGTGTGAAACCATCTGTAGCAAGGTTTAGTGTCGCTGCAGTAAGTGTTTGGTTACCAGTTTGACCTTCGAACCAAGATTGAACATTACCAGAACCAATTGCTTCAGTACCGAAGTTATTCTCTGCACTACATGCTACCACTGAGTTTTCGATAGAAAGCTCACCAGACTCAGCATTTGCAACAGAGTCAGAACCTACACGTAGACAGTTTTTGTAACCTTCTGGGCCTGTGATAACCATGTTACGGATAACACCCGCTGTACCTGCGCGAAGACGAACACCGTTTTTACCGTCAGCACCAACAATCGTTACGTTTGAAAGTAATGGCTTAGTTAATGGTGTAGCGTTTGAATCGAATTCAGAGTTATCAGCTTCGATTGCATTGTCACCTTCAACTGATGATTGTTGGATATATACGTTTTGTGCACGACCTGTCCAACCAAATGACCAGTCAAACGCGTCATCACCAATATCAGTTAGTACAACGTTACGAACGTTTACAGTACCACCGAAGAACTCGATACCATCGTCAAGGTTTTGGTGAACTTGGATGTATTCAACTTTTGTTTTAGAACCAACACCCGCGAATGAAATACCATTTAGCTCATCGCCGTTACCTAATGTTTTACCTGCGTGTTTAACAACAACATAACGAACAACACCTGAGTTGTCTTCTGCATCGTCACCACCAAATTGACCTGCATCACCTTCAGCTGCAACACCACAGTTTGCAAGCTCCTCCGCTGTTGTTTCACCTTGTTGGTCACCACATGAGTTAGCCGGTGCATTACCAAGTAATACTAAACCACCCCATTGACCGATGCCTGTTTCTGCACCTGTCATATCTTGGATAGATGTCATAGTAATTGGTGCTGTTGCATTACCATTAGCATTGATTTGTGAACCACGACGAACAACTAAGAAGTCATCACCTGTTTCACCGATTAATGTAGTACCTGCTTGAACATATAATGTTGCGCTATCGGTACGGTCACCACCCACTGCTGTACGACCGTTTAAGATCCAGTGAGCGTCATTTGTTAATGTTACATCTGATGTGAAGGTTGTATCTTCAGCTAAACGATAAACAGGCTTGTCAGTGATTTGTGGGAATTCAGATGAAACGTCTGTCGCAAGACCTTGCGCCATTGCATTTTCGATATCAGTTGGGAAGCCACCATTGATAGCAACAGTCCAACCTTCCATCCAGTTGTTTGTTGCGCTAAATGCACCGATTTGACCATTTGCTAATAATGGTGAACCAGCTAAAGGCATATAACCATTATCATCTAGCATTAAATCAGCCGGTGTTAGAGTTTGGTTACCATCTTGGCCTTCAAACCATGCTTTTACAGTACCACCATTAATTGTTTCACTACCGAAGTTATTCGCAGGTGTTTGACAAGCAACAATAGAGTTTGTGATAGTCAGTGAACCATCTTCAGCGCGAGGAACTGAATCAGAACCAACACGTAAACAGTTTTCATACGTTGCAGGGCCTGTAATGAAAACGTTTTTCAGCATACCTGCAGTACCTGCACGTAGACGAATACCATTGTTACCTTCAGCACCCACGATTGTTACGTTTTCAATTGTAGGGTTAGTCAGTGGTGTAGCGTCTGAATCAAACTCTGAGTTATCCGCTTCAATCGCGTTGTCACCTAAGTTCGCAGCTTGTTGAATGTATACGTTTTTCGCAGTACCAGTCCAACCAAATGACCAATCTAGTGAGTCATCACCAATGCTTGTAAGTACCACGTTGCTTACGTTTACTGTACCACCAAAGAACTCAATACCATCATCTAAGTTTTCGTGTACTTGAATGTAATCAACAGTAGTTGCAGAACCAACACCTGCAAATGAAATACCGTTTAATTCGTCACCATTACCCAGTGTTTTACCTGCATGTTTAACAACTAAGTATTTCAATGTACCTGAGTTATCATCTGCAACATTACCACCGAACTGGCCTGCATCACCTTCTGCTGCAACACCACAGTTTGCAAGTTCGTCTGCCGTTGCTTCGCCTTGTTGGTCACCACATGAGTTTGCTGGTGCATTACCAAGAAGAACTAAACCACCCCACTGACCGATAGACGTTTCAACATTAGTCACATCTTGAATCGAAGTCATTGTGATTGGCTGGCTTACAGTACCTACCGATTCGATTTGTGAACCACGACGAACAACTAAGAAGTCGTCACCCGATTCGCCAATTAATGTAGTACCTTGTTGGATGTAAAGAACAGCATTATCTGCACGATCGTTACCAACCGCTGTGCGACCATTTAAAATCCAGTGAGCGTCATTTGTTAACGTTACATCTGCAGTAAAAGTAGTATCTGCTTTCAAACGGTAAACTGGCTTATCAGTAATCGTTGGGAATTCTGAAGAAACATCTGTCGCTAAACCTTGTGTTAAGGCATTTTCGATGTCAGTTGGAAAACCTGTTGTCGCATTTTGAGAATCATCACGACCTGACTGATCGCCGCCGTTATCACCATTGTCACCACCGTTATCGATGATATTAGTGATGTTATCGCCTTCATTTACAGTGGTGTCGCCTTCTTTAACGACTAAATCACCACCACAACCAGCTAAAGAAACTGCAGCAGCTACCAGACTAACTTTAAATAAGTCAGATAATTTCATTGTTCACTCCGTTAAGATAGATATTTAATTATTGTGTTAGCGCATAAACTCAAGTCACCGAAAAGCACTGAAACTTAATGCTTTTGGGTCACTTGAGTTTTAAACTGCGACTACCTTACGGGAGCTGTATGACAAACTAGTTACACTTTAATAAACATAAAATGACAATATTAATTATTTAAAAAAGAGTAAGTTAGTTAATTTTAAGAACGGAAAAAAGCCGCCCGAAGGCAGCTTTGGTGTTGCGATTATAAATTAGTTCTTTTGTACGCTTACCTGTTGAATACGATTTAGAGTAAAGCGGTACGTAATGTTTCGGCGTGCACTTTTTCACGCTTCACATACTTGATCCATTGCTCAGCTAAACGTTGTGACTTTTTGTGCTTTTCAGCTTGCTCAAACGCTAAAATCGAGGCATCAAAGTTTTGTAAATTGTACTGCGCCATACCTAAGGCAACATACACATTTGATTCAAACTCTAAACCGCCTTTATCGAGAGCTTTACGCGCTGCATCCGCTGCTTCTTCGTATTTTTCAAGGTTGATACTCACCTCGGCAATACGCTGATCGTACTGGCCGTGTGTTACTAAATCAGCTGCTTTTGCAAAGTATTGCAGCGACTTTTCGTCTTCTTTAGCTTGCACCATTGCTTCTGCAACAAAGGCGTAGTTTTTTGCTGATTTTTCAGCCACACCATCTTGCATTGCTTTACTCATCACTTTCGCAGCTTTAAAAGCCAGGCCGTTGTATAAATACACTTGTGATAATTGACGTAAATCTGATTTAGATTTCATGAAGCCTTGTTGATAGGCCGCTTCTAAAATCGCTAGTTGTTTTTTCTCTGCGCCCGTTTCACCGTACATGCCACCTAACTGAACCCAGTACTCTGGCTTGTTATAAAGCTTCACTAAGCGTTCAAGTACCTCGACCACTTTGTCAGACTGATTAAGTGAGTAGTACATAGCACGCTGTAAGATTAACCAGTTTTCTTTTGGCATTTCACCTTTACTGTCGGCTTCTGCGATAGCAAGGTTAATGTTTTCAATGCCTTTTTGGTACTCTTTAAGCTGATAATAAGCTTGTGATTTCAATACGTAATAAGCATCTGTTTTAGGCTTGTCGTTAATGGCATCCCACTGTGCTAAATACTTGATTACCTTTTCGTAATCGCTATTAGCCATGGCAAGTTGCGCTAGGCTAAAGGTGGTGCTTACTCGTAATGTTTCTGGGATCGCGTCTTCGTTTACTACTTTTTCAAACGATGCAATTGCTTTATCTAAGTCGTTTTCGTTGTAATAAATAAAACCGTAGAAATTATGCATCATGGCAATTTCATACGAGTTCATGCTTGAAGAGCGCTCTTGGATACTATCAAGTGCTTCTAGCCCTGCTTTTGCATCTCCATCATCAGCCAGCTTTTGTGCTCGTGCTAATTGGCTATACACTTTTTCGCGCAGTGCAGGTACTCGTTTGGTTTTTTGCTCCTCAGCGTAAGCTGTTGCCAGTGTGACACCTGGTAACATGCTAACAACGCTTGGGATTACCAGGCTGCTTGTGAAAGCAGCCGCGCAAATCACGGCAACTTTTAAAGGTTTCATAATCGCATTCCTCTTTTCTAACCGTTAATCTGGAAAGAAATTTTGTTCTGTACGCCCGCTACTTCAACGGCTTCACCGTTAACAACGCGCGGTTTATATTTAAATTTAAGTGCTGCATCCATCGCAGCGCGGTCAAACAGTGACTCAGGTTCAGCTTTAATCACTTTTGGGTCACGTACTGTGCCTTGCTTAGTTACTGTAAACTCAACAATCACATAGCCTTCGATTCCACGTGATAAAGCTCGGCGCGGATAAACAGGCGCTACTTTTACAATCGGTAGGTATTCACCGTCGCTTGATTCAAGCGCTAAACCCCCGGATAAGTTAACGTCGGCTTCAACACTGGCACCAAAGTCAAAATTGGCATTGCTCGCGTTAGGATCACTGTTTTGCATTTGCGGTGATTCCATTGGCGGAGGTGGCTCTTTTGGCGTTGGTGGCTTTTGCGGTTTACGTTCTTTCTTTTGCACTGTCTCTTCTTTTTTCAGACGAACAAAATCAAGTACGTTTCCTTTTACGGGCTCAGACATGGCCCCCTCACCACCGGTGATCAGTGCCTGCATGCCTAAAAACAGCATGACAGTCACGATACCCGCGATGATTAATGCAACTATATAACGCATCGCTCACATTCCTTATGATGCTTCTTGCGCAGCAATCGACACATCAAATGCGCCTGCAGCACGCGATGCATCCATTACTTTGATAAGTACATCGGTTGTGGCTTTTTTATCAGCTTGAATAACCACGCTACCTTGTGGGTTTTCGGCTTTTAAGCGCTCGATATTTGCTTGTACTGCACGAACATCGACTTGGCGTTTGTTGATCCAAATTTCACCTTTGTCAGAAATAGCAACTAAGATGTTGGCACGCTCTTTTTTCACTGCCGTTGCCGCTTCAGGGCGGTTTACATCAATACCGGCTTCTTTTACGAATGATGCTGTTACGATAAAGAAGATAAGCATGATGAAAACAACGTCTAGCATTGGCGTCATGTTGATTTCTTCTGCGTCGTCTTCTTGAAATAAATTACCTAGTGGCGCTCTCATTGTTAGTCTCCTAGTGGGTGATGCTTACATCACCCTAAAATTCGTTTAGTGGTCTAAGACCATGTTGTCTTCAAGTAATTGCACTTCGCGTTTTGCACGACGTTGTAAGAACGTTGATGCGAAAACCCCTGAAAGTGCACCCACCATACCGGCCATTGTTGGGATAGTGGCTTTAGACACCCCTGACGCCATCGAACGAGCACTGCCTGTGCCTGTGATTGCCATTACATCAAATACTTCGATCATGCCGGTTACGGTACCTAACAGACCTAAAAGTGGACATAACGCAACCATTACGTTGATTAGCGCAAGGTTATTATTTAGTTGCATGCCAGCGCGTGAAATCATCGCTTGGCGAATTTGCTCTGCGTTCCAGCTGTTACGCTCTGCTCTATTGCTCCAAGTGCTTTTTACGTCTTTCTTGTAGCGTTTAAAGCCACCAAAGAAGTACATAAAACGCTCAAGTATCAATAACCACATCGCGAAGATGAGGACCCCGATGACCAAGAGAACTTGGCCACCTGTGTCGAGGAAATCACGTAGAGCATTGATTGCATCAATCAATAGCACCATGATTTATGCTCCTTTCTCGCTTCGCTCTGCGATGATACCTGCGCTTTGCTCTTGTAAAATCAACAGCATGTTTTTAGAACGCGTGTTAAGAAGTGTGTATAAGAATACTGTTGGGATAGCCACAACCAGACCAAGTACCGTTGTTACAAGTGCCTGAGAAATACCACCCGCCATTAGTTTAGGGTCACCTGTACCGAACAAGGTAATTGCTTGGAAGGTGTTAATCATACCGGTTACCGTACCTAGTAGACCAAGTAATGGTGCTACTACAGAGATAATCTTAATTAGCGTCAGGTTACGAGTAATTTTTGGCATTTCACGAATGATTGCTTCGCTTAATTTAAGCTCAAGTGTGTCGTACGCTACATCTGGGTACTGATCTTTCACTTTCATTACACGACCAAGTGGGTTGTCATCACGTGCCACTGTGTCTTTAAGCTGACGACGGATTTTGCTACCCATAATCATCAGAGATACAAAACGCTCAAGTGCAATTAGTAAAGCGATTAAGCCAACACCTAAAATGATGTAACCAACTGTACCACCTTGGTGAACTTGCTCTTCAGTATCTGGTGCTTGTACTAAAAGACCTAAGATTGAACCACCTGTTGGGTCAAGTGCGAACGGTACAACGCCTGATTTTGCTTGTTGTAAGTCAGCTGCAGTTGCTGTGTAACGGCTGCTTGGCTGACGCGTAAGCTGGCTGATTGTATTTGTAGCCGGTGTGTACTCTAGGTACTTACCATCTGCGATTAAGTTAAATGCACCAACACGTACCACTTCTTTTTGTGCTTTGCTGCCACCTTCAACGATAACATCAGTTGTAAAGCGAGATACTTTACCTTGTTCAGTCATTTCGCGTTGTAATTCAAACCATACTTTTTCGATATCATCGATTGAAGCAAGCTTTGACGTTGAACCCATTTTTTGTGCTAGCTCATCCATGAAGTTACTGCGTCCAGGAAGCTCAGCAGAAACAACTGACGTCATGAATTTATTGCTTGAATCGCCTGCTACTTGTTGTAACACACCGAATAGCTCTTTAAGTGAACCCATACGGTTTGAAAGCGTGTCTGTTAAGTTAGCTAGCTTTACTTCGTTTTCTTCAAACTGAGTTTCTAAACGCTCAGACTCGTTAAGCATTGCAGTACGTTTTGCTTGTGTATCTTTAAGCATTTGTACTTGTTCGTTTTGACGCGCCATGAACTCTTGTTCACGTTGCTTATTCTCAGCGCTTTGTTGTGCTTTCCCTTGCTCTAATGTTTTTAGTAATGAGTCTAAATCCATTGGCTCAGCCGCTAGGCTGCTACCAGCAAAACCAAGGCCAGCTGCAAACACGGCCATTTTTGTCATTTTCGTTAATAATTTCATCTCAAACCTCTTATTCAGCAGCGTGGACTGGCAGTGTTAACATATCTGGGGCAAGTTGCTTACGTGCAATGCGTAAACCTTTGTTGATTTGGCTGATTGCAGAATCTGGTAATTCAACAAACGATTTTGTTTCTTTATCCCAGCTACCTGCTTTTTTGCCATCGCGTGTTAAATAAATAAGTTCTAAACGACCGATGCGTAAGAAATCAACTTCGCGCTCTTGGCCATCAACATTAAGTAATGCTGTGTAAGCTTCGATAGTGCGACCGTAATCAACTTCTACTTGGTAAGCTTCAAGTAAGCGGCGGAATTTTTCACTTGAAGTGATGTCTGCGCGGTCCATCATTTCTTTTAATGATGCAATACGCTTGCTACGCTCTTCATTTAAGAAAGGTACGTCTAGTGCAACAAATTGCTCAAGACCTGTGATCATACGCATCATTAACGGCGTGATTTGACGCTCGATAACCGATACCTGATCCATTGACTCGTTTAACGCGTCCATTTCAGCAATTTGGTTGTTTAATTGCTTAGTAAGTTGCGCGTTATAAACAGTTAAGCCGTCAATTTCTTTATTAAGGGCTTTGAATTGTTGTAAACGACCTTGCATTGAATCGGCAATCTTGTCGATTTTAGTTTGTGATTGCGCTGCAGATTTATTTATCTCGCTGCTTTTATCAATTACTTTATCTAGATCGTTTGCATGTACTGCTGCAGATGCCGCTACAATACCTGCTAAAATCAGTGGTTTAACGCCTTTCATCGCATACACCTTTACTCGTTAAGTTAGCTTAATTTGCTAGTTGGGTTGTTTTATTGTGCGAAAGGATAACGATGAAAAATGACAAGCATGTTGCGCAAAAAATACAAAAATATGACAGCTGTAACAATTAGTTTATATTGCGCAAGAATAAGGCAAAAGTTGCAGGGTTTCCGGGACTAAATATGGGATAGTATTTGCTGATAAGTGCTGTGCCAGTCTTGATAATTAACAGGGATAGCAGTGTATAGGCCTTTATTTTCAATGACTAACGACGGGAAACCTTGAATAGGTAAGCTTCTGGCTTGGTTTATTTCGGCCATAAGCAATGAATTTATTTTTTCACTTTCAATTTCGTTAATAAATGCGTTTTTTTCTAACCCAATTTGCTCAGCAAGGCTTGCAAGGGTGCTGATGTCAGATGGATTTTGTGCATTTAAGTAGTAGGCTGTTTGAATGGCGTAGAGCATTTCGTGCTCTTTATTGTGTTGCCTTGCCACAAGCACTGCGCGGCATGCTGGGTAAGTAGAGCGGCGTGGTTGCGCGGTATGCCAAAACTCATGATTGAATGGCGTGCCAAGTTGCTGTTCAATACGCTGCCATGTTTGCTGTAAAAACTGCTGCATCTCTTTTGGCATTGGCTCATCTGAATCGGGAGCAAGGCCACCCACTTTATATTCAATAGCAAGTTTACCACCAAGGGCTGCTTGGAGTTTTAACCACGTTTCTCTGTAGCCCCAACACCAACTACACATGGGGTCGTAAACATAAATTAGCTTTACCATTTAGCTTATCTCACTCAATTCCGACACTACTAAGTTACGCCCTTTTGCTTTCGCTTTATAGAGGTTGTCATCAGCTTGCTTAATTGTTTTACTAAACTGGCTTCCACGGTCTAGGCTAGCAATACCAATGCTGCAAGTAATGGTAACAGACTGCCCAACATCATAAGGGATTTGCTTTTGCGCAACATAAGCACGTAACTTTTCGGCTACCGCATGGGCAATCTGAATCCCTGCCTTAGGCAATAAAATGATGAACTCTTCGCCGCCATAGCGTGCTTTTATATCTGTGCCACGCAATTTATCGTGCAACATAGCAGTAAACGCTATCAAGACCTGATCGCCAAAGTCATGGCCATAACTATCGTTGAGAGATTTAAAGTTATCCAAATCAATCAATAATACCGACATGGGTAAATAGTTTGCCGCTTCAGCTTCAAGGCGAGGCTGAATATGTTCATAAATATAACGACGATTCGCAAGGCCTGTAAGAGGATCGGTCAAGGCATCGCGCTTTTCAATTAAAGTGATGTCAGCAATTTTTTGATGGCTTTTTTGTCTGAAGTATTCACTAATTGCAGAGAACAGAATCACCATGGTAAAAGAAGCTAAAAAACGCGACATTTCGACTGGCCCGTATTTAGCTTGACCAATATCTGGCCCGAGTAATAAAAATAATGCACTTAAGTACATGCTACCGACAAGAATACTGCCCGTTCTTAAGCCTAATGTGACATAGCTGACAATAGGGTAAAACATCAACCAATACAGTGCCGTATTTTCTTTGCCACCGGTATAAACCAAAGACATACATAACAACAAAATAATAGACAAAATGATACTGGTTACCAAAACCAGCGCACCAGTACGGAAGTAATACAACATACATAAAACAATGGTTATATCACTTACCAATAACATCACTGTCAATTGCACTGCGTAAATATGGTAGTTAGACAACACTAACGAAGTGATCAATACGATGGCAAAAAACGCCATAGTAAATAACGTGAAAGCACGGCGTTGTTTATCCGCCGTGTCGACACTGTTTATGGTGATGGCACTAAGCCAGTTTTGTTCCAATTGTAAATGCTCGGTATAAAATTAAACTTTAAATTTCAAAACAAGTTTTTCTAATTCATAAAACTGTGCTTTTAACTTAGTGCATTCATTAAGTGTATTATTAAGGTTACTTTGACCTTGATTAGATAGTTCGCTAATCGAATGAATGTCACTGTCTAAGCTCTGGATCACGTGGTTTTGCTCAGTCGTAGCATTGGCAACACTGTGATTTACGTCGTCAATTGATTCAATAGCTCGTGTGACTTCAGCCATTTTATCGCCGGCAATACGTGCCTGCTCGACACTCTTTTCGCTATCGCGAATACTGGCAGTCATTACCTCTACCGCCGAGGCTGAGCCTTGTTGTAACTGAGAAATAGTGTCTTCGATTTCTTGAGTAGATTGTTGTGTACGATGGGCTAGTTGGCGCACTTCGTCAGCAACAACCGCAAAACCACGACCCGCTTCACCTGCACGGGCCGCCTCAATTGCAGCATTAAGCGCTAGTAAGTTAGTTTGTTCACTAACACCTTTTATCACTTCGAGAACTTGGCCGATGCTTACTGTGTGTGCATCTAAACTATTAATTGTTTTTTGTGCCTGCTCCATATTACGAGACAAAGCATTAATAGCCTCTAAGTTATCAGCTAAGGCAGATTGGCTTTGTAAAGATTGGCTATTAGCACTAGTTGCTAACGTTGATGCATTACTAGCACTATTTGAGATTTCTACCGCGCTAGATGTCAGCTCATTGATTGCGGTGGCAACGTTATCAGTACGTTTTGTTTGGTCAGCATACATATCGAGAGTGCCTTGAGTTTGATTAACTAAACTCTCAACTAGGCGTTCAAGTTCAACTGTTGTATTTTTAACTTGCTCGATTGATGTATGAATTTTTTCGATAAACGCATTAAAGTAATGGCTTAGCTCGCCAAACTCGTCATTATTTTCGACCTCAAGGCGACGAGTTAAATCACCCTCACCTTGCGCAATATCTTTAATTGCATCATTTAAACGCTGCATTGGGCGCATTAAATAACGAAGCAAAAACTGCATCATCAATACAATCGCGACAATACCCATCAGCATATAAATAGCTGCCATATTTCTAAATGAGGCAACTGATGAATAAGCAATTTCTTCGTTGATCACCACTCCTAAATACCAATCAACGTTTTGAATCCCTTTAATTTTAGTGAACGAAACAAGTTTATCTAAACCACCTACCTGTACTTCTACAAATTCAGATTTTAACGACAGGCTTTTGCCAAATAAGTCGCGCATGTTTTTATCGTTAAATTTAGTTTCTGGGTGGCTTAAAATTCGCCCTTCACTATCAAGTAAAAAACCATAACCGAAACCTAAAAAGTCAATTTCGTTGACGATTTTAGTTATGGTTTTCATGTCGATATCGGCACCTGCAACACCACTAAATACACCATTGGCTTGCATTGGTGCTACAGCCGAAATTGTCAGCTCATTGGTTGTTACGTCAATATAAGGGGCTGTAAATGCAGTATTGGTTTTGTTCTCAACCAGTTTATACCACGGACGTGTTGTAGCGTCGTAATCGGGTGGCAACACAACAGATTGGTCGTTCAACACAAAGGTGCCGTCAGTGATACCAATATAAGTATTTTTGAAGTTACCGGCTTTGTCAGCTGTATTGAGTTGTGTGAGTGTCAGTTCTTTGCTGTCGCCAAGTTGATATGTGTCAGCAACCGACGAGACAATCGCTAACTTAGCATTCAACCAGTTGGCTATGTTTTGCGACACTGACTGAGAAATCTCTTGTAGAACCAGCGAAAGCTGCTCCTGCGTTTGGCTGCGCATAGAGATGAAGTTGTTAATCGTGAATAAACCGAGCACGATCACTAAAACCAGTGATGCAGCCACAGTTACCTTGGTGGTAAATTTAAGAGTGCTTTGCATGACAAACCTGTTTGTTATTTTTTTCGTTGTTAGCGCAGTTATATTTAACAAATTTAGAGCTCTTTGTCTTATAAATTTAGGCTAAAACTAGAAAAAACGTTCATTATTGAAAATAAACGCTTTCCATAAAATCAATTACTTTGTTAACGGCAGCAAATCCTGCATCTAAAGTAAATTATTAGATCAATTTAAAAAATACAGTACTGGAACGTTCCTAACAAACAGGTAAAAAATACATTCTGAATACGTATTCATTAAATCTATTTGTCATTTAACTTTGTTTATAAGACTGAATTACAAACATAAAAAACCCCGCATCTCAGTGCGGGGTTTTTTATTAAATAGCTATTTAAGCTATGCGTTTCTTCCAGCTGTCAGCCAAACGTACAACGTTTAAGCCATACCAAGCGATAAATGCATAACAAATCACTGGTACAAAGAAGCTTTGCTGAATACTAACCGTATCTGCAACCACACCTTGTACTAACGGTACTAATGCACCACCAACAATAGCTAAGCATAACCAGCCCGAACCTTTACTTGTAAGTGAGCCTAGACTTTCGATTGCAACAGAGAAAATAGTAGGGAACATAATTGAATTGAATAAACCAATCGCTAGTACTGAGTAAAGCGCTACATCCCCTTCAGTGAAAATAGTCACCAATAGCAATACAATAACCATCATGGCATTAAAGAATAACGCTTTTGAAGGCGCAATCTTTTGCAGTGCAGCAGAGCCAATAAAACGACCCACCATAGCACCACCCCAGTAGTAAGCAATTAGGCTTGCAGCCGCATGCTCTTCAAGGCCAGCAATATGCTCTTCACCAAAGTAATTTACTAAAAAGCTACCAATTGAAACCTCAGCACCTACGTAACAGAAGATACCCACAACACCCATCATTAAATGAGGTGCTTCAGCTAGGCTGTGGCCTTTCGCTTTACAGTCTTGCTCTTCTGTATGCTCTGCAATTACTGGTAATTTAAAGAAGGCAAATACCACAGCAATAGTCAGTAATGCTGCTGCAAGCATAAGGTAAGGTACTTTTACCGACTCAGCAGTTGCTGCGTTTGCTGCTAACGTACCCGCTGTACCGAAGAATAAAATACCACCCACATATGGGCCAACTGTTGTGCCTAGTGAGTTAAGTGCTTGTGCTAAATTTAAACGTGACGATGCCGTTTTTTCAGGACCTAACGCCACAACATACGGGTTAGCTGATACCTGTAATACGGTAATACCGGCCGCAAGTACAAATAATGCACCTAAGAATAACCAGTACTCATGCACAACAACCGCTGGGTAAAATAACATACAGCCGATTGATGCCACGACTAAGCCAGTTAGTACACCGTTTTTGTAGCCCATTTTTTTAACCAACATACCCGCTGGTAGCGAAACGATAAAGTAAGCACCAAAGAAACAAAACTGAACCAGCATTGCCTCTGTGTAGGTTAGATCGAATACCCCTTTTAAACGCGGGATTAAAACGTCATTTAAAACTGTAATAAAGCCCCATAAAAAGAACAGGGTTGTCATTGCCGTCAGTGGTAGCAGGTAGTTTTTATTTTGCTGCGAACCATCGGCGACAAACGATTGGTTTGTATTTATTTCACTCACGTGGTTTTCACTCCGTTAACAAGTTATCCTTGATTCTACACATTGAAGCAAAAATAGCACAAAGATTTACTAGGAACGTTCCAATATTTTTATTTCCTGCTATAGTTGCAAAACGAACATAGATTTATTGATACACCATGGCCACAGTTGACTTTAAAAGCCCTGTTTTTCTTAAACAGCACATAAAAGACATCCTTGCTTTTTATCATCCTCATTGTGTTGATCATACAGCCAATGGCTTAGCTGGGTTTTATCAGTATTTTAAAAATGATGGCGCAATTTACGATAAACAAACCCGTCATTTAGTATCGAGTACCCGCTTTGTTTTTAACTACGCGATGGCGTATATCGAGTTCAAAGAACCTGAATATTTAAGCCTTGCTAAACATGGTTTAGCCCACCTTGAACATGCGCATAAGCAAGCATCTGGGGGTTATGCTTGGCTTATAAAGCAAGATGATAGCGGTAAGGTAACTGTTTTAGACGATACCAACCATTGCTACGGGCTTACCTTTGTATTGCTTGCAAACGCAGTTGCGTTAAAAGCAGGCATTAGCGACAGTAAAAATACCATTTCGCAGGTATGGGACTTATTAGAGCAGTACTACTTTGAACCCCAGCATAATGCCTACTTAGATGAACAAAATGCCGACTTTAGCCATGCAGATGACTACCGAGGCCAAAATGCCAATATGCATTTATGCGAAGCCTTACTCATGTGTTTTGAAGCAACCAACGAGACCCGTTATTTAAAGCGTGCTAAACAGCTTGCCGAGACCTTTACAGTAAAACTAGCCGCACACAGCCAACAGTTTGTCTGGGAGCATTACAATAAAAACTGGCAAATCGATTTAGATTACAACAAAGATGACCCACAGCATTTATTTAGACCTTGGGGATTTCAGCCAGGTCATCAAACTGAGTGGGCAAAATTGTTACTTATTTTACACCGCCATATTGACGAACCTTGGCTGGTAACGCGCGCCAAAAGCCTGTTTGATGAAACCCTAAGCATTGCATGGGATCTGCAACATGGTGGCATTTTCTATGGCTTTGCACCAGATAAACAAATTTGTGATAGCGATAAATACTTTTGGGTGCAGGCCGAGTCATTAGCGGCAGCTGCCCTACTCGCTGATGCCACAAATGACGAAAGCTATTGGCAATGGTACGAAAAAATTTGGCTGTACAGTTGGCAGCATATGGTAGATCACCAATATGGTGCTTGGTATCGTATTTTATCTGCCCAAAACCAACCTTACAGTGACGAAAAATCGCCAGCAGGCAAAACTGACTACCATACTATGGGTGCCTGCTACGAAGTATTAAGAACCTTAACCTTGAGGAATGCATAATGAGTTTAGTGTGTTTTGGCGAAGCATTAATCGACTTTTTATCAGATGGTAAACAACCAGAGTCATTTACCAAATACGCAGGTGGCGCACCTGCCAATGTGGCTGTTGCAGCAGCAAAACTAGGCCTAAACACCAGCTTTTGCGGCATGTTAGGCGATGATATGTTTGGCCACTTTATTAAAGATGAGCTAGATCAACATAGCGTTAATACATCTTATTGCCGCTTTACTGATGCAGCCAAAACAGCGCTTGCATTTGTATCACTTGATGAAAGTGGTGAACGCTCATTTAGCTTTTATCGCCCACCAGCCGCTGATTTACTTTATAGCGTAGACGACTTCGACCATGCAATGTTTGCAAATCACGCCATCATGCATGTATGCAGCAACAGTCTGACTGAGCACAACATCTATCAAACCACAATTTATGGTTTAACTCAGGCGAAAAAAGCCGGTGCAATTTGTAGCTTTGACATGAATCTGCGCGAGAACCTATGGCCAAGTATGCGCCATACACTCGATAGAATGTGGCATGTTATATCTTTGTCAGATATCGTAAAACTCTCATTTGAAGAACTTGAGTTTTTAAATCAAAAAAGCCATCAAGCAATGCCACTTGAACATACCATTGATGCCATTTTAAAGGCCGGTGTAACCTGCTTGCTGGTTACCAATGGCGGTGAAGCAATTAGCTTTTATCACGCAGATTTTAAAGGCCAAGTTAGCCCACCAGCTACAAAAGTGGTTGATACTACAGCCGCTGGCGATGCCTTTATTGGTGGTATGCTGTCAAAGATTGGTCAGCATTGTGAAAACAAACAAAGCTTTAAAGCGTTTTGCCAAACCCCAGCAAATATCGAACAAACCATTGCTTATGCAGCTAAAGCCGGCGCTTTTGCAGTAAGCCGCTATGGTGCATTTGCTTCATTGCCGAGCGCGGCCGATTTAGGCTAGTTAAAAACACGGCATTAAGTAGTTAATGCCGTGTTTTAAGATTACCTTTAGCTAATTATTTAACACCTATTTCTACTGTCATTGTACTTTCTTCAGATTGGCCAACATAATAAAAAACATAATCCTGCCATTCATCATCAGAACGCAATTGCTCTGCAATCAAAATAGCTTGTTCAATTGATTCTGAGTCTTGATCAGCAGACAAATCTAAGTGGCAAAGTGTTTCTCTACACTCAACATTTATAAGGTTTAATTCAGCTAGCTGCTCATTTGAAGAGAAAAGGTCGTTCAATTTAAATGTCATTTCATCAGCCCATTCATAGTTAACCTCTTGCTCGTCAAAAGGGACTTTCTCAATTTTCTTAGGGCTTTTATCCATAACAATATCATTGCTGGTAATGACTGGTTGCTCTTTTTTTTCAGTGTTGTTGCTATCCAGCGGCGTTGTCGTCTTTATATTAGTCACCTCTAACTTGCCATCACTATTTGTGTTTGTGGAATTTTTATTATTAGCAACTACACCTTTATGCTCGACTAAAACTGAATTGTCATCTTTTTCGTGTTTATTTAACTCAGCGACTTCATTTGTTTGCCCAATAAAATAGATACATGTGAGTACTATCAACAGAAACACTGTTACTAATTTAATTTTCATATTCCCCCACAGCTGAATAAAATAAAGTTATTAAAATATGCCAAAACATATGATGTATTGATATTAATTTTAGCGTTCAAAGTCATACAAATACGGTAATTAAAAAGGGTATTAATTTAATTAATCCCCTTTAAAATTAACTAACCATCATTTTCACATTTATCAATGATAGGTAGGTAACGCAATACTTTCATGTTTGGGTCAATCACAACATGATCATCTGCTTTTAATGTCATACGCAACTTTCCTTTATTCATCTGGTAGGTTTTCTCTATACCATTTATCGAAATAGGAACAGGCATAGGGAAGCGTTCAGCTGCAATTTGTGGATGTTGCCAGCTCAATGTTAGCGTATCGTCGTTATATGTTTCTTTTAATTCAGGTAATTCAGCCTGCTTAAGATACATATTAAAAAACCATTGATAGTCTTTACCCGTTAAACGATTAACAATGCTAATAAACTCGTCGGTATTTCGATAGCGCGGTGAAATTGGATAAGCCAATTGCTTAGTGTCGTTCACACCATAAAGTAGCTCACGTGTTGCTTGCCAAAATATATCTTCACCAACTAGCCAGCGAAGAGTGTGTAATGTCCAGCCACCCTTGCCATATATATCAGAGTTAAACGCTTGGTCAGATGTTACTTGTCCATCAAGCACAATGGCTTTACAGTTTTTCAGCCCTAAATACGACTTATACATGCTGTGGTTATAAGCTGCGTCACCAAACTTATATAGGCTGTAGCTTGGTTGCATATAAAAACCAAACCCTTCATGAAGCCACGCATCATTGAGCTTCTCATGAGTCATTAAGTTGCCAAACCATTCATGAGCTAATTCGTGTTGCAGTAACCAATCATAACCATTTGGGTCGCGTTTGTATTTTTTACCATACGCGTTGATTGTTTGATGTTCCATGCCTAAGTGTGGCGTCTCAACAAAACCTAACTTTTCACCGCCCCATGGATATGGACCAAGCATCTTTTCAAAAAACATAACCTGTTGGCGTAAATCATTTTCGATAAGCTCGCGTGCTTTTTGCTCATTTTTTTTGAGTGACCAAAATTCGATGGGCACAGTCGCGCCGTTAACACTGGTGTAATCGGTTTGAATTCGCGTATAGGGGCCAATATTAATTGCAATGTTATAGTCACTGGCTGGCACTGATAACAGCCAATCAAACTGCTGTTTATTACCATCAACTGGCTTCACTTCTTGTAAAACGCCATTAGTCACCGCACTTAGTCCTTCTGGTACTGTTAGACGAATGCGCATACTATCTGCTTTGTCTGCAAAATGATCTTTACATGGCCAAAATAAGTCGCAGCCTTCACCTTGTACAGCCGTTGCTATCCAAGATTCACCTTCCTCTGTTTTTGAAAATACAAAACCGCCATCCCAAGGAGCATTTTTAGCTATATGAGGAAACCCTTGATAGGCTATAGCAATGCTTACCATACTGTCTTTTGCTTGTTGTTCACCTAAGTCAACCCGAATTACACCGCCATCTCGTTCATATTTAAGAGCCTCCCCTTTTGAGCTCACTTCATTAATTGTAAAGCGGCTATCCAATTTTAATTCTACAAATTGAGTGGCTTCTAGCACTTTAAACTCTGTTCTAGCAACACCTTCAATACGTTGGTTATCTGGAAATACCTCAAGTGCCAAATCGTAGTGCTTAACATCACTTTTAAGTGCAATTGTCGATAAAGCTTGCCCTGTATCACCAATAACAGGATCCAACGCAACAGGTTGTGAACTACAAGCGGCTAACACAGCCGATGCTACGAGGGTTGTTGCTACTTTAAAAAATTGATTTACTTGCAAAATCCTTTTCCTTATCGTTGTTTTTTATTGATTCAAAATGACATGAGCAATTATTTATTACTAAGATTTGCGATGAAATTCAGACATAATCTGAAACAAACAAAAATAATGATCTCACTCTAAGAGGTATCTAAACCTAGAACTGTTGATGATAATCATGGTATGTTTTTCAACTAATTAAAGAAAAAGGAATTCATCCTATGAATAATAAGCTTCTTGCTGGGGGCGCGATTGCCATTGTTGCAGGTGCATTGTTGTACTCTCAAAATAAAGCCAGTGTTGATGTAGATTTACCTGAGCTTGCTTATGTGCCTGCCGATACGGCGGTTTTTTATGGTCAACTTAAGCCGTTTCCGTACAGCAAATACTTTGCGCTTATGCCAGATGCAATGAAAGGCACGAGCGATTTAACGCCCATCATTGCTGAGCTTAAAACCGTTGATGATAAGAATGCCCTATTCCTTGCATCACTGATGGAAAAATACCAACAATCACTGAGCTCTTACGATGCCTTCAAATCGATTTGGGGCTTTGGTGATGACTACAAAGGCATGATGTACGCGCAAGGTTTAATGCCGATTGTGCGTTTTCAGGTCGCTGATCAAAGCAGCATTATCAATAGCATTAAGCAATCTGCTGATGAAGCCGGTATTGCTTATACAACTGAAAGCATTGAAGGCGTAAGCTACACCCGCTTTGCCATTGAGCTTGAAGAACTAGATAACATCAACCTAATTGCATCAACTCACAACAATTGGGCTACCTTAACCCTGACCACTGCGCTTACTAATGATCAAGATTTACGTATTGCTCTTGGTGTAGAAAAACCGGCTCAATCATTGGCTGAGACTAAAAAACTGCCTGAGCTTATTAAAACTTTCTCGCTTGATGGCAACTCGGTTGGCTTTGTTGATCATCAACGTATCGCTAATGCTGTAACAGGCAAAGAAGACTCTCGCTTGCATCAGATGCTAAAAGATCTACTTGATAAAGCCCAGCAATCAAACGCATTAGCAGCAATTTCAACACCTGAGTGTCAAGATGATATTGCTGCCATTGCCGCTAAATGGCCTGCGACTGTATCAGGCACAACAAAAACCCGTATTACCGCCGACTACGCCGATTTTGACGTAAAAGCGGTACTGCAAAGCACAGATCAAGACTTACTAAATACGCTTCAAGCTGTGCGTGGTTTTGTACCAAAACATACCACTGGGCTTGATGGGCAAATGATGAGTGTTGCCTATGGTATTGATGTAGTAAAAGTACTGCCACTGGCTAATACACTAACCGGTGCAATAAAGTCAGCTGAGTTTAACTGTGGGCCAATAGTTGCACTACAAAATCAAATGCAAGATGTAAGCACGGCTGGCCTTGCTATGATGTCGGGCTTTGCAAATGGCGTGCAAGGCATGAGTGTCAGCGTTCAAGACGCTGCATTTACCATTGATGACTACAATGGCCCCCAAATAGACAAGCTTGATGCCATTGTTACTCTATCGGCGACCGATGCCCATGGCTTGTATTCAATTGCGCAAGGTTTTGTACCGCCACTTGCTAATATAAAGCTACCAGCTAATGGTGATGCCGTAGTGATCAACCAACACATTCCATCACCTGTGCCACTTAACTTTGATATTAAAATGGCGCTGAAAGGCAATCATATTGTAATTTTTACGGGTAATAAGTCAGCGCAGATTGCCGAGACTTTAGAGTCGCAAAGTGTCACTAAAAATGGCTTTGTGAACATGGCATTCGACGTTCAAAAAATCTTATTACCTTTGCTTGATACAATTGCTGCAACGGGGCAATTAACTAATGAAGAAATGGCTGAGCTTGATTCGCTACGCGACCAACCTGTCGGTGTTTATTTTGCCACAGACATTACCGACAACGGTATTAGCCTTGAAAGTAACGTACAAATTACTAAAAAGTAGTTTTGAGTTTGAATCTAAAAAGAGCGCTATTTAGCGCTCTTTTTTTGTTGCCATTTAAGTGAGTTGTTAGTGTCTCGACTATTGCAAATGGTGTCGTTTGAACTCTCAATACCACCGAGTTTGGCTAGTCGGTCGTACAGCACAACATTACAGGTTGCAGCTAGGTTCATACAGCCTATGGTTGGCACATACACTACTTCATCACACCATTTCAGCACGTCTTTACTAACCGAGCCATCTTCAGGGCCAAACACATAAAATGCGTTTTCAGGGTGCTTAAATTCAGGCAGCGGCGTTGCACCTTCAACAAGCTCAATCACCACCGTTGTGGCACCGTCAGGCTTTGCTTGCTCAAGGCTTTCAACTTGCGTGAGCGGAATATGCTCAAGCACATTTTTGGTATCAGTATGGTACTTATTAGCGCGTAAATAGCGGCTACCAGTAAAAAACACCTGCTTGGCATTG
Source organism: Pseudoalteromonas thalassia (assembly GCF_049257215.1). Classification (NCBI taxonomy): domain Bacteria; kingdom Pseudomonadati; phylum Pseudomonadota; class Gammaproteobacteria; order Alteromonadales; family Pseudoalteromonadaceae; genus Pseudoalteromonas; species Pseudoalteromonas thalassia. The sequence continues at coordinate 478,877 of NZ_JBMMUE010000002.1, forward strand.
TAACAACCCGCGGCACGTAATACGCCCCCCACATTGGTTGGGCTTTTTGGGTTTAACAAGCCAATGCTTGCTTGAAGGGCGCTCATTAATCAATGTCTCTGGTTGGCCATTCGGCCACGTAAAGGTCAAAGTCATCTAGGTCTACATCACAGTCTTTCACTGTTTTGTCACGCACAGAAATACCCAGCTCATGCATCATATCTTTACTACCACCGTTCAATAACGGGTGCCAAGACGCAAGGCCACGGCCTTCGTAAAGGCGACGGTAGCTACAGCTTTGCGGCATAAAAAAGATATCTTTGAGGTTTTCTTTAGTGAGCTTTACACATGAAGGCACCAAGGTTTGGCGGTTCGCATATTCGCTACAACCACAGGTGTCGTTGTCTAGGTATTGGCAAACGATATTAGTGAAAATGAGTTCTTCACCCTCGCGAAGTTGATCCGTTGCGGTAAATTCATCTTCGTCTTCACTGTCGATAAATGTGTTTAAACAACATTTACCACAGCCGTCACAAATGGCTTCCCATTCGGGTTGTGACATTTGCTCAAGCGAGCGCTTAAGCCAAAATTGATCTTCTAACATGGTATTACTCAAAGCCCCTAAACAGCGCGCATTCTAGCGTAAAGCCAGCATGCGCGCAAAGTTTAGCGAGTTTGAGCTACTGCTCGTTAACCCAACGCTTAATTTTCTCTTCAAGAATTGGCATAGGTAATGCGCCATCAATTAGAACTTGCGTATGGAAAGCTTTAATGTCGAACTTATCGCCCAGCTCTTTGCTCGCGTAGTCACGTAGTTCTTGAATTTTGAACTGACCTAACTTGTACGACAGCGCTTGGCCCGGCCATGCAATGTAACGCTCAACTTCGGCGATAATGTCACTTTCGGCCATTGATGAGTTAGCCAACATGTAATCAATACCTTGTTGACGTGTCCAACCTTTTGCGTGGAAACCTGTATCAAGCACTAAGCGCATTGCACGTAATTGCTCATCTGATAAACGGCCGTACCACATGTAAGGGTCGGTAAATAAGCCAAGCTCTTTACCTAAGCTTTCTGCATACAATGCCCAACCTTCTGCAAATACCGTGTAGCCACCAAATTTACGGAATAACGGTAATCCTTCAATTTCTTGCTGCAAGGCAATTTGAAAGTGGTGACCCGGCGCAGCTTCGTGAATAGATAAGGTTTCAAGTAAAAACTTGGGCTGCGCTTTTAGGTTAAAAGTATTGATATAGAAAATACCTGGGCGCGAACCATCTGGTGCTGGCGACTGGTAAGATGCACCCGCAGCAGATTCTGCGCGGAAATCTTCAACTGCTTTAACTACGTATGGCGCTTTTGGCGCAATATCGAACATTTGCGGCAGCTTAGCATCAATCTTCTCTTTTACTGCTTCGTACGCGGCAATTAGCTCTTCTGGCGTATCGTAGTAAAACTCATCTGAGGTTCTTAGGTGTTCAAAAAACGCTTTTAAATCGCCTTCAAAACCGACAGTCTCTTTGACTTTTTTCATCTCAGATAAAATGCGCGATACTTCGCTTAAACCAATATCATGAATTTCATCGGCGTTTAAGCTCAGCGTTGTATGCTGTTTAATTTGGTACTCATACCACGCTTTACCATTTGGTAGGTCACTATAACCAATGCTTTCACGGGCATTTGGAATATATTCATTCGCTAAAAAGTCAGCCATTTTTTGATACGCAGGCACTAGACGCTCGCTGATCATCGCCGTGTACGCGCTTGTTAGCTGTGCTTTTTGCTCGTCGCTGAAAGATTCAGGTAACTGAGCAATTGGCCCCCAGAATAATGACTCTTCTGGTTTTTCTACAATATGAGTTTGAAATTGCGGTAACAGTTTTTCAGCAAGCGGTTTAGGAAGAACCACTTTTTCTTTCATGCCTTGGCGCATTGATTGCTCAACACTGTCTAACCAAGCAATAAAACCATCAGCACGTTTTTCAAATGCTTGATAATCTTCAACCGTGTTAAAAGGCTGTGCGCTTTGCCCAGAGCCTAACGCAGCAAAGGTATTATGCGCCCCGCCCATTTGGTTAATTGGCATTAAGTAACTTGGAAACTGAGCGCCTTCAATCGCAAGGTCTAAATCGCGGGCTAGAATTTCGTAGCTCAATAATGACTGACCTGATAATTGCGCTTTGTCGATATTTGCTAGTTTGTTTTTGTATTCTTTAACAAAGTTAAGCTGCTCGTCGCGGTTTGCTTTACTAATAGGTGCAATAAATTGGTCGTTATATTCGCTGCGACCAATGTAAGTACCGCCAATTGGATTAAACTTTAAGCCTGCTTCAAAGTAGTCTGCTAGTAATGTATCAAGTTGCTCTTTGGCTGACGTTGCGCTTGGCGCTTGTTTGCTTACTTCTTGAGTTGGTTTTTCGTTGCTTGGCGTTGATTCATTACAACCAAGTAATGCAAACATCACCGCCGAACTAAGTAGTGCTAGTTTTACGTTTTTCATTCTTTCCCTGCCCTTATATTAAGTACGCGTAAATTATGAGGGTTTAGTTCCCTATTTAGCAAGTAGCGCTGCAACTTATCGCAGTTTATTTACACTTAACAAGCTGATTGCTAGAGTGGCGGCTCGACTTACCAATTTTGAATAAAAATGAAAAAGACAGCTCTCGCTATTAGCCTAGGCCTTGCTTGCCTAACCTCTTTAAATACCTACGCAACCACCTACTTATCGGCAAAAGCCATGGTAGATGTAAATTCAGGTAAACTGATTAAATCACCACTTATCAGTATAGATAATGGTCAAATTACAGCTGTACAAAGCAATAAACAGCCAAACTTAAAAGACGGCGATAAGCATATTCAATTACCAGAGCTGACTCTGGTGCCAGGTTTAATGGATATGCATGTGCATTTAACAAGCGACCCTACCGTGCCGCGCAGTGAGCGAATTGGTCAATCGATTCCGCGCAAAGCGATTAAAGCAGCACACTTTGCCGAAAAAACACTGTATGCAGGTTTTACAACGCTGCGTAACTTAGGCGCAGAAGGCTACAGCGTGATTGCAGTACGCGATGGCATTAACTCAGGCGATATTATTGGCCCACGTATTTGGGCGGCTGGCCCATCTTTAGGTGTTACTGGCGGTCACTGTGATAACAACCGGTTACCACCAGAAATGAAATACACCGCCGAAGGCGTTGCCGATGGCCCATGGGCAGTGCGCGCTAAAGTACGTGAAAACATTAAGTACGGTGCTAATGCCATTAAGTTTTGCGCTACAGGCGGGGTATTTTCAAAAGGCACAAAAGTGGGTATTCAACAATATAGCCAAGACGAAATGAACGCCATTGTTGACGAAGCTCATTTACGCGGCCTAACCGTTGCTGCTCATGCGCATGGTACCAGTGGTATTAAAGCGGCCATTGTTGCCGGTGTAGACAGTGTTGAACACGTTAGCTTTGTTGATGACGAAGCCATTAAACTTGCGAAAAAACACGGCACTTGGTTCTCAATGGATATTTACAACACTGAGTACACTCTTACCTTTGGTGAACAAAATGGGGTTGCAGAAGAAAACCTCAATAAAGAACGCCAAGTGTCTAAAAAACAACGCGATAGCTTTAGCCGCGCAGTAAAAGCAGGCGTAAACATGGTATTTGGTACCGATGCTGCGATTTACCCTCATGGCGACAACGCAAAGCAGTTTTCGCGTATGGTTGAATTTGGTATGACACCACTGCAAGCCCTACAGTCTGCCACCATCAATAGCGCTAAACTGCTAAAAGTGGATGATCAACTTGGGCAAATCAAAAGCGGTTTCTTAGCCGATATTATCGCCGTTAAAGGCAACCCGCTTGAAAACATTGCAGTACTTGAAGATGTACAATTTGTTATGAAAGACGGCAAAGTTTTTAAATAAGCTATTTTGCTGGCTTTGCATGAGTGAAGCCAGTAACCTTTCTTGTATCTATATCGTAAACAAGATTACCAACCATAAAACCAGTTGTTAGCAATCCGTATCTAAATTAATAAATTACCCAAAACAGATAAATAAAACTTGAAACGAAAACAACTCGCATTATCATTGCCGAAAAACATCGACAATTTACCTATAATGACGACACATAAATACTCAATTTTAGCCCTAGCCTGCTTAAGCGCATTCAATGCAAACGCCAACGATTTAGACTCTGTTGAACGTATCACCGTATACGACAAACAAAACCGTGTAGTACTTGATTCTGGCCTAGCTACTAAATCAAATATGAGCCTAATGGAAACACCAGCTCCTGTAGTGGTTGTTGATCAAGAGCTTATCAACTCACAAGGCGCAACAAACTTACAAGACTTAGTGCGTAACATCAGTGGTGTAACCCAAGCTGGTAACAACTACGGTATTGGCGATAACTTAGTGATCCGCGGTTTGGGTGCAAACTATACTTACGATGGCATGTACGGCGGTGCAGGCCTAGGTAACACCTTTAACCCAACACGTTCAATGACCAATGTTGAATCTGTAGAAGTACTTAAAGGCCCTGCAACAGGTTTATATGGTATGGGTAGCGCAGGCGGTGTTATCAACCTTATTGAAAAGAAACCACAATTCACTGAAAAACACACCGTTAATGCCGAGCTTGGTCAATGGGATAGCTACTCACTAGGCTTTGATAGCACAGCAGCATTAACAGAGAACCTTGCTTATCGCGTTAACGCAAAAACCGCTCGCAGCGATGGCTACCGCGACTTAAAAGACGACCGCGATGAAATTTATGGCGCGTTAAAATATGTATTAAGCGACAAACAAGACATCATGATTTCTGCCGCTTATATCAAAGATGCCATTGCTGTTGATTCAATTGGCCACCCTATTCGTATTTTTAACAGCGACTCAGTGAATGGTAAAACCGCAGGTGAAGTAACCGCTGCCGATTTAATTAACGATGCAACGGCAAAAGGCCTGCAACTAACCGAACAGCAACGCCAACAATTAGCAGACTCACTGGCAGCAAATGATGGCCTAACACCTTATACCTTTGGTCATAACGGTATTATCTCGCCAATGGCAAATGATAACGAAGGCGAAGAGCTACGCTTTAAGTTAACTCATAACTACTTTATTACTGATAATTTATTTTTAAATCAGCAACTACAATACCGTAATTACGAATCGAGCTTTGCCCGCCAAACGGGTGCTTACAATTATGTTTATTGGAACCGTAATGGCGTGATCAATGCCGATCCGCGCGCTCCTTTAGTGGTTGATGACGTACTTTACCCATTTGCAGCGCGTCGCCAAGAGTACCGCCAGGTAGAAGCAGACGAAAAATCATGGCAATACTTTGCTGACTTGCGTTATGACTTTAGCTTTGCCGGAATCGATAACGAACTACTGGTAAACGCCAACTACGAAGACCGCGATATTCGTTTTAAACAATACTCAATTTACGATGCTGATCAGGTCATTAAAAACAAAGATGGAGAGGTTATTTACCAAGGTCAATTACCTTACATTTTTGATATTCGTAACCCAAACTGGGGCGAAGGCAGTTTTTTTGATTACGACCCGCTAAAAACCAGCGATTACAATAAAAAGGTTCAGGCTTGGGGTGTGGGTATTCAACATGTTGCCTATATTCACGATACCTTTACAACCCGAGTAGGCGTTGCCTTTAACCGTATCAAACAAAGCTACGAACACTTTGGTGTTGATGCACGCTACCGTGCAAGTGCCGCCGAGCCAACGCCAGAAGCAGATACATCAGACAGCGGTATGACCTACAACCTAGGTGCAACCTACAAACTGACCGATGATATTTCGTTCTTTGTAAACCACTCTAAAGGCCGCACAGCCTACAGCGTACTTGGTAGTGTATCGGGTAACGAAGCTGACCGCGATGACGCAGAGTCAGTAAGTAACGACATTGGTATGCGTGTAAAAGCCTTTGACGATCAACTACTAGCCTCACTTGTGGTATTTGATAGTGCCCGTACAAACCTTGAGTATGCCAACCCAGATTACGAAGCCGGTTTATCTGATGCCTCAGTACCAAAAAGCTTTTACGATGGTGAAGAGCAAACCAAAGGTGTTGAACTTGATCTAAATGCTGATTTAAACGAGCAGTGGAAACTTAACGTAAACGCGGTGTATCAAGACGCCCGCGATAAGCAAAATCCAAATTTATCAAGCTTTGATTCTCGCCAAAAGGGTGTGCCTTATGTAACGGCAAGCAGCTGGTTAAGCTATGACGCTAAATGGTTTGATTTAGCCGAGCCACTGACAATTAGCGCAGGCGTGCAATATGTTGATGACCGCAGCACTCATTCAACCTCGTTTGGCATTCCTGATGGCTACGTACCAAGCTACACGGTGTACGACGCCGCAATTCAATACCAAACAGATGATTGGAAACTACAGTTAAACCTAAATAACTTGTTTAACAAAACCTATTACTCAAAAGCCATGTTCTTAGGCGGTATGCCAGGTGAAGAGCGTAATGCTAAATTAACCTTTAGCTACACACTTTAATTGTGAATTGATAGCAAAAAGCGCGGCTTAGTTAAGTCGCGCTTTATTGTTTAGTGAAAGCGAGTTTGAGTAGTAGCTTGTTGTTGGACAAAAACACGTTAGAGTATTTAATCAGTAACGTCTCAAACAGGGGCGAGAGTTAGCGAGTCCCGGCCGAAGGCCCTTGCTGGTTTGACTTGTTAGGCACGCTGCTGATTTCATGTGATTTTCCATTTCTTTAACTCGTTTCCGCAACATAGCTCCAAAGCAATTTGGTCTAATTCGCTGGTACAGCGAATATGCATTTCTCTGACTCCGCCAGAGACTTTATTTACATCAATTTTACACCGCTTGCTCTTTGCACATCTTTCCAAATATCTCTGCAATGGCTCTCCTGTGTTCAAAGTTTCGTTGATATGAACCTCAGTTATTGGAAAAGCTACTCTGAAAGTGATCACACGCGCAACTCCCTGTATGCCTAACGTCCTTTGTTGAGGCGTTTGTTAGGCATTCTCAGCCTTGAGCTTTTCTATTTCCCTTAAAATAACCTCTTCTGTTAAACCATGCTGTTGCCAGATGTGTAAGTAGACACCTTCAATAAATTGGTCCCATTTATTGAATAGCTTTATCATTTCAGTTAATTCTTTAATCATTGTCATACGTCCTGACTCAGTATGAAATTGACCAATAGAATCAAAAAAATAGTCATGAGCTAACCAATTTCTTTTATCTAAGGCTTGTTTCAATTCCGCTAACACCTCATCAGAGGTACTAAGCTCTTTTTTTACCATCCCTAACAAGCGACCAAATGTATTTTTATTTATGTCCTCAAAAAGAGCATCCCATTCTTCTTGAGTCACTATATTTTTATCAGTGAGAGAGTATGTAAAAGCTAAATTTACCAAAGCTTTTTCTAAACATTGTGCCGTATAAGAAGCCAAACCAAAAAAAGCGTAAACTTCTTTTTCATCGAGTGATTCTGGTTCTGGAACTTCTTTTGGTTTAATTTTGATATAAGTGTTGTCGCGAACCATCGTGAATGCCTTACGCCTCAATCAGAGGCTAAAAACAGTTGGTTAAAATTAGCGACGAAGGAGCAAAACCAACAGTTTTTTGTCCTGCTGAATTGACTTGTTATACAACAAATGTCGCCACTTGCTGCAGCCATTGAAAAACTATGTTTCCACTGACTCCATACATAGTTCCTTTTAATGCCTCGGACAAATCATCAAATGTTTCAGTGGAGCTATCACGAATTACCATTAGAGCATCTTTTGCTTTGACTTCATCAGCCTCCTCGGCTCCTTTCACTAAAATTCCTTGTAGTGTTTGCAGTGCGTTTTTTAACTCTGACCTTGTTGACGAGTCCTGTATCAGTTCATCTAGAGTTCTTTTGTTATGCTCCAATTGCATTACTAACAATTTTTCTTCTTTTTTAGACTGATGAAGCATTAAGTTTTGTGATGTTCCCATATGATGCATTTGATCACCAACTTGTTTACGAAGAAAATTAACTTCATTTTCGAGAGACTCGATTCTATTGTCTGAATACTTTTCCGCAATTTGCAGTAAACTAGCGGTTTGCCTGACTTCTAATTCCGCGATTTGTAGCTTGTTGGTTAATTGTTGAATTTGCAACTTATCTTCAAGCAAAGACTCAGGCTCAGCTTTTTTTCTAACCACAAGGGCATAGTCTTCAAGTGTTTCTTCAATTATTTCTTTAGTTCCACATGGTGAATCAACAATCATCCGAACAACATTACCGTCTTGTTCTATTCTAACTTTCACATTTATATCAGGGTATTTCTGTTTAACGATCTCTCCAAAATAGGAAAGAATTCCTACACCTGCTTGGTAATGCTCTTTTGGAAATTCAAGCACCCTTTCGATCACATTTTGTGAGCTTTGAGAAGAATACTCTATGACCTCCAACTCTGTTTCTTCCGTTGAAATGCCAATTATTAAGAACGGAGTTTCCTGATTGATAGGCATAAGGTCCTCAAGTTGTGCCAAAGCCCTTTCAAAAAAGAAATGTGGCATCGCTCTTCTCGGATTTTCGTAGAGCTCCCTTACAGACTCCATTGGTGCTATTAATACAGAAAGATCACAAAATTCTGAACTTACAATTTTTGGAGTTTCCACAAGAACCCAGCTAGGAAAACTCATCATTCTGTCAGCAGCCATCATTTTTGTAGCTACACCGTCTTTAAAATGCCTAATGTATAAGTTAATTCCACCTGGAGTTTCGGACCTCATTCTGTAACTAGACCAACCCAATTCTTCAGACATATTCTCCCAACAACGGTGAAGGTTGTAAGGCATTATTTCCATCTTTTCGGAGCTATCTTTTTTAGCGTCGTATGGAGAACTAGAATAAGTTGAATCCGAGAGAGTATCTTCATTAAATCTAGAGATTACAGAACATATATCATCATATGCTTTATCTTTTTGTAATAGTTGGTTCCATGATGAATTAAAGCTAATGACTTTATTAATAAACATACTCTTCCTTTGTTGTATAACGCCCCATTCAGGGGCTTTTAATAGTTGGCTAAAATAACGAACGTAGTGAGGAAAGCCAACTGTTAAAAGTCCCGCACTGCAATGGCTTGTTATGTAGCCGACTTCCACATACTAACAATTTCTTCATACTTTTCGTCAACCAACTCTTCATCATCGGGGCACGAAAATAAAACTACTTGAAGAGCATTGTACGAGTTTGGAAACTTTGAAAGTTTGACCATAATCTCCAGTGCCTCGTTGTCAGTTAGCTCCTCTTTATTAATATATGAGAGTGCAGCAGGTTCAACGATTTTTTGTACAGGACTAGAAAAGGACTCTTTCCAGAAATAGTACATTTGTAGGTGCTTAGCTTCTTCGATTTTTTCTGATGCTGGCACTCTACATATTTCGTGCAGCACCATAAAGGGAGCGTCACCACCAATCTCGATAGATTGCTGAATAATTCGTTTCCATTCACTTTCATTGTGATAAGGAAAATTGCAATCAATACTGTAATAAAATTCTTCGTAGGTCATACAAACGCCGATCTATCCTTGGCTACATAACGCCCGCATAAGTGGCGCAATAAAGCTTGGCTAAAATTAGCGAGGAACGAGCGCAAGCCAAGCTTTTTGCGTCCACCCTTAATGCGTTTGTTATATTGCGACTACTTTAATGCCTGCTCGACTGCACATTGCAATAAGCCTTCATCTTCATACAGTTCACGATAATCTGCTAAAGGTAAGTTACCTTCATTATATTGTTTTTCAAAGAATACTCGTAAGCGCCATTCGTCGGGATCTATTTTGTTAAAGTCGAAATCAATTCCACCAACGTCCGCAGTTCGATATATGTCAACACCAATGCCATGGGTACGGTACATCCAATTTGTTCCTGGAATTGGATTTGCTCCACGGTATTTCGGTTGAAGTATATCTTCGGCTTTTTCTAATTGGAAAGATTGAACTAACAGTTCTTCAGCCCATTTCCTTTGAGCGTACCACAAAGGAATAATCTTCCTGATTTTCTCGAAATTATCCATATGCTCCTAAGCAATATAACATGTTTATAGCGAGCTAATCGCGCGTTTTTCTACCACAGCGTAGCTCGTTTTTCTTATTAGATTATTTCTAACAAACTTGTTAACTAATTACCAGTGTTATTAAAATTTAGGAGTTCTCGCTTTTACCTCAGGATAAAAACGAGCGATTGGGTCGTTTTCTTGACTATACGAGCGACTGAGCTAAAATTGTATATATATACAGATTCATTTCAAAGGAATGAAAATGAAAACTCGCTCTCCTTATTTAAACTACATTGCAGACTATACTATATGCTCACTCGTCAGTATTCATTAAGAACAATTAACGCTTATTAGGTTGGATCGCAAAATTTATTCACTTTCACAACAAACGTCACCCAAGCTCAATGGGAGATGCAGAAGTCAAAGCGTTTTTAGACCATATTGTATTAAAACGTAATATGTCACCTAGAACACAAAGTGCAGCTTTAAATGCGCTCGCTTTTTTATATAAACATATTGTCAAAAATGAGCTTTCTTTAAACTTGAATTTTGCACGAAGTAATCGACAACCCAAGCTGCCTGTAGTGATGACGCATGATGAAGTAAAGCAATTGATGAGTCATCTTTCCAAGCGATATTACTTAATCACGGGGTTAATGTATGGAAGTGGTTTGCGTGTGATGGAAGCGGTGCAATTGCGAGTAAAGGACATTGATTTTGATTACAAATGCATTCAAATTTGGAACGGAAAAGGCAACAAGCATCGTATAGTTACTCTTGCAACGGAGTTGATCCCACTACTTAGAAATCAAATTTTGCAAGTTGAAGAATATTTAAGATTAGATTTACAAAACGAGCGATACGCAGGTGTGTGGATGCCTAACGCTTTAACTCGTAAATATCCCTCAGCTAATAAATCACTAGCGTGGCAATACTTATTTCCTTCCTACAAATTAAGTGATGACCAAGAAACTGGCGAGATACGTCGCCACCATTTCCACCCTACATGTGTTAGAAAAGCGATTAAAAAAGCATTAAAGCAAACCAATATTACAAAGGTTATTACGTCTCATACCTTGCGCCATTCATTTGCAACGCACCTATTGCAAAGTGGCGCCGATATTCGCACCGTTCAAGCACAATTGGGCCATTCTGATGTCAAAACCACACAGATTTACACCCATGTTTTACAACAAGGAGCAAACGGTGTTGTAAGCCCATTAAGCAAAATTTTCTAGCTATTATTAAAGATGCGTTAACTTATCATTCAATGTGTAGGGCTTGGACCGTTTCTTGATTGCTCAAAGCAGCAGTTAGAGCATTTAACCTAACTTATTTTGGGGCAATAACGAGTTACAATACACTACTTTTAGCATATGAAAAACTGTCAGATTCAATTGAATCACTCAACCAAACCTGACAGTACTTGATAACAGACACAAGCTTAAAGCGTGATCACGATTCGGCCTGTGATATCTCCTTTTAGCATGTCGTCAAAAATATCGTTGATATCTTCTAAGCGTTTTTCTTCAATAATGGCTTTAACTTTACCTTTGGCGGCAAAGTCGAGACATTCTTTTAAGTCTTTACGCGTACCAACGATTGAGCCTACGACAGACACACCATTTAAAACAGTGTCGAAAATAGGCAATGGCATCTCTTCTGGTGGTAAACCGACTAACACGCATTTACCGCCACGGCGTACACTTTTATAGGCTTGCTCAAAACCTGGTTTTGATACTGCTGTACATACAACACCATGCGCACCACCCACTTGCTCAAAAATAGTTTCTGATGGTACTTGCTTCATAAAATCAATGGTAATATCTGCACCAAGCTCTTTAGCAAGGTTAAGTTTGCTTTCACCAGTATCAACGGCAATTACGTTAAAGCCCATCGCTTTTGCGTACTGCACCGCTAAGTGGCCAAGGCCACCCACACCGACAATTGCAACCCAATCACCTGCTTTTGCACCCGTTACTTTTAATGCTTTGTACGTTGTAACGCCGGCACAAAATAATGGCGCAGCCTCCGCAAAGCTTAATCCGTCTGGTACTTTTACAACAAAGTCACCATGTGCAACACAATACTCAGCGTAACCACCGTCTATTGAATAACCTGTGTTGTGCTGCTCAAGGCATAAGGTTTCTTTGCCTTCTAAGCAGTAATCACAATGCCCGCACGCACTATACAGCCAAGGGATCCCTACTCTATCGCCTACAGACAAGTGCTTTATATTAGCCCCTACTTTTTCAATTGTACCGACTCCTTCATGACCAGGTACTAATGGCATTTTAGGTTTTACAGGCCAATCCCCATGGCATGCATGTAAATCAGTGTGACACACACCGCACGCCGCTATTTTAACTAACACATCGTTTATCCCTACCTCAGGGCATGGAATATCCTCAATAGTTAGCTTACCTTTGTATTCTTTATTTATTGCAGCTTTCATAACATTCCTCCGTGGTATTATTTAGATTGAGCACTTTGAGCTTATACGATAATGCAAACGATTGTAACCAAAATTGATACAGAGCAAGTTGTTTATTTTTTGTACAAATCACACTTTCTGTTTAACCGTTAGTAAAATCAACTAACTAACTTAAAATTTAGACTTTAGTCGTATAACATAGAATAGTGGCTATTTCTTTTAGTTATACCCCGAGCGTGCTAGCATTTAATTTCTGAAATTTTTGAATACTAAAAATTATGAGCCTATCTGAAAAAAACTTAGCTTTTGTTATGCACTGCGGTGAAATGGGTAGCCGTTGGGGCTTTAACCGCACCATTGGTCAAATGTGTGGATTATTAACCATTACTAAAGAGCCAATGACCGCCAATGAAATTGCCGATACCTTAAGTATCTCGCGCGGAAACGTAAGTATGGGTATTAAAGAGCTACAGTCTTGGCGCTTAATTAAAGTGCACCATATTCCCGGTGACCGTAAAGAATACTACGGCCCTGCTGGCAGCATTTGGGATATGGCCAACCGCGTATTCGAAGAGCGTAAAAAGCGCGAGATAGACCCAACCCTTAGCCTGCTTCGCGATAACATTTTAGAAGAAGCCCACACTGATGATGAGCGCTTTGCTCAGCAGCAAATGCAAGAAATTCACGACCTGCTCGAAACTGTAACCAAATGGTCTGCAGAGCTACAACGCTTAAGCCCTGAGCAGCTTCAAAGCCTAATGAAACTGGGTTCTGGCATTGGCAAGGTACTTGATTTTAAAGATAAGATTTTGAAAAAGCCGGCGAAGAGTGAGTAAGTTAGCAAGTTTGACCTTGTAGGCGTGAAACTTGTTTCGCGCGTACTCTTGTAGGTCGTGCTTTAGCGCGTCATTTGAGAAAATATTCGAGATTGTGTCGTCATAAATGACGACCTACGCCAATATCCCCTTCGGTGTTGGAGTCGTTTAAAGCCAAACATCCAAAGATTCACGGCTGAAGCCGTTCCTACGATGTTTTGCAGGTCGTGCTTTAGCGCGTCATTTGAGAAAGCATTCAAGATTGTGTCGCCATAAATGACGACCTACATCAATATAATCCCTCAACAGAGGCCTTTAAAGCCAAACATCCAAAGATTCACGACTGAAGCCGTTCCTACGATGTTTTGTAGGTCGTGCTTTAGCGCGTTTGAACGGGTAATCATATCTGCTCTTGCCTTTGCTATACTAATAATTAAGTGTTTATTTACGTTCTGACTTAAAAGGATATTTATCTATGTATAAACAGACAGAAATAAATTACTCGTTAATTATTATTTTATTAGTGATTAGTGCCTTTATAATTTTATCGCCTGAACTGGCTGGCCTCAAAATAATTATATTATCGATAAACCTGCTTATTACTTTGTTGTTCTTTTCACTAACAATAGTCATCAATGAGCAAACGCTTCGTTGGTATTTTGGGTTTGGGATTATTAGCAAAAGTGTTGAATTATCTCAGATTGCCGATACTTCTGCATACCAAACAAAATGGTATCAAGGAATTGGTATACGTATGCTAAGTGATGGCTGGTTATATAATGCCTCAGTTGGAAAAGCCGTTAAAATAACTTTAACTGACGGAAAAAACATATATCTTGGCTGTAAAAACGTAGAAGCACTGCAAAAAGTACTCAATGTAAACGTTTAAAGGTTTTATCGAGGGGAAAGTTTGCGAGTTTGTAGGAGGCGTTTCAACGCTGAACATTTAAAGATTCACGGCTGAAGCCGTTCCTACAAAAAATGTTCAAGATTGTGTCGCCATAAATGACGACCTACACCAATACAATTTCTCGGCGTAGGAGGCGTTTTAACGCCGAATAAGTTAGCAAGTTGCTCGGGTAAAACTTGTAGCTTTACCCTTGGACCTTGCTAACTTTTATTAATCAATTACTTAATCGCTGGGTAACCGATGCGGTCAGATAAGTAACCAACACTAGTAGCAAAGTAATACGAGCGATTCCAGTGCATAAGTGCTTTGTAGTTATCGTAGGCTAAATACATACGACCGTTTACGTCATCAGGCATTACCATTGCGGCGGTAATATCAACGTTTGGTAAGTCGCTACCATCCATTTTACGAACACCAAGAGCTTGCCAATCAGCAAGGCTGCGCTCTGAATCTTTCCAATACTCTAACCATTGGCTGCGGGTTTTAGTGCCACGTTTAAGAATATTTGAATTATCGAAGCCTTCAGGTAATTTAACTTGGCGACCCCAGGTTAAATCATCGTTCCACCCTGCTTGCTTTAAGTAATTGGCGATTGAAGCGAATGCGTCTTCTTCTGTGGTCCAAATATCTTTGCGGCCATCACCATTGTAATCAACAGCGTAAGCGTTAAATGAGGTTGGCATAAACTGCGTTTGACCCATTGCACCAGCCCACGAGCCTTTAAACTTATCAAGGGTAATGTGACCCTCTTTTAAGATATCAAGCGCTGCCCAAAGTTGGTTTTTGTACATAGTTTCGCGGCGGCCATCAAAAGCAAGTGTTACTAATGATGCAATGACACTGTGACCACCTTGGATTTTACCGAAGTTACTTTCAAGGCCCCAAAGTGCCACAATAAAACGTGCTTGAACGCCGTATTCTTTGGCTACTTTTTCTAGAACGTCTTGGTTTTCTTTGTATAACTTACGCGCGCGGTCAATTTTCCATTGCGGCACACGTTTAGGTAAATAGGTTTCGAGGGTTTCTTTTACTTCTGGCTGATTTTTATCTGCTGAGATTACTTTCTTTTTAAATTTAGCCGTTGCGAATGCTTGCTCGATTAAGGCTTGATCATAGCCCTTTTCAATTGCTTCTTTTTTTAATGCAGCAACGTAAACGTCAAAATCAGCTTGGGTTTTTTCTTCTGCCAGTACTGATGTGCTCAAAGAGGCACTAAGTAAAATAACGGCAAGTTTTTTAATCACTCTCAACTCCCTTGTTTTTTTTGAATTGGGTTAACAGGTTTTCTTCTGGCGGTGGTAATTGTAAGTAGAAACCTTTATCAATTAACGCTTGCTTAACCGTTTCGATATCTGCAAAACCTAACTTTTCACGACTAGCAAGATTGATCATCATTACGTATTTAGGTTGACCAAACGTTTCTAGTAAAGGTTCAGGAACACGACCAAAATCGTCTCTTTTTTCAATAAAAAGGTAAGTATCCGCTTTTTTAATACTTTTATACACCGCAGTTAGCATTATGGCCCTATAATATCTTGCTTAACGAAGTCGCACACTATAACATGAGTCAAATAATAAGTTAGAAAAAATAGATTAGTTTTTACTGTGTATGCCTTGTTCAGCCTGTGTTTATATACAAACTATACTAATCAAAACAAATCAATTGAGCGTGTATGTCGGAACAAATTTTTGAGCTAAAAGGGAACCTTTTTACGTTATCTGTTTTACATTTATTTTCAGCAGATACATCCCTCTTAAGTAAGCAGTTAGATGAGAAAATCGCCCAAGCACCTAAGTTTTTTGCTGGTGCCCCCATCGTAATTAACTTAAGTGACATACAAGACGAAACACTTGATTTCTCATTCTTAAAATCAATGTTAAGCGGTCTTTCGCTAAACCCTGTTGGCGTTTGCAATGGCTCTCAAGAGCAAAACGAAAGCGCGAAAGCTGCAGGCCTGTCGGTGTTAAATTATTCACAAGACGTTAAGGGTGCAACCGCTAAACAACAAACAAATACATCTATCGTTGAAAAAACCGTTCATTTGCCTGCGCAGGTTATTAGCGGCACTGTACGCTCTGGTCAGCAAGTATACGCAAAAGACCGCGACCTAATCGTGATTGGTTCTGTAAGTCATGGAGCCGAAGTAATAAGCGACGGTAACGTGCACATTTATGGCACCCTTCGCGGCCGTGCAATTGCAGGGGCAAAAGGTTACAACGAAGCACATATATTTTGCCAAAAATTAGAAGCAGAACTTGTTTCAATTAATGGTAGTTATTGGATCAGCGACTCTCTTCAGGGTGAACACTGGGGTAGCGCAGTACAAATCCAACAAAAAAATGATTCATTAGAAATTTCAGCTTTGGTTAAAGGATAAATCTCATGGCAAAAGTGATTGTCGTTACTTCTGGTAAAGGTGGTGTTGGTAAAACCACATCGAGTGCTGCGATTGGCACAGGTTTAGCGCTTAAGGGCTTTAAAACCGTTATTATCGATTTTGATATTGGTCTGCGTAATCTTGACCTTATCATGGGTTGTGAGCGCCGCGTTGTTTATGATTTCGTAAACGTAATCAATGGTGAAGCAAACCTTAACCAAGCGCTTATCAAAGATAAACGCGTTGATAAGTTACATATTTTACCTGCTTCACAAACCCGCGATAAAGATGCCCTTACCCGTGATGGTGTTGAGCGTGTACTAAACGAGCTGAAAAAAGATTTTGATTACATTGTGTGTGATTCACCAGCAGGTATCGAAGCCGGTGCAATGATGGCAATGTACTTCGCTGACGAAGCGATTGTAACAACTAATCCAGAAGTATCATCAGTACGTGACTCTGACCGTATCCTAGGTATTTTACACAGCAAATCAAAACGTGCTGAAGAAGGCCTTGAAAGCGTTAAAGAACACTTACTATTAACTCGCTATAATCCTGAGCGTGTTGAAAAAGGCGAAATGCTTTCGGTAGAAGACGTACAAGAAATCTTAGCGATTAAACTACTGGGCGTTATTCCAGAATCACAAGCTGTACTTAGTGCATCAAACTCTGGTCAACCGGTTATCTTAGATTCTGAATCGGATGCAGGCCAAGCGTACACTGATGCTATCAATCGTTTATTAGGCGAAACTGTTGATTTTCGTTTCTTAGACGTAGAGAAGAAAGGCTTATTTAAACGGATTTTTGGAGGTTAATGTGTCTTTACTTGACTACTTCCGCTCAGAAAAGAAAAGCAGTGCGTCACTTGCAAAAGAGCGATTGCAGATCATCGTCGCGCACGAACGTTCACAGCGTGGTACACCAGATTATTTACCACAGCTAAAACAAGACATCCTTGATGTTATTCGTAAATACGTGAATGTAAACAGTGATGCAGTTCAGGTGCAGTTTGACCAAAACGAAGATGACTTAGCGGTACTTGAGCTAAACGTCACTTTACCTGACGAAGAAAAGAAATAGTCAAAATTGGGCGCTTAGTTATTCTTAACAGCGCCCTTTTTTATTTCTGCTGTATTTATTTTTGCCACTGCATATGAAACTCGTAGTCATCTTCGCCTAGAGTTTTAAACCCTGCCCGTTGATATAGCCCATACGCTGGATTAGCTTTTAGCACCGTTAAATTAATTTCTGATGTTTGCGCTTTTAGTGCATCTAACACCTGAGTGCCTAGCCCCTTGCCCTGCTGTTTAGGTGCAATTTGTAGCTGTAATAAACTAATTGCTTGCTCACTAACTATGAACTTAGCAGCGCCTACACATTGCCCGTTATTTAACACTAAATGACTGTGCTCAAAGTGCTCTGCCACTCTTGCTTGATGCTGCTCAAGTGATAAAAATAATCCCTGATTCTCTAAGTGCTCAACCATGGTATTTAACCTTAACTCGAGTAAATAGGCTTTGTCTTGCTCGGTAGTCGCTACAAATTCAATCATTATTGTCTTAAAAAAAAGGTACTTTTATAAAAGTACCTTTTTAGGTTGCAACAAACAACATATCTAAGGTTAGAAGCTATAATTTGCGCCTAAGTAAAAACGGCGGCCTGAATATTGGTTATAGGTAAAGCGATTACTTTGTTTCCAGTAACCTTCTTCTAACTCTTCTGTTAGGTTTACAACTGACGCGGTAAACGAAAGATCCTCTGTAAGGTTATAAGAGGCATTCACATCTAGCTGACCATAGTCTTTGGTATATAAGTTGTAGCCTTGGTGAATACCGTTGGCACGGTCGTCTTTCCAGTTATATGACGCACGAACACTAAAGTCGTCATTCTCAAAATACACCGACACATTATACTGGTGCTTAGCCGTGCCTGGAATTTCAGCCTTTGTTTTTTGCCCGTCAGTCGATACTTCGCTAGTGCTGGTATCTGTGTAAGTATAGTTGGTTAAAATACCAAAGCCATTATCAAACGAATGCTGGAAGAACAGCTCTAAGCCTTCTGATTTTGCATCACCGCCACCTACTTTGGTGTTCATTTCAACTTCAATTGGGCCATTACAACAGTTGTGCTCACGCTCAACTATTTCTACTGATGAAATCGGTAAATTAGAAATATCCTTAGAGAATAAAGTTGCACCTAGCGCAGAGCCATCGTCGTAATACCATTCAATGCCTAAATCGAATTGGTCAGATAGCATTGGCTCAAGCCCGGTGTTTACAGAAGTACCTGTACCACGGCCAGTCCATGAATCTGGTGAGTTAATGTTAACTGGTGGTCCGTATGATTCCGCTTGGCTTAAGTCTGAATAACTCACTCTTGCCATTGTGCGTGCTGCAGCAAAGCGAACAACAAGGTCTTCGGTTGCATCCCATGCTAAGTTAAAGCTTGGTAATACTTCACTGCCATCACTACTGCGTTCATTCGGGTCTGTATCATTATCATCATGGCCAATGACTTCGTCGTAAGTCAAAGTACTAAGCTCTGTATTTACATAGCGCACACCAACATTACCGCGGAAATCTTGCCATTCGAAATCAGCTTGTGTGTAAACAGACCAAATTTTCTCTTCAAGGGCATAGGTACCCGACAGTGAAGGTACAACTGTCTGGCTAAAGTTCTCTTTTAAGTAGTTATCAAGCGCTCCAAAATCAAACGCTAAGAAGTTAAATGCACCTGTATCACCCGCACTGTTATCAACCACATGGTCGCTCACCAATGTTGGTGCATCCGGGTGAAAATCTGGATTATGGAACCACTCAGTTCCTGGTAAATAACCACGGTAACCACCGTTATCTGCTATACCGTCATCCCAACGAAAGTCGTTACGAATACCTTTAATTTCGTGGTCGCGGTATTTAGCCCCCACATAGACACGGGTGAAAAAGCTGCCATCAAGGTCAAATTTTACGTCAGTTTGAATGTAATCTTCTGAGTCTTCATTTTCAGATGAATAAGAATCAAACCAATCATAATATTGGTACGCTTGTTTATCGGTGGCTAAATCAGTCGACACTTCGTAGCTTGGTTTTCCGTTTTCAATTGACCATAACCAGCTATTTACTGAGCCTAATCGTGCATCAATATTAGCGTAGGTTTCTTTTGAAGTACCACCTTCAGCTTCGGTATGACCAAGCTTTAATGTAACGCTGTAAGTATCGCCATAATAGGTGCCTTCAAAATCATAGGTATTTGATTTTGACTCACCAAAGCGTTCACGCCCTGTCAACTGCGGCGATAACAAACCACGACGAACGGGCACACCGCCATTTACATCGGCATCACCCCAGTTATTGTCATTCAGTAAACCGTTATCAGCATTACCATAGGCAACCACCGTATCGCCATCTAACACAATACCGTAATACGGGTTGTGGTTATCGTTCCACTCAGCAAAAGTAATGCTTTGCCCTGATTGGTCATACCCTAGCTTGGCACCAAAATAGTTAAAGTTTAAGTCAAGTCTGTCACTTGGCGCCCACTGAATGGCCACTTGATAACCATCACGTGTGCGGTCTTGGTTTGAGTTATTAACACTCATAGCCCGTGGTGCCCACACATTGTTGTACACTTCGCCAGTTGCTTGGTCTACCAGCGCTGGGCGCTCTGCCCCTTCAACCGTATCTGAGTGAAAACGCCAGTGTGAGGCGTTGTTAGTGATGGTTGTTACGGTGCGATCTTGACGAGTAAATCCGGCAAGCACACCAAAGTTTTCGTCGTCATTTTTCCATGAATACAGCACATTAACTTGCGGCTTAGTATCTTCAGACACATCATCGTAAGTTACCTCAGCGCTCAACGCCCCTGAGTTTGCTTCCATTTCAAGTGGTTTACGGGTGTGTAAAATAACTGTACCACCAATACCGCCTTCATCAATGCGAGCTTCAGCACTTTTGTATACTTCTACACTTTTGATCATGCTTGATGGCAATAGCGTGTAATTAAAACTACGGGTAGGAGTACCAGAACCTGATGAAGCGATATAGTTACCGTTTAATTGGGTAAGTGTCCAATCAGGTGACGTACCACGAATACTAACACGGCTACCTTCGCCACCATCGCGGTCAATCAAAACGCCCGATACACGTTGCAATGAATCAGCGACATTTTTATCAGGAAATTTACCAATATCCTCTGCTGTAATTGCATCGACAGTTGCAGCTGAAAGTCGTTTTATTGCTAAGTTTTCTGCGGTTGAAGAACGAATACCACGTACTTCAATCACTTCTACATCGTCATTTACTTGCTCTGCTGCATAGCTTGTATTAATTGCAGCCAGTAGCGAAATTAAAATTGCATTACGCTTAAAATGCCGTCCCTGCCCTTTTGTTTTTATTACAGTTTGCTTGCCCATGCCTATCTCCAGTTGTGTGTTCGGTTTTTGTTTATGAGGCTTTAATACCAACCCGCAATAATACTTAGTCATTTTGAGGGATTAAACCTGTCGATACCTGCGTTAAAAATTTCTGATTTAGAACAACTAAATAACGAAATTTTTGCCTTGTTATCAACAAGGTTTTCTTGCCTCAAAATAGACCATTTAATTAAGCGAATTGGTATAACCTCTCAAAAAACGATTTATTGTTGTCGGTTTTTAAACTGATTTTTGGTAGTTAACAGCTTGTTAAACTCAAACTCAGAATAGGGGGAGGTGGTCAAAAAGTGATAATAAAAATTCGGTGACAGATATGACAAAATCGGCGTTAAGAATATTTTATCTTATTTTTTGTAATTTATGTTTTATAGTGAATCACAAGTTTATACAGTCAAAAACACTTGCATTTAAAACAGGAACCAAATAATAAACCACTGATTTTTATTAAAAATACTTACAAAAACAATACTATCATTATGGTTCTTAAATAGATACTTTAAAGCTGGTGTAATAAACATGGCAAACAAACAACAATGAGCAATGGTAAAATTCTTGAAGTCTGCTTAAATGAAACAGACACAAAGCAGCTGACAAACAATGTTTTAATGGCTGGCAACTTAGGTGTAAGCCGTTTTGAGCTATGCAGTAATTTACACTTAGGTGGCCTAACACCGAGTAAGCCTGCAATTGACTGTGCTGTAAAAAGCCTAACTAATGGCGCAGAGTTAGTGGTGATGATCCGCCCTGACGCTGGTAATTTTTTTGTTAGTGCTAATTGTCAAAAATTAATGGAAAAACAAATAATAATGGCAGCTAATGCGGGGGCGCACGGGGTGGTATTTGGTGCAATAAAACACGGCAAACTTGATTTAGAGGTGACCCGCTCTTTAGTTGCCACAGCCAAACAGCATGGCCTGATGGTGACCTTTCACCGTGCATTCGATACCCTAACAAACTCGTTAAGCGCACTTGATAAACTCATTAGCTTAGGAGTTGACCGTATTTTAACAGCAGGCACGCCGTGGCAAAGCGGCCAAAGTGCCGTAGATGGCTACAAGCTGCTCAACACATACTTAGCGCACTGCGCTAATCAAATTGAAATTGTTATGGGTGGTGGCGTTACTTTAGAAAACGCGGAAGCTCTATGGCAATTAATAGAAAATCATTCAGCACATGCATCTGTGCATGTACACTCATGTGTGCATAACGAAAATGGTGCAATTAACGCTGAGGCTATCAATAAGCTTCTTTCAAAGGATTAAGCATGGCAACGTATTTTTTAGGAATTGATGGCGGTGGCAGTAAGTGTAAAGTCCGTTTGGAAAACGAAAACGGCACTCTACTCAGCGAAGCTATAAGTGGCTCTGCAAACGTGGCCACCAGCTGCCAACAAAGCCAAGAATCAATACTACTCGCCACTGAACATGCTTTTCATGAGGCAGGGCTTGCCCTAAGCGAGCTGAAAAACACTTATGTGCATGCAGGACTTGCCGGAGCTAATATCGACTCAGCTTACCAAGCTATGACCAAGTGGCAGCACCCTTTTGCCAAGTTTACCCTCTCAACAGACATGCTAATTGCCTGTAAAGGCGCACATCAACACCATGATGGTGCGGTGATTATTCTTGGTACGGGCTTTTGTGCGGGTTACCAGCTGCAAAACCAATTTAGCGAATTAGGGGGTTATGGTTTATTACTGAGCGATGGTGCCAGTGGTGGTTGGTTAGGTTTACAACTTTGCCGAAAAGCATTTGAAGTTCTTGATGGTGTTGAAAAAAGTTCAGCGGCTGTAGATGCCCTGCTCACCCAGCTTAACTGCCACTCGAGCCAAGCGTTAAGTCAACGTTTAATATCAGCTCGCCCTGCTGAACTTGCCAAATTTGCGCCGCTTGTTTTTAGTCATTCAGACGACGCTTTTTGTCAGCAATTAATCAGTGAAGCTTGTGCATTCATTGCGCGCTATATCACTTACTTTGAAAAACAAGGTATTACAAAAGTCAGCTTGATGGGCGGCATTGCCAGTGCCATCACCCCTTACTTACCTAATGCCAGTAAAGCGCGTTTAAACCCTGCCCTTGCCAGTGCTGAGCAAGGGGCTATTTTAATGGCGAGAGAGGCAATTTAATCGTCCAATTGTTCACGCATTTGCGAAGGTATTTCACCAAACAAACGCCGAAATTGTTTGCTGAAGTAACTTGGCTCAGAAAACCCGCACTGATAAGCGACTTGTGAAATGGGCAGTCGCGTTTCGATAAGCAGTTTACGGGCATTTTCGAGACGCACTTCGTTAATAAATTGATTGGGTGTTTTTGCTAAGTGCTTTTTAAAACGACGCTCTAAAGCGCTAACCGACAAGTGTGCAAGCTCTGCCAATTCATCAATACTGATCTGACGATGAAAATGCTCACGAATAAATTTTACCGGCTCTTCAATTGCCCTGACATGAGAAAGCGCTTTTGAGGTTTTTTGTAAATGTCGGGTCACCCCATAGGTGCCAATCACATTACCATCGTGACCTTTTAAAGCATGTTTTGATGTAGAAAACCAACCAAGCTCACCTTGTTGGGTTTGGTTAAGCTCTAAACGGTCAGTTACTATGTAGCCTTCCATCACCCGTTTATCATCATTGACGTACTGAAACGCGAGGTGCTTTGGCGAAAAATCAAAGTCTGTTTTTAGCAATATTTGCTCCAGAGTTTTATAACCCTGATGCTCAATAAAATGCTGATTACAATGCACAATTCTACTATCTGTATCTTTTACCCAAAAGAGGATATCTGGCAGTAAATCAAATGCAGCAATCAGCTGATTTACGCCAGCTTTTTTAATTATTTCTTGAATATCCATCGCTTTAATTTGTCTCTATAAAGAACAATTCTATATATTTTAAACGCCGATTTTGTTGCATTGTCAACCGAATTTTTATTAGCGCTTATCGCTTAAGCTTTCCTATTATCAATAACATGATATTAACAGTAGCCGACGCTATTTAAATTAGGAGCGCTTAAGATGAGCAAAGCTAAGATCCGCATGGCAATGGTAGGCGGTGGCGATGGAGCCTTTATTGGCGCTATTCATCGAATTGCAGCGCGATTAGATGGAATGATAGAGCTTGTTGCAGGCGCATTCAGTTCAGACGCAAACAAATGTAAAGCAACCGGCGAACTACTTGGGCTTGATAGCAGCCGCTGCTACGACAGTTACCAGACACTATTTACCGAAGAAGCAAAATTACCCGCTGATGAGCGTATCGATTTTGTGGCTATTGTCACGCCAAACCATTTGCATTTTCCGGTCGCGAAAATGGCGCTTGAGCAAGGCTTTCATGTGTTATCAGATAAACCTGCAACACTCACTCTCGCAGAAGCAGAGCAATTACAAAGCATTATTGCAAAACAGCAAGTTTTATATGGACTGACCCACACTTATACCGGTTACCCAATGGTAAAAGAAGCCAAGCATCGCGTTAAAGCTGGTGAGCTTGGCACCATACGAAAAGTGATTGTTGAGTACACCCAAGGTTGGTTAGCGCACAGCGAAGACGAAGGCTCAAAACAAGCGAGCTGGCGTTTAGACACCAGTAAGTCTGGCATTAGTTGTTGTATGGGCGATATTGGCGTGCATGCAGCTAACTTAGCCGAGTATGTTTCTGATCTTGAAATCACCGAGCTTTGCGCCGATTTAAATCATGTGGTTGAAGGCCGAGCCCTTGATGATGATGGCACCGTGCTACTTAGATTCAATAATGGTTGTAAGGGCGTTTTACTGGCAAGCCAAATTGCTATTGGCGATGAAAACAACTTACGCCTGCGTATTTATGGCGATAAAGCCAGCCTTGAATGGTCACAACTTGAGCCTAATAGCTTATGGCTAAGAGGCCACAATCAAGCCGCTACGTTACTAAGAGCTGGCGTGGGTGAATTACACCCTGACACACACAATGCCCTGCGCACCCCTGCCGGTCACCCAGAGGGCTACCTTGAAGCATTCGCCAATATTTACCGCAATTTTGCAGCGCAAATTCATGCATTTAAGCAAGGCGACAACGCAACAAATTCAGCATTTGATGTGCCTGGCATCAAAGATGCCGTGCGCGGTATGGCGTTTATTGAGCACGTTGTAGCTTCTTCAAAACAAGACACTAAATGGCACAAATTACAGATTGGATAATAAAGAATGAATAAAATCAAAGGGCCAGCAATATTTTTGGCGCAGTTTATTTCAGAGCAAGCCCCGTTCAATAACTTTAAAGGTTTATGTGAGTGGGCAAGCGGTTTAGGTTACAAAGCGATTCAAGTGCCAACCTCAAACCCAGACATTTTCGATTTAGAAAAAGCAGCTCAAAGCCAGCAATACTGCGATGAAGTCACTGGTATTGCCACAGAGTATGGACTTACAATTTCAGAGTTATCAACGCATTTGCAAGGTCAGCTAATTGCTGTACACCCTGCCTACGATGAAATGTTCGATAACTTTGCCGCAGAACATGTAAAAGGTAACCCTGCTGCGCGTACCAAATGGGCAACAGAGCAACTAATGCTAGCTGCGAAAGCGAGTAACAACCTTGGCTTAACCACCCATGCGACTTTCTCGGGTTCTTTTTTATGGCATACCTTTTACCCGTGGCCACAGCGTCCACAAGGGCTTGTTGAACAAGGCTTTAGTGAACTTGCTAAGCGCTGGTTACCCATTTTAGATTGCTTTGACGAGTATGGCGTGGACGTGTGTTATGAATTGCATCCGGGTGAAGACCTACATGATGGTGTGACATTTGAGCGCTTTTTAGCAGCAACCAATAATCACCCACGCGTTAATATTCTTTATGATCCGAGCCATTTTGTATTGCAACAGCTCGACTATTTAGCGTTTATCGATATCTATCATTCGCGCATTAAGGCATTTCATGTCAAAGATGCCGAATTTATCGCAAATGGCCGCTCAGGTGTTTATGGCGGATTTCAGAACTGGCAAGACCGACCGGGGCGTTTTCGTTCTTTAGGTGATGGCCAAGTAGATTTTAAGCAAATCTTTAGCAAGTTAACTCAATATGGTTTTGATGGTTGGGCTGTACTTGAATGGGAATGTTGCTTAAAGCACCCAGAAGATGGGGCAAGAGAAGGCGCTGAGTTTATTAAAGCACACTTGATAAACCCAACAGACAAAGCCTTTGACGATTTTGCCAGTGGCGCAACAAACACTGAGCGTAATAATCGAATTTTAGGTTTATAAAACCGACAACAATTGAACACACAGGACACACAATATGGACAACAATAATTATAACCGCATAGTCTTTCGGCTTTGCTGTATAGCACTGATTGTGACCTCTATGACCTTTGCCATTCGTGCTGGTATTTTGGGTCAACTTGGCAGTGAGTTTGGCTTAACCGACACCGAACTAGGTTGGGTTAATGCCATGGCATTTTTAGGTTTTCCCGTTGCGACTATGGTCGGCGGTATTATTTATAATGCCATTGGCGCGAAGAAATTAGTGGCTTTAGCGTTTATTTGTCATTTACTTGGTCTTGTTTTAACTATCACTGCTGATGGTTTTTGGGGCTTACTGGTTTCTACCTTTTTGATTGGTTTTGCCAACGGGGCGGTTGAAGCGGGCTGTAATCCACTGATTGTAGAAATGTACCCTAAAAATACCACCACTATGCTAAACCGTTTTCATGTTTGGTTCCCTGGTGGCATTGTGATTGGCGCACTTGCGTCGAATTTTATGTCGGAAGCGGGTTTAAACTGGCAATGGCAAGTGGCTTTAATTTTAGTTCCTACGGTTATTTATGGCGCTATGCTGATCAAAGCGAAGTTTCCACGCTTTGATACACGTACTCACTCAACTAGCAGCAATATTCGCCACTTATTCACGCCGTTATACATCTTTTTAATTGCCTGCATGACATTCACCGCAACCACTGAGTTTGGCACACAGCAATGGATTGAGCGTATTTTAGGGTCTTCAGGCGCCTCTCCTATGGTGGTGTTAGCCTTGATCACTGGCCTAATGGCGGTTGGTCGCTTCTTTGCAGGCCCCATTGTACATAGGCTTAATCCTACCGGTGTGTTACTTGGCTCTGCCATTTGTGCAAGCTTGGGGATTTTTATGATGAGTCAGGCCGAGGGCAGCATGATTTATCTGGCAGCAATGCTGTTTGCACTTGGCGTTACCTATTTTTGGCCGACCATGCTTGGCTGCGTTGCTGAATATATTCCAAAGTCAGGGGCGCTGGGTATGTCGTTAATGGGTGGTGCAGGCATGTTTGCTATGAGCATTTGGAACCCTGTAATTGGTAGCTGGATAGATACCGCACGCTCATCGGCACAGGCAAGTGGCGCAAGCGCTGAACAAATTGAAATTTTAGCCGGACAGGCTGTATTACAAAACCTACTGATCTTCCCAATTATTTTAATCGTCGCATTCATTGGGTTGCATCTAGTAATTAATAACAACAAACGCACCGAAAAATGTGCGTCTTAAGCAAGTAAATCGTCGAGGAACACTATGTTTAAATCTCTTAAAGCACTGACTTTAATGCTCACCGTTAGTAGCTGTGCACTCGCTAATGCGGCTGATAATCAGCTTACACAACAAGAAAAGCAAGCTGGCTGGCAGTTATTGTTTGACGGCAAAGATATGTCGCAGTGGCGTAACTTTAAAAGCGAATCTTTAAATCCTGCATGGGTCGTTGAAGATGGCGCTATGACATTAACCAAAGGTGGCGGTGATCTGCTTACTAAAAAGCAATACCAAAACTTTGAATTACAGATTGATTGGAAAATCTCTACCAAAGGCAATAGCGGTATTTTCGTATTGGCTGATGAAACCGGACAGATGATTTACTCTCATGCGCCTGAAATTCAAATTATTGATAACGAAGAGCATCCAGATACCGAAATTGACTCGCACTTAGCAGGTTCGATTTACGATTTATTTGCTGCGCCAGTTGCGGCGCACAAGCCAGCAAATAGTTGGAACCACGTGCGTATAAAAATGCAAGACAACCACTTGCAAGTTTGGCAAAACGGTATTAGCACCACCAGCATTGTGATTGGTAGTACAACATGGAATACCCTTGTTAAAGGCAGTAAGTTTGCAACTTGGAAAAACTTTGCAACGGCTGAGCAAGGTCATATTGGGCTCCAAGACCACGGTGACAAAGTGTGGTTTAAAAATATAAAAATCAAGGAGCTATAAGATGTCTGAATTTAAACACAAGGTATTGGTTGTTGGCTCTGGTGCTGGCGGTGCAATGGCCGCTTATACGCTAACTAAACTCGGTCACAAAGTGTTATTACTTGAAGCGGGCCGTAATTATGACCCGAAAACAGAAAGCCCAATGTTTCGTCGTAACAGCGAAGCCCCGCTTATGGGCGCAGGTAACAAAGACAAAAACTTTGGCTTTTATGATGCAACCGTTGATGGCGGTTGGCAAGTACCTGATGAGCCATACACCAGCGCCAAAGGTAGCGACTTTTATTGGTGGCGCGCACGTATGTTAGGTGGTCGAACAAACCACTGGGGCCGCTATTCATTACGCTTTAGTGAGCACGATTTTAAAGGTAAAAGCCGTGATGGTCACGGTGCCGACTGGCCATTTGAATACGCTGATTTAGCACCTTGGTACGATAAAACCGAAGAGCTTGTTGGCGTATGTGGCACTAATACAGGCCATGAAGATATGCCAGATTCGTCACCGGGTATTTTACAGCCGCCACCAAAACCGCGTGTGCCTGAACTTCTAATTGCCGCTTCTGCAAAGAAAATGGGCATTCAAGCAGTGCCGATGCATCGCGCAGTATTAACTCGCCCGAAAGATGATCGCATGGCGTGTTTTTATGCAACACCTTGTGGCTCTGGTTGCTCAATTGGTGCTGCTTTCCAAACTACGACATCATTACTGCCAATGGCAAAAGCCACCGGAAACTTAAAAGTCATTACCGATGCTATGGTTAAATCAGTTAAGGTTGATGAGCAAGGTAAAGTCACTGGCGTCACTTATGTTGATAAACACACAGTAACCGAACATGCTATTGATGCCGATGTGGTTATCTTAGCCGCCAGCGCCTGTGAATCAGCACGTATTTTATTAAACTCAAAGAATAAAAAGCACCCGAAAGGCCTTGCTAATTCAAGTGGTCAAGTAGGTCGAAATTTAATGGATTCGACGGGTGCATGGTTAGGTGCGCAAATTCCGGCACTTAAAGGTCGCCCACGTTATAACGAAGATGGACATACCGCTAACCACTTATTTATTCCTTGGTGGGGTCATCAAGCACAAGCTAACAATGAATTAGATTTTCCACGTGGTTATCACTTTGAAATTGGCAGTGGCTTTGGTCAGCCGGGCTCGGGTGTGTCGGGTGATAAACAAGGTTATGGCCCTGCCCTTAAACAACAAATTCGTGATGCATATGGCTCTTACGTTGGCTTTGCCCTACGTGGCGAGATGCTACCGAACAAGGATACCTACATGGAAATTGACGAAAACGTTAAAGACAAATGGGGTATTCCGGTATCAAAGTTTCACTTTAAGTGGTCTGACAGAGAGTTAAAGCAAATCGAACATGGTTTAAAAACCGCGAAACAAATCCTAGAAAACATGGGTGCGACCGTTGGCGAACTCCCGCCTGCTGAAAAGGCAATTTCAAAAGGTGGCGAAATCATCCACGAAGTGGGCACCACACGAATGGGTAGCTCGAAGAAAGACTCGGTCACCAATCAATGGGGTCAAACATGGGATTGTAATAACCTATTTGTAATGGATGCGGGCGTATTTGCTTCTAACCCTCATAAAAACTGTACGCTCACCATCATGACACTGGCAATGCGTAATTCAACTTGGCTTGCTCAACAAATTGATAACGGGGTACTTTAATTATGCATCATCGTAACGAACATGACTCATATAACTATGTTTCTAACATGAGCCGCCGAGAGTCTTTAAAATGGCTTGGCTTATTAGCTGCAGGCTCGGCGGTTGGTTTAACTGCAGGTTGCACAAAAGCACTTGAAGATGACGGTGCAGTCTCTGCAAAAGAGCATTGGCCTGATTTAGATATTAAGCCTGTGACCGCTAAAGGCTATGGTCAAGACCCTAATTTGGTGATGCCACCAGAATCACCTTGGCCACTAACCTTAACCGCAGACGAGCTTACGTTAGTAGCATTATTAGCTGATTACATTGTGCCACGCGAAGGCGCTATTCCTTCAGCCAGTGAGCTAGAAGTACCGGCAGTTATTAATGAGTGGGTGAGCGCGCCTTATGAAGGCCAACAACGCGATAGAATTAAAATTTTAAACTCTCTAGCGTGGCTTAACGATGAAGCGCAGCTTCGCTTTAAAAAGCAATTTGTTGCGCTTAACGAAAAGCAACATCGTGCGATTTTAGACGATATTGCATTTTTAAACGAGCAAACACCTGCGCAATTTCAGCGTATTGGTAAAGCTTTTTTACGCTTTAAAGAATTAGTGCTAGCTGCTTTTTTCTGTACGCCAGAAGGCTGTAAAGACATAGGCTACTTAGGCAATGTTCCTATTGCTGGTGATTACCCAGGGCCTTCAGATGAAGCAAAAGCCCATTTAGATCAGGTTTTAGCTGAGCTTGGTTTAAGCGAGTACGCCTATACCGATTAACTTTCCCCCTTGTGTTGTTTAATAACACAATTTAATGCAGGGGGTCACTCCCCTGCTTTTTTAGGATTTAAGTATGTTTAAAACCCGCATTTTATTGCTCATTATTAGCCTTGTATTTAGTGGTCAATTATTCGCAAAACTGCCAGTGAGTGTGCAATTGTGGTCAGTCAAAGACACCTTAAAAAATGACTTTCATGGTACGCTTAAATCACTTGCCGAAATGGGATTTGACGGCGTTGAGTTTGCCGGAGATTTTGGCCCTTATTCTGATAACCCAGCGGCCTTAAAAGCAAAGCTCTCTGAATTAGGTTTAGTTGCCAGTAGTGCCCACATCGGCTTTGATGCTCTCACCGAAAGCACTATTGATAGCACCCTACTGTTTTACAAAACCCTTGGTGTTACCACACTCTATGTACCTTGAGATGAGCGAGCATGGCATCCTGAAGGGGTTAAGTCACTGGTTAAAGAGCTCACTAAAGTTAGTGATTATGCAACTCGCTTTAATATGAAGATCGGTTTTCACAATCATAATAAAGAGTTAATGCATTTAATAACGCTACATTTTGGGATTATATTGCCAGTAACACACCCAAGACCATGCCATTGCAGTTAGATATTGGCTGGGTCAATTACGCAGCTAAAGATCCAATTTACTTCATTAAACAGTACCCTAACCGCACACTTGCTACGCACATTAAAGTACGTACGGTTGAGGGGAGCAACATGAGCCCGATTATCGGCGAAAACAACATTGATTGGCCTGCCATCATCGATACTTTAGAGTCGCACGGCAACACTAAGTGGTTAGTGCTGGAGCAAGAAGAATACCCAAGTGGACTAACACCGCTACAAAGCGTTGCGAAATCAAAACAAAATCTGGATAAGATTTTATTAAATAAGTAATTGATTTTGATCTCTAGTCTGAATTAATTGTTTGTTTAAAAGTAAGTGAATTTCATACTAAAAACCTAAGAAATCAATACTGACACTGATTATTTTTTATACTTATAAAATCCGTTTTTTTATTCGTCTGTGTCGGTTAAATAGGCATGCAGCTATTAGTTGCATGCCATATTACTTACTATTCACTTTATTGTAAGCAATAACGAAGCTTCCTTTATTTTTCAGTATAGTAAGTTTAATTGGTACTAATAATAAGCTGATATTAAGTTATCTACAAATAACATTATTCACTTTTTTTGCATTAACCTGCTCTGACCTTTGGTCAATTTCAAGTTGTTTCAAAGCGGCTATAAAACAGCCCTCACAACCACATAATATATTGATTAAAAATATATTATTCATCATTCCTAGTAAAAAACATAGATAAAAAAATAATAATAAAAGCTGAACACTTGTCCCTATTTTCATTTTTTTGGCAGATTGCTTTAAATTCTTGGAGAGGTAGCATTAAGCTATAAAAATCTCAAGGGATGAGTATGAAAGTTCTAAATCTTAAGAAAAGGTCAGAAAAAAAGGTTTATTCTTTTTTAGCCTTATTATTGTTTTTCACATTGATGTTGTTAAAGCTTTTTTCTCCACAGCATATTATTTATGAGCTAATCGCTGCGCTGTGCTTTTTTATCGCGCTGGTTTTGTTCTTTCTGGCAATTAACTGCAAACATGCTCTTACTGTTTGCCGACACGGTATTTATTATCATTCAATTTGGGGGCACCACTACATTGCAGCGCAAGAAATAAAATTGATTCAGCATTACTCAAAGTTTGGTTTAAGCTGCATATTTATAATAGGTCCTAGGTTTATTATATTTGCTCCTTTTTATTGTTTAACATCAAAACAAATGCACAGATTAAAACGATACGATTACAACCTATTACAATGGCTGCAAGTAAGTAATAAACGCGACAAATTTTATGGCTCTAAGCTCTGAGCAATTGCTTAGAGCCAAATTTTTAGTTATCCCACTCTTTAAGGGTGTCTTTTACAAGCTCATAACGCCACGAGTTTAATAAGTCGGGTTTTGAACTGTCTTTACGCTCTTGTGCATCTAGCTTCCAATTCCAACTAATCAATTGATTGATTTGCTTTTTAGATGCAAGCACATCTTCTGGGATTCCATTTGCTTTAGCAGCTTTGGTAATTTTTTGTTTTATATCTTTAGCGGCTTTTTTGTATGCCGGAAAATCAATAAGTCGTTTTAGTTGTGCTGGTTGCTCTTCTGGCGCAACCGCTTTACCCAGTTCGATGCATTTTAAAATTTCAACACCTGAACGGTTTACTTCCATTGGCTCAACACCCGGAACGCGGCGAAGTGCATTAAGACTTACTGGTTTACGTTTAGCTATTTCAACCAAGTTATGTTCTTTTAACACAAAGTTAAGAGCGAGATTTTTGCGCTCTGCCTTTTCACGGCGCCACTTAGCAAGTTCACGTAATACCGCTAAATCATGCGGTCGTAACTGCCAAGCATTTTTAATGTCTTTGTAAAGCTGCTCTGCAGGTGTTTGATAAGCACGTTTTTGCGCGACTAACTCACTTTCACTGATCACAATGTCAAAAAAGCCTGCTTCATCAATTTGTTTTTTAATAATTTCAAAGCATGGGAGTAAATGAAAGGTATCGGCAGCGGCATAATCTAGCTGTTTTTCTGTAAGCGGGCGCTGCAACCAATTAGTGCGCGATTCACTTTTATCAATTTCGATATCTAGTAACTCTTTGACCATATGCGCAAAGCCCATGCAGTTACCATGACCTAAAATTTGCAATGCAAATTGGGTATCAAATAGCGGTGTTGGTACAAAGCCAGCGTACTTTTGAAACACTTCAATATCTTCTGACGGTGAATGCAGTACTTTTAACACCTCTGGGTTTTTAAGTACTTGCCAAAAATCATAGAGCGATAACTCTGCCAGTGGGTCGATTAACGCTAAATGCTCACCATCATATACTTGAATAAGTGCAACTTCAGGGTACAGGGTGCGGCGGCGCATAAACTCAGTATCAATTGCTAATACTGGTTTTCCTATTATTTTTTCTACAAAATCATTTAACTGATTTTGCGTTTCGATCAGTTGGTATTGCACTTACACCCCTTTGTTTTACATAAAAAAGCCGGCTAATGCCGGCTTTTATTATTTCTCTTCGTCCTTTAAGGCTCTTCTAAGAATCTTACCAACGTTGGTTTTTGGTAATTCATCTCTAAACTCAACGAGTTTAGGCACCTTATAGTTCGTTAAATTATCACGACAATGCTTTATTATATCTTTTTCAGTTAAAGATTGATCTTTTTTCACGACAAAAACTTTAACTTGCTCGCCACTTACTTCATGCGGGACACCGATAGCAGCTACTTCAAGCACACCATCGTGCATTGCGACAACTTCTTCAATCTCATTAGGGAATACATTAAAGCCAGATACGATAATCATGTCTTTCTTACGATCAACAATGTAGAAGAAGCCTTCATCATCGTAAGTTGCAATATCACCGGTTGCAAACCAACCGTCTTTTAAGCATTCAGCTGTTGCATCTGGACGGTTATAGTAACCTTGCATAACTTGTGGGCCTTTAACCCAAAGCTCGCCTGGCTCACCTTTCGCTGCTTCTTCGCCGTTTTCAAGCATTAGTTTAATGTCAGTACTTGGTGCTGGTAAACCAATTGAGCCGTTATAACCTTCAAGGTCGTAAGGGCTTACAGTTACAAGTGGCGCGCACTCAGTTAAACCATAACCTTCCATTAATTTGGTTTTAGTTACAGCTTGCCATTTTTCAGCAACTGGACGCTGTACCGCCATACCACCGCCAAGTGACATTTTTAAGCTTGAGAAATCAAGTTCAGCAAAACCCGGGGTATTTAGTAAACCATTAAATAAGGTATTTACACCCGTTACCGCAGTAAATTTGTGTTGTGCTAACTCTTTTACAAAACCCGGCATATCGCGTGGGTTTGTAATAAGTACATTTAAACCACCATATTTCATAAATGTTAGGCAGTTAGCTGTTAAAGCAAAGATATGATAAAGCGGCAGTGCCGTGATAACGATTTCTTTGCCACGCTCAAGCACGTTATCTAAACAGCCTGATACTTGCTCAAGGTTACCAACCATGTTGCCATGCGATAGCATTGCACCTTTAGATACACCCGTAGTACCACCAGTGTATTGTAAAAATGCTAGGTCGTTTAAATCAACATCAGGCTTTTTGTAGGTTGCTTCGTTACCAGCCAGTGCATCTGCAAATTTAATTGCATTTGGCAATGAGTAGCTAGGCACCATTTTTTTAATGTGCTTAACCACAAAGTTAACGATGTGCTTTTTAAGGCCACCCACCATGTCACCTACTTGGGTAACCACGATGTGCTTAACGTTGGTTTTTGGTAAAGCCTTTTCTAGAGTATCTGCAAAATTAGCAAGAATGAAAATTGCTGATGATTCAGAGTCATTTAGTTGATGCTCTAATTCACGTACCGTATAAAGTGGGTTTACGTTTACCACTACACAGCCTGCACGAAGAACACCTAGAATAGTCACAGGCGTTTGCAGTAGGTTCGGCATCATAACCGCTACTTTATCGCCTTTTTTCAGACCAAGATCATTTTGAATGTACGACGCAACACGTTTTGTAGCACTGTCTAACTCACTATAGGTCAACACTTTACCCATGTTGGTAAAGGCTGGAAGGTCACTATAGTCAGCAAAACTTTTTTCAAACAAGTCGAGTAGCGAGTGATAATGCTCAGGGTCGATTGTTTCAGGCATACCTTCTGGGTAGCGTTTAAGCCAGATTTTTTCCACTCTTAGCTCCTGTTTATAATTATATTTTTTAATAACCTTAATCTAACTAAGGCCGTTTCTCAATGGAGTAAATACTCTAATGGTGCAGATAATCCCACATTTGGTGCAATTATACAATTAACTTGCTTTATACTGCCCAATAAATGCATGAATGTGCTCTAAGGTTAATGCAGGACTTTGCATATGGCAATGGTGACCTCCAGGTATCTCATGAATTTTTAACTCCTTGTAATATTTACCATATGCCTCTAGGTTATCTTTCACAAAAGGATACCCCTTATCCCCTAAGATAAGCTGACATGGTGCGTTTATTTGTTTGATGGTTGCAATACATTGTGCCTCATCAAAGCGAAATCCTGAGTGATTTTTAAGCTTGGGATCGGTTGTTAAATACCACTTCCCTGCTTTTTCGTAACTATTGCGTGTCATTAATAGCTCAGCTTGTGGGTATTCAAGATCCCCACTAGCAAGCCTTGCACTAATAATGTGCGCTATTGAGTCAAATGCACGAGGCCCTTTAGTGTTTACACGCGCTCTATTTAAAATTGCTTTACGAAGTTGGCTACTCACTTCATTACTGTTTGTTGTAATGCAGCCTATTCCTTCAATAAAATTTACCGTTGCTACCTTTTCAGGAAAACAGCTGGCAAAAACCCCGGCAACCATGGCCCCCATTGAGTGGCCAACTAAGTGTACTTTCGTTACATCAAGTGACTCAATAAACTTATATACGTCATCAATATAGTCAATAAAGTAATAGTGGGCATCACTACTTCGCCAATCAGATAAACCATGGCCAGGAAAATCGAGACAATACCAACGCTGATTAAGCTGCACATTTTGTAACATAGGTATGTAACTATGTGCGTTATCAAGCCAACCATGTAAGGCAATCACAACTTCTTCGCCATGACCAAAGGTTAGGCCATGCATTGCCTGAGTGCCAGTTTGAAAAGAAAAAGGTTGCACAATTGCTCCTATTTATTAAGCGTTTCAACTTAAAGGCGTTTATTTATCGTCTGGCTAGTATACAATAATCCTCGCAGTATAAATAAGGGCACAATAATAAGGTTACATCAATGAAATTAAAATTAAGTCTTTTAGCATTATTATGCTCAGCAGGCTCAGTAATGGCTGAATCAGCACCAAAAAATATCATTTATATGATTGGTGATGGTATGGGCCCGGCGTACACAACTGCATATCGTTACTTTAAAGATGATCCAAATACTAAAGTTGTTGACCCAACTGTTTTCGATACTATTTTACGTGGTATGGCACATACCTACCCTGATGATCATACCTATGTAACAGACAGCGCAGCAGGTGCAACAGCACTGAGTAGTGGTCATAAAAGTTATAATGGCGCAATTGCCGTTGATACTGATAAAAAACCAGTTAAAACTATGCTTGAAGTTGCAAAAGAACGCGGTATGACAACAGCACTCGTAGCTACTTCGCAAATCAATCATGCCACACCAGCAAGCTTTGCTTCGCACAACGAATCACGCCGCAACTACGACGAGATTGCTAACGACTATATCGATAACAAAATCGCAGGTAAATTACCGGTTGATTTAATGTTAGGTGGCGGCACTAAATATTATGTTCGTGAAGACCGTAATCTAGTTGAGGAGTTTAAAGCAGCAGGTTATCAGTACAGCGATGACTTTGCAGCAATGAGTGACTTAAAACAAGTTCCAGCACTTGGTTTATTCGCTGAAGTAGGTTTACCTTTTGCGCTTGACGAAAATCCAACGCGCCTTACGCAAATGACAACTAAAGCGCTTGATTTACTAGATGGTCAAAACGACAAAGGTTTCTTTGTGATGATCGAAGGCAGCCAAATTGACTGGTGTGGTCATGCAAACGACATCGCATGTGCAATGGGCGAAATGGACGACTTTGCTAAATCGATTGAACAAGCAAAAGCGTATGTAGATAAAAACCCTGATACTCTGCTTGTTATCACTGCCGACCACTCAACAGGTGGCTTAACACTTGGTGCTCATGGTCAATATAAGTGGGAAACTGAGGTGATTAAAGGTGTTAAAGCAACAGCTGGCACTATCACAAAAGATCTACTTGAAAGCGATGACTTAAAAGCAGTATGGCAAAAGTATTCTGATATCGAATTCACTGATGCTAACAGCATTAAGCTAAGCGAAGCTAAGAAAATGGGCGAAAAAGCACTGCTACTTGCTGTAAAAGATATCATCAATCATGCCAGCTTCACCGGTTGGACTACTGGCGGCCACACCGCTATTGATGTGCAAGTGTTTGCCTATGGTAAACGTGCAGAAGATTTCTACGGTTCGCAAAACAATACTGCGATTGCCGACAAGCTGATTGATTTTATTAAACAGTAATTTATATTGAATACTGTCCAAGCATAAAAAAAGCCTAAACATTTTGAAGTGACCCCCAATAGTTGGACATTCCAATTACTGGGGGTCTTTTTATGTCCAAACATCACCGAGCATTCAAGCTCAAAATAGCTGAACTCGCTTTGTCTGAAAGCTCTTCGGCGGTAAGT